>NZ_FNKU01000009.1 GCF_900100365.1 Pseudomonas cannabina | reverse complement strand
ACTCCTTCTGAGCTGCAATCACACGCGGATCAGCAGCCACAACGCTCTCGATCGGCACTACGCTCGCCTTCAAAGCGTCCAGTTCAAGGCGTGCAGCACTGATCACCGGCTTGACCGGTTCCGGCGCAGGCACCACTGGTGCAGCCTTGACTGGCTCAGGATTGGGCTGAGGTGCTGACTCGACTTTCGGCAACGGCAGCTGGCCGTTCACTTGAGCCTGCATGCGATCCATGATCGTGCTCACGCGCTCACGGCCCCCCCTTGGATCGGAGTCACTGTCCTTGAATATCCCGTGCTCTTGTTTCCAATCGGCCATCATCGCTCGAATCTTGGCACTCCCAGTAAGCGGAGGTTGCTCGGGACGTTGCGGATCGATCACCGGTTTGACCGCCTCAGGCGTGCGCTGGGCAGCAGCGGGTGCAACTGGGGGCTGATCACCATGCCGAGACGTTCGGCGTGCCTTGATCGCGTCCATACGCTCGCGATAGCTGAGAGGCTGCGGATCGATGTTGGCCGGTGCCTCTGCGGCGACGGGCTTCTCTGTGCCGCGCTCTTGCCTCCACTCGGCAAAAAGCGCCTCGATCGCTGGGCGAGCATTAGGCCGAGGTCGCTCGGTAGGTTTCGGCGTCTCCGAGCTGGCCGGCTCATCGATTGCCGGCGTTTCTTCTGGCAGTGCCGGCACTGGAGCGGGTTGGGGAGCTATGGCTGTCCGTGGATTCCAATGGGTTCGCACAGAGTCAGTTGCATTCACTTCTGGCTCAGCCGCGGTGACCGCTGCCGTACCTGGTGCACGTCGAGCATTCCAGGCGGCCTTCACCTCGGGTCGCAGCAGATCGGCACCACTCTCGTTAGCCTGGTCTTTTTCTGCAGCAGCTTTCAGCGGGCCAAACAGCCGCGCTCCACGCATCGAAATATCGTCCAGAGTCGCCATTTTCCGGGGGGTTCGTGCGTAAACCGGCAATGGATTGTCAGGTAGGCGCACCGGCGCCGAACGCGTTTTGCGTGCGGGTTCCACCGGCGCGGTCTGCCGTGCAGCACGGAACGCATTCAGATCGAGTATCTGTGCTGAGAGCTGCTCACGCAGCGCGTTGTTCGCAGCCACTTGCCGGTTGCCATCGCCTCGATCCGATGCCTTATTTCGGCGCTCCATGTCGCTGGCAACCGGCCCCAGATGCGTGGTGGCCTCGCGGTCAAGGCCCTGCGCCTTGAGACTGCGTGAATCGATCCGGGCATCTGAACCGGCGTTCTCCAAGGCGCGGTTAGCCATCCGTTCCCACAACTGGCGGATGGCGACCACTTCATCTGCTGCGGAACCAAGACCCATGCCACGGCGCTTGGTGTCCGAAAGCTCCATGGTGGATTTTTCACCCATCACCAGCAGACCAGCCGCATCGCGGCTGACCTGCCGGGTGGTGGTCATCACGTGAGCATGGTGATTGCGGTTGTCGCCTTCCCGATCCGGCAAGTGGATGGCCAAGTCAACGGCAACGCCGTAACGGGTGGCCAGCTCGATGCCAAACGCAGAGGCCAGTTCTTGCCGTGCACTGTCATCCAGTTCAGAAGGTAACGCGATGGTCCACTCGCGACCCGTCCGGCCATCCTTGCGCTTTTCAGCGGTTTCGGCGGCGTTCCATAGTGCATTGCGTTCGGCACTGGTGCCGTCCGGAAGCATGATTTCAGTGGAAACAACACCGCCGCGCCGGGTGTAGTCATGGACAAGGCCCGTGCGCATATCGACCAGCTCAGTACCCGACCGATAAGCAGCCGCAGCAACGGACGAACGTCCGGAGCTACGGCCTATCGATTTGGTACTGGCATGAAAGATGGCGATGGCTTTTGCCTCTGCTTTGGCTTGTGATTTCCCCCGAAGGGGGCGCGCTGACTCGGTACGAGTCGAAAGTGCGCACTTGCTTTCGCTGCGTGCTATCGTAGCATCACCACCCACGTTTCAGGCAGAAATAAAATGGCGCTGTCAGATGAGCAGAAAGCGGCCCGTTTGCAGGACAAACTGGCGCGCTTGAGGACCAAAAATAGGGGCTTGGAGACCGGCCAGAAGATCATCCTGGGCGGGATGCTGTTGGCCGAAGCGAAAAGAGAGCCTAGAGTCCGGCAATGGGTGCTTGAGCTGGCGGCATCGACGGTGAAAAGGGACGTGGATGTAAAGCGTCTGGCTCCGCTCCTGGACGAACTGGCCTCGATGGCACCGTAAGCAGTGTCTCTGTGTGTCACTCCGTGACTCAGAGTGTCTTTGATTGACTCAAAATGTCTCTAATTGCAGCATTTTTGCAGTGAAGATGCAGTGAGGTGCGGTGCCCGCGCAGTGAGGTTGCAGTGCGAGTGCAGTGCAAATGCAGGACTTACCCAAGGCACAAGCAGGACAACAGTGCAACTCAATGCAATTTAGTGCAACACAGTGCAAACCAATGCAACACAGTGCAGCGGATGTCTGCTCAGGTTTGACGTACAGACGATGTAAAATGACGTACAGATGATGTAAACGCGATGTAACAGTGATGTAAAACCCTCCCAGCTGGAGAACCCCACATGGCCAACCTCTCACCCATCGTTTCGGAATTCGAAACCGATGAACAGGCAGCAAGCTACGACCGCTGGTTTCGGCTCCAGGTGCAAGCATCACTGGACGATCCCAGTCCAGGTGTGCCGCACGATCAGGTCATGGCGGAAATGGACGCAATCATTGCCGAGGCAGAAAAGCATCAACGGGATCGGGCTAAGGTCAGCTGATGCAAATCATCTGGCGGCAACGTGCGCGCATGAGCCTGGCTAAGATCATCCGGTATATCTCCAACGAAGACCCCAAAGCCGCTCAAGCCATTCTGGAGCGCTTACAGTCAGCCATACTACCGGTGGCCGATCATCCCTACCTGTACCGTCCTGGGCGAGTGCCTGGTACTCGCGAGCTGGTGGCCCATCCAAACTATGTCCTGGTCTACCGCGTCACCCTCGAGCGCATCGAGGTCGTGAACGTTATCCACGCCAGGCAGGAATACCCCTCGTTCTAGTTGACCCGCAAGCGAAGCGCGCAGGGCGTAGCCTGCGCCGTGAAGGAGCGAAGCAGCCCTTGCACAGCCTCAAGTCATGTGCGGTGTCAGTAGGGCGCACAGCGACTGGAAGGGCGCTTTCTACCTGACACCACACACGATCAAGCCTTAGATCAGGCAAGCCAAAACTTTGTCATGACAAAGTTTCTCGCATGCGAGAATTTTCAGCCCCCCTGCGCTTTGCGGTTATACGTTCTTTGCTATGACACATGTGAACACTTAGGGAGACGCTGATTTATTCTAAAACCCAGCTGTTGCCCCCAGATAAATCAAGGCCTCCAGAGCGTTGCAGGGACGAAAAATCGAATAAATCAGCGCCTCCTTAGACACCTTAGGTGTAACGACCTGCAATCGAAATGGCCCGGACCTGCAATCATCGCGTTTTTCGACCGGGATTAATTGCGTCTATCCGGCACCGCGAACCAGCATTGACTGCAAACGAACCTGCATCCACCCACTTCGACCTGCAATCGAGAGCGGCCGACCAAGATTAAATGCGACTGAAAACCGATGATTTTAGCGGGGTTTACGCGGATGCACTCGGCTTAGTGCACTTTCTGTTTCATTGCTCCGCACCCTGTACTGCGATCACACGATTCAGTCCGGTAGCCCGGTAGCGCTGCTGTTGGAAGCTCCAACCTCTTACCTCCGTAAGGTGCCATCGTCAAGTTTGTCTCTTTAGACTCTAGAATTTGTGAACGTACTGTATCAAAAATTAAAAGCCGCCCTATTGAGACGCAAAAAGCGTCTCGGCCATACGTCTCACAAGGGTGTGCTCAAATGAGACATAAGCGGCGAGCGATCACTCGCAAATAATTCCGGTTCATGACAATCGATTGCAGGTCGAACCAGATGAACGCAGGTTCATTCGCAAATAATCCCGGTTTGCTGGCTCGGATAGATGCAATCAATCCTGGTCGAAAAACGCGATGATTGCAGGTCCGGGCCATTTCGATTGCAGGCCCCTACACTTAGGCTGTCGCCTCGCTCTGCTCGTTGACGGGTCATAAAAACGCCGGTCGGAAGAAGCATCCGACCGGCGTTTTATGACCTGAAGTCGCACGCTAGCGTACGATTTTTTCCGTTTTCTCTATTCATCCCAATCACACGCCTATGCAGTGTTTTTGCGTTCTTTCTTGTTTTTTCTTGTTTGTAGACTCTGCGAGCCGCTCTAGCTAGAGGCTTACAGCGTTTTAACTGTGCCTTTTTTCCGGTTAACTGTGCCTTTTTTCCGGTTAACTGTGCCTTTTTTCCGGTGCTATCCACAGGCTGAGTCACAAAAATAGTTGTCACATTTGATGAAGTGTGGCAACTTTAAGTTACGACACATTAACCGCAAGGTTGGCACAATTGGCTCTCGTGAAAAAAACCACCCCCTCCGCGAAAGCAACCGCAAAACGTAGTGAAAACTACGATGCGTCTATTGAGCGCGTTCCTGGAGAGCGCTGGATCACAATGGGTAACGCCCTTACCCGGTCAGGACAGGGGCTGACCTTGGCCGAAAAGCGTGTCGTTGGCTGCGCACTGTCAAAAATGGATAGCCGCAAAGCTGTTCCGATCGGAACCATACCTACTACACGTATAAATGCGACTGAGTACGCAGAGGCTTTTGGAATTGATTTAGACACCGCTTACAACCAACTCCAATCGGCAGCAAATCAGCTTTACAAGCGATCGATCACCTTTTACCAAGCTGCTAGCTCTCGCCAAGGCAAACCGCTTCCTCCTACGCGCGTTCAGATGCGATGGGTAGGCAGAGTGCATTACCAGAAGGGGGAAGGGTGGGTTGAGCTTTACTGGTGGCCTGAGCTGCTACCACAGCTCACCGGCTTACGAAAAAAATTCACTAGCTACCAACTTCAGCAGGCAAGCGCATTACGTTCTATCTACTCATGGCGACTACTCGAGCTTCTGACTCGCTTTCAAGATACCGGCTGGCTTGAGATAACCATTGAAGACTTTGCTCAGTCAATGGATGCCACTGAAAAACAGATGGCTAACTTCGCAGCTATTCGCCGAAGAATTATCGAACCGGCCGTCAAGGAGCTAACGGAGAAAGATGGCTGGTTGATTGATTGGCGGGCGATTAAAAAAGGTCGGAAAGTCGCTATGCTTAGATTTGATTTCAAGAAAAATAACCAATTAAGGCTAGAAGTATAGCTTTAAAGACGCTCCAGCCGCGGGCTTCGAAACCACGACTGGAGCTAACCACAGCAACATCCACAGGAGATGTACACCATGGCTAAGCAAAAGAGTAACCCAAAGCGCGATATAGAGATAAAGCTATTCCTGCCTGGCACGGACGCAGTGGAGGGCCAGCCATTGGCTGACCGGTATGAAATAACGGTCACAAGGAGCGACGGGGTAGCACCAATTGGCACTGAGGCCTTCATGATCTTGATGAAATGCTTCGAAGGCGGAGCCCTCGATCACAGCATGAGGTCTGCCAAAAAACAATAACGCGCTTTACCAGACGGCCTGGCTGGAGGTTCGCACCCTCCAGCCAGACCTAACCATAGCAACATAGACAAGGAACCATCACCATGGCTATCGACCATTCTACAGAAACCGCCCTTCCCGTGCTGGAAAGCCTCATTGATGCTGTTGATGAGAGCGTCAACCTAAACGCTGCATTTGAGTGTTACCACCAAATGGTCACCTCTTATGTACTTCGAAACGCTGGTTTCGTAACTTCCGAAGATACTGCCGATAGGTTTGTGCACGGGCTCAATATTTTATTCTACAGCACCTTGCTTAGATCAGAGCAGTTGGGCGACTTCCTTCAAAAGGCCTCTCACATTCGCGACTCTATAGAGTAATATTTTAGAAACTGAGGTGTAGTCAAATCTAACTCAATGGCTGGCAGTGCCAGCCAAGGAAACTTGCATGAAACAGTATTTAATTTATTTTGTAGTTGCTCTTTCACTAAATGCAGCGGCTTTACCAGCATTTGCAGCGGTTCCAGGCGTTCCGGTACTGGACCCGTCTACCCTGCTCACGCTGAGGGCGAATGCGTTGGCCCAAGCCAAGCAGGCAATGGACGCGCTGACCACGGCCAAGGACGCCATCCGCGAGACAGCGCAGCAGTACAACCACTACAAGAGCATCGTCACCGGCAACGACATGTTGGGTGGTTTCCTAAACGACCCCGCCTTGAACAAGGTCATGCCCATGGGAGACTGGGCTGATGTGTACAGCACGGGACGCGATATCGTCAGTTTGCGTGAGCGCTACGGCTTAACCTCGGATAATGCCAGCGTGCAGGCGAAATTCGACCAGATATTGTCGGCTGCCGATGCCCTGGAGCGCAATTACAACGCCAGTACTGAACGGGTCAAGAACGCCGAGCTGCTACGGGAACGATTGAACGAGGTGAAGACCCCGCAGCAGAAGGAAGACTTGCAATTGCGCTATCAGCAGGAGTTGATCGAGCTGCAAAACCAGCAGATGCGGCTGGCGAATATGCAGATGCTTCAAGAAAAACAGGAAGAAATTGAAGAAAAGAAAAAGCAACAAGACTATCTGGACAAATATCTGCGCTAATTAACATAGGGAAGTTAAGCATGTTAAGAATTATCAAGAATTACTTAAAATTTGTTGTCGTCGTATCAGCGTTCGTTTACGTCTCCATCTTTGTCGCATGGGCGGCTGGCATGTCCGCAGATACATACATCACACATTTATCGGAGTCTATTGTATGGGTCAGCACAACAATAATTGACGCGGTTTTAACGCTGGTGAAGGCAGCTTATATAATAATCGGCTCATCACTAGTCGTTTACATGTGGCTCAAGCTACGCACGGAATATAACAACCTAAAAGAAACAATCAAGAACCACAAAGCCAAGAAAATTAAAGGGGAGTTATAATGGAATTTACGCCAGTACAAACTCTTTATGAATTTATTGATAACGCGCTAAAACTCTTACTAACTACCGGCATACGAAATGTCATGTTAGCATTAGGCACACTCATAGGCACGATTTGGATTCTCAACTTTACCATGCGCAGCATGCGATGGCTGGTAATGGGACTGAATCAATCTGCACAAGATATAGTGTACGAAATATTCAAGATGGCTTTCATCGCAGGCATGGCTTTTAACGTAGGTTGGTACATAACAACCATCGTGCCTTTTGTGACGGACGCGCCTGCCTGGATGGGGGGGCTTCTATCGGGTCAGTCTGGTTCTCAAGTCAATCAGATTGATTCCATGATCGCGACCTACTCATCAACCCTAATTGCCATGATAAAGAATCAGGCTTTTAGCCTGCTCAAGATGGACATGTCAGTCCTTTACACAGGCGGTATTTCCATCGTTCTATTCATTCTAGGAGGCATTCCCTTTCTGCTGGCAGTGGTGTCTACTTTGCTAGTTATCAAGGCTGCTACCACCATGCTTTTGGCTCTGGGTCCACTTTTCATTGCGTTTGCGTTATTTGATCGTACACGCCAATGGTTCTGGGGTTGGGTTTCTCAGATGGCCGGGTTCATGCTCACGCAAGTTCTGTTTTCGGTAGTACTGGCAATGGAAGTTGCTTTTATAAACACGGCGGTTCTCAAGGACGGCAAAATGGATCCCTCGATAAGTGGGTCTATTTCCATGTTTATCTTCTTTGCGGTTTTTCTTGTGCTAGTAACAGAGCTGCCGAATTATGCGGCGTCGATCATGGGGTCTAGTGCCGCAGGTGCGGGGGTCTCCGGGGTCGTTTCCAAGTACTCAGGTATACGAACAGCGGCAAGGGTTGCCAACTTTGCACGCTCGAAGCTGCCCGGTAACAAGATCGCAGGATAATAGCCACACACAAAAAGGCCGGGGAAACCCGGTTTTTTTGGGTGTGGCTGGTGTAGAAAGTTTCCGGGCCGGAAACTTTGGCCTGCCCCTGGCCTACATGCTCTATGTCGATTTCTGTGCTTAGAAATCCATACCTGGCTCGTCCTGGTCCTGATCGGGGCTGTAATCGCGCTGAGGGCGATAAGTGGGCTTGCTACGCGATCTGTTCACCTGGGCGCGGCTCGCGTCCGTAGTAGGCGCTGACGCGGCTTCCTCGGCCATCACAACAGCCTCCAGCTGATCGATCCGTTGCATCACCGAACTTCTATTTCTCTCTTGGCTAATTAGCCAAGACGCACTGTATTGCGCATTGCTCACCTTCATCTGTGCACTTGACAGCAGCAAATGAGCGTTCTGACGGGCGTATTGCGTATCCCGCAACGATTTTTCAAAATACTCAAGTTTCGTACTTTTCTTGATGCCTTTGTCATGCAGCCAAGCTCGCTTAGGATGCTCTGCACGCCATTCAGCCTCTTTCCTCGGCATTTCTGTTGCCCGGTCCAAATCGGCCTTAACCCTGTCGT
>NZ_FNKU01000008.1 GCF_900100365.1 Pseudomonas cannabina | reverse complement strand
AGGAAGGTTATATTTCGGGTGCCGGTCCTCTTTGTGTGCCGTATCGACACTCAGGGAACGGGTTTAGAGGCAGCGATGGGTCGGCCTTAACGGCTCAGAGGGTTGGCAACTGGCCCAGGGTGCGCAGCGTAAAGCCCCAAACAAGTTTTCTGGCGGACAGGGTCGCGGCCGGAAATACGATTTAAGATCCCTCGATCTCATTTTTGGGAGATCGAGAGGTTTCACCAAATGGCCTTTTACAAGGCCATTCGGGAAACCTCCCATAACGTAAGGAACCTGCAATGCTCACCACCAGCGCCTTCCTGGCCCTGGCTATGCAATGCGCTCCCTCGATACATCCCGCCACGCTTACTCCCATCGTCAAGACAGAATCCTCCTTCAATCCCTATGCCATTGGCGTGGTCGGCAAAGTGTTGCCGCGTCAACCGCAAAGCCTGGATGAAGCCGTATTGGTGGTGAAAAAGCTGGTCGCGGAGGGGCTGACTTCAGCATCGGTCTGGGCCAAATCAACCGGCAGCATTTCGATGTCAACCGACCCGAACCCGTATTTGAACCCTGCAACAACTTGCGCATGGCAGAGCGAGAGCTACAGGCCTGCTACGTAAAGGCCAGCAAAGCCGATCCGGATACGCAGGGCGCTTTGCGTAAAGCCATTTCCTGCTACTACAGCGGCAACCCCAAACGCGGCTTCAAGGCCGAGGCCGAATTCGGTGGCAGCAGCCACGTGCAACGTGTGTTGGCCAACGCAGGCACGACCACCGTGACGGTCCCTGCGCTGGAAGGCGGCTCCGCTGAGACAAGCCAGCTCCAGCGCGCTCAGGCTCCGGCATCCGCCGTTGAGCCGACCTATGAAAGCTGGGACGTGCTGCGCCAGTACCCGCGCTATCTGCCACCTGCGCCACCGCCTGTTTCTGCTCCATCCGCTGTACCTGCTGTTCCGGCTTCACCCCCAGAACAACCCTCAACTCTCCCTAAAGAGGATCAATGATGATCAAACGTACCCTTGTGCCCAACAAAGGCGAACTCTGCATTTTGCTGGTGGCCTTGGCTTGCCTGCCTGGCATCGCCTCCGCCGACTGGCTCAGCACGCTGAACCAGTGGGGCAGCAATATCCGCCTGGGCCTCTATACCCTGGCGGGCACCTTGGGCCTGGTTTGCCTGATCTGGTCAGGTGCCCAATGGCTGATTGCTCGCTCCACGGGCGACCGCTCGCACACCTTCATGGACTACCTCGAGCAGGTTGGCGTGCTGCTGGTCGTTGGTGGGTCTGTGCTCCTCGGCACAGCGGCCTGGCAGGTGTTCGGCACCGGCGTGCCGGGTTGACCAGGAGCGCTTATGGCCGGTAACGAAGTACTCAAGAAACTGACCTTCGAAAGCTACAACGCGATGAGTCGGCCCGCGATGTTCTGGAACATCCCCATCATGCCGATGGTGGGCTTGCTGATGGGCGGCCTGGTCTTCGGTGTGGCCGCAACCTTCCTGCTGTCCTGGGTGTGGGGCCTGGTCGCTGCCGCCCCGTTCCTGATAGCCCTCATCGCCTTGAGGGTCGTGGGCCTGATCGATCCTCAATATTTGCGCCGCATCCGCTTTGGGCGGCGGCGTCTCTGGCTGAGCCTCAAGTACGGCAAACCGTTGTTGCTGACCCCCTTTAACCCGCAATGGAATGAATTCTATGGCGCACGATTTTCACAAAAGCGTTATGCCCCCGGAAAAGAAAGTGCCACTGATGCGCTATCCGGTCCACGAACACATGGTGACCCTGCCCGGCAATCGCCTGGTGAGTCTGATTCAGTTGAAGGGGGTTTCCAGCGAGACCCGCAGTGATGACGAACTGGTCCACCTGTTTCACAACCTCAACCGCTACTTCCTGGCCCTGGGCAAAAAGGAAGGCAAGCACCTGATGCTGCAAACCTACATCACCAAGACGGGCATCGAGCTGGACACGCAATACACCTTGCCGCTGCCCGCGCTTCAGGACTTCGTGGACGCTTACACCGCCCCGTTTCGCAACGGCACCTTCTTCCAGGTCGGGTACAGCATTGCCCTGATCCTCAAATACCGCGAGGTGGATGAGGGGATCGAACGCATGAGCGACCTGTTGTCACTGTCCTCTACGCTGCTGGCCGAATATGACCCGGTCATCATGGGGCTGGAGGAAAACGAACACGGTGCGCTGTTCTCGCAGATCGGGCGCTACTACAGCCTGCTGATCAACGGGCACGAAAAAGACGTACTGGTCAGCGACACCCGCTTGGGTGACGCGATCATTGATAGTGTTACCAACTTCGAAAACTACGATTTTGTCGAGAACCGTCCCAACCGGGGTGGCCAGCGCTTTGCGACGACCTTTGACCTGCGCGACTACCCCAGTGGCGGGACCTACCCCGGTATGTGGGACGAGGCCATCGAGCAGCAGTTCGAGTTCACCCTGGTGCAAACGTTTCTGTTCGAGGACCGCAACAAGGCCAAGGACAAATTCAAAAAGCACGTGGCGGATCTGGGTTCGGTCGAGCGCGATTCCAGGCAGACCGAGGAGCTTGAAAATGCCATCGAGGCCATCACCCTGGGCGACAAGGCGTTTGGTCGCTATCACGCCTCCCTGATCGTCTTCGGCAAGACCCCGGACCAGGCCATCGAGAACGGCACGAAAATGGCGTCGGTGTTTACGGTGCGTGACGCGACCTTTGTGCGTTCGACCATGAGCAACATCGACACCTGGTACACGCAGTTTCCCGGTGTGACCGAGGCCATGTACCCCATGATGAAATCGACCGAGAACCTGGCGTGCAGCTTTTCCCTGCACTCCACTCCCACGGGCAAGGTCAAGGGCAACCCCATTGGTGACGGGACAGGCGTCATGCCCGTGCTGACGGCCAACAAGGCGTTGTATGTCCTCAACGTGCACGACAGCCCGCCCGGCCAGAACAACCTCGGTGAAATGCTGCCAGGGCATGCGGTCTTCACGGGGCAGACGGGGGTCGGTAAAACCACCGCTGAGGCCACCCTGCTGACCTTTCTCAGCCGCTTTGATCCGCTGATTTTCGGTATCGACTACAACGAGTCGCTGAGGCACCTGCTGTGTGCATTGGGGGCCGAGTATTACACCGTGCAGCTGGGGCACTTCACCGGCGTCAACCCGTTCCAGTTTCACGACAGTCCTGCATTGCGGCAAATGCTGTTTGACCTGGTGCTGTGCTGCGCCGGTGGACCTGACAAGAGCAATGACGCTGACCAGAAAAGGATATCATCGACGTGGGTGCTTCCAACGTTGAAGACTTCATGGCCAACCTGGAAAGCTTCGAAGAGGCTCACGATGAAATTGATTACTACGTTGTTCCAGTAACTTCTGGAACCAAGGAGCAGAAAGAGACAGCAACCATGATTGGAACGCTGGCCGCGATGGGCATTCCGGCTCACAAGATAAGATTGGTATTCAATCGGGTGAAAAGTGACGTTGATTCGGAATTCTCCATCATTATTTCCTATTACGATCTTGCACATTCGTTTATCTGCAATCGCAAGTGCGCAATATTTGAAACTGAGCTGTTCGACGCTCTTTCAGTCAAGCGTATTTCTCTTACATCGTTGATGAGCGATAACGCCGACTACAAGACGTTGCTGAAAGACAAGAGCGCTGACATGAAAGATCGTGAGCTTTGGTCAGATATGTATGGCTTGAAGCTTCTCGCCAAAGGCGTTAATCGTAAGCTTGATGTAGTCTTTGATGCGTTGTTTGCGGAGGAGGATGCTCTATGAGTACGATTGAAAAGAATACAGCCATTGCACGTGACGTTCTCATTACCGAGTTGCTAAGGAGACGCTGATTTATTCTAAAACCCAGCTGTTGCCCCCAGATAAATCAAGGCCTCCAGAGCGTTGCAGGGACGAAAAATCGAATAAATCAGCGCCTCCCTAAGTGACGTGGGTCACTTGCACGACAGTATCAAGAACATACCCAGGTTGCTTGAGCTTTCAATGGATGATTCGTTAAGAATTGTCGCTGATGCTGTTGAAGATGCAGAAGACACCGCATTGTTTCTCCAGAAAAGCACTAAAGAATTGATTCAAGCCACCACGACCAAGGCTGGTCTAGATGTCGGGATCAAGCTTTCTGAGGCCATTCATGACAGTCTTGCTAATGCTTTCGAGCCTGCACTCAATCGTGCGACGGTCAAGATTGAACAACTGGAAAATCGTGTGTCTGCGTTGTCTGGAAATCTCAGAGATACGCAAGCCACTCGATTTAACCATATGATGCTTGCAGGATTAGTCGTGATGGCAGCTATGATGATCGGTGGCATGACCTGGATCGCTATTGAAAGCCAAGACGTTAATGAAACCAACAAGTGGTTCTATCAAGAATATAAAGAACAACGCGCTTTGTTGGAAAAAATCCCTACAGGTATCAAAGACAAGTATAAGAACTAGCCAGTACGCGCTATTCATTTTTCGTCGAATATCAGCCCCTTGCCTGAAACAAGTGCATTCAAGTCCATTCTATCGAAGTCTTCCCTGATCTTTCGAAAGTCAGCGGGTGTCATCGGTGTTCTCTGGTTGTCCGCCTTTTTTGGCTCAGGGGGCGTTTTCGCATGTTCCTCAGCTATAGCGGTTTGCTTGTCCTTTGTCTTCTGTGTTGTGGCTTGTGTGTTGGATGTCAGCGTGTGGACGTACCTAACAAACTGGCGGTACCCAAGCGAAATGGACTCATTCGACATCAGCTCGTCGTAGGCCTGCTTCATCGTGGCCCCCATGTCGATGCGTGCCTGAATCTGTTGCAGCCATGGTGTTACCTGGCTCTTGCCTGTTCGTGGTTTGCTGCGCCAGTCGTCCATTTTCTTCTCCTTTCAGTGCTCTCGACGATGCTCGAATGTGGCTCACGAGGGTTAGAGACCATTTGTGACATTTAGAGACACTCAAAGTCAAGTAGAGACATTTAGAGTCAACCTAACAGGATTAGTGACACAGAGAGACATTCTGTGTCCTCGAGAGACATTCAGAGACAATCTTGGGTCTGACCCAAAATCTCGAATTCGCTAAACAGGCACGTTACCGATGTATACGGGGGGATGAAGCGCCCCCCCGAATACATCGCCGTGCCAAAGGGGAAACCCCTTTGAAACCCCGCAGAGCGGTAGCGCTGCGCTTGTCGTTTGTCATCAGTCGATAAATCAATTGCGTCATTGATCGTCGGAGGCCCCATGGCTGAGCAGCCCCCAAAGACCCGTGTCCTGACCCTGCGTGTGGGTGAGGATGATCACACCGAGATACTCAGGAAGACCAAGGAAGCAGGCATTACGACTTCCGAGTTCCTGCGTGACGTTTTTATCAATGCAAAACTCACCTTCAATGTTAAAGCGGCCAAGCCACAGGACTATCACCGGCTGCTGTTTTTCTATAACAAAACCAGCAAAAACATTAACCAGTTGGCCCACCAGGTGAATGCGGCACACCGCCGTGGTGTCATTTCTGAAAAGACGTACACCCTCTGGCTGAACAAGTTGACCGCCATCGAGGCCCTGCTGTTGGCAGGTGTCTCCGATGCTGATTAGGCCCGGTGGGTACAACACTGGCGCACAGGAATATCTCGAAGAAGGCAACAAGTCAGGACGTGAGTTCACCCGCGATGAACTGGATCATCGCCTGGTGATATCCGGCGACCTTGATCTAACCCGTTCTATTTATGAGAGTATTCCTGATCGCGGTCAGGACCGTTACCTGACGTTCACACTTAGTTTTCGTGAAGACGTTGTTTCTGAATCCTTACTTAAAGCCGTTACAGCCGAATTCAAACAGTTTCTCATGTATGCGTATAAAGCGGAAGAATTCAATTTTTACGCTGAGGCGCATTTGCCCAAGATTAAATGTGTAACTGACAAGAAGACCGGCAAGCCTGTCGAACGCAAGCCACATATCCACGTCATCGTGCCGCGTATCAACTTGCTCAGTGGTAATGAAGCCAACCCCGTGGGCTTCTATAAGAATCATGAGAAGTATTTTGAGGCTTTCCAGGAATATCTAAACCAGAAGTACAACCTTGCGTCACCCAGAGAGCATGTTCGGGTAGACATTGCTGATGCCGCAAGCGTGCTGTCCAGGTACAAGGGCGATGACTTCTACGGTAAGAATCGGGAGTTCAAGCAAACGCTGGTTAAGCCGGTGATTGAAAAGAACGTGACCAGCCGTGAGGCGTTCTATGAGTTGGCGGCCACCTACGGTGAAACGCGCATCCGCAATCAGGGCAAAGACAATGAGTACGTGGCCGTCAAGTTGCCCGGCGATGCGAAGTTTACCAACCTCAAAGAAACCATCTTTCACGATAACTTTATCGTCAGGCGCGACTTGAAAAAGGAGCCGCTTGATAAAGCGATCATTGCCCAGCGGTTAACTGAATGGCCGCAACGGGCGATGGAAATCAAGTATGTGGAGAAGGCGACACCGGCGTTTCGCAAGCGTTATGTGGCTGCCAGCCCAGAAGAGCGTCAGCAGTTGCTTGCTGAGCGCGAGCAGAAATTCTACCAAGTCCATGGAGAACACAATGACAACGTACACACCGGGCAACGACAGAGAGATCACCAGCGAAGTCCTGCTGAAACTACGGGGCGACGCACTGCCGAGCCTGCCGATGGCTTGCAAGACCTGTCCGTCAGCGATGTGGCAGATCACCGGCAAGCCGGATCGGCCCGAAGCCGTGACGGTGCGCTGTTACTGCCCAGTGATGCACACGTTCACCTGGGACAGTCGCAACCAGGAGGAGATTCTGGATTGCGACCATCTGTACCAGGAGCAGGACGAGGAAGAGGGAGCAGGTCCACAGCTGAGCGAGGAAGAGGAGGAAGCGGGCCTGCCGCCGTTTCTCAGGAAGCAACGGGAACAGCAACGCCAGCAGGCGCTACAGGCCGACGCCGGGCCGGAGCTGGAAAGCCCCGAAACGCCCGAGTACGAGCTGGACGAATAATCCCGCCGTATGCCAAGAACCCTCACCGTGTCGCCACCATCGCTGACATCGAAGAGCGAGGCCGACGCCTGTTTGATCCGCTCAAGAAGCCTTCTGACAACGCGCTGGTGTTCTATCGAACACCTTCAACACCTTCCAATACTCCGGCGACTGCGACAGCAACGCCTGGACGCTCCACTGCCGGTCGTAGGCCCAGGGCTCCAGGCAAGCCTCGCCCTCCCCGCCAATGGTGGCCTGGCTCTGTCGTCCCGCCCTACGCCAAGAACCCCCACCGGGTCGCCACGGTGGCTGACATCGAGCAGCGCGCCCGGATGCTGTTCGATCCGCTCAAGCGGCCCGCAGACAAGGCGCTGGTGTTCAAGCGCGCCTCGATCAAGGCCCTGACCGTTAACAGGCAGGCCTCGACGGTGGCCGCGTATTTCACACGGCAGGCGCAGCACAACCAGATCGCTCCGGCCCACCGCCGGGCCATACGCCGGATCGATCAGCAGTATTTCGCGCTCAGGCGCGCTGTGTTCTCCGATCAACGCTTAACCCGCCAGGACAAGGCGCAGCTGGTTTCCGTGCTGACCTTCGAACGGCTCAAAGCACGTGAACAGTTCCGCAACCCGAAACCCAACATCGAGGTAAATCTCATGGGCAGTGCAGCCATACGCAATCTTTTAGAAGACGAAAAGGAAGACCCAGGCTTCAGCATCAGCGGTGCGAGAGGGCCTGGCCCTGAAGGCGTGCGTGACCGTGTGAAGCGGGTCATGGATCGCTTTGCCAAACAGGTTGATCCCGCCGCCGCCAGTCAGCGCGCGCGTGACCTGAGCGCCAAGGATCTGTACACGCGCAAGGCCAAGTTCAGTCAGAACGTGCATTACCTGGACAAGCAGACCGACAAGACACTGTTTGTGGACACGGGCAAAACAATCTCTATGCGTCGCACGGGGATTACTGAGTCCGGTGTGTCCGTGGCCCTTCAGCTGGCCCGGGAAAGGTTTGGCAGCACACTCACCATCACCGGCACCGCCGACTTCAAAAAGCTGGTGATCGAGGCCGTGGCCAAGAACGGTCTGGACGTTCACTTCACTGACAAGGCCATGAACCAAAGCCTGGCGGCTCGCCGTGCAGAGCTGGACATTGAGCGTGGTGGCCAGAGCATTGGTCCTGCCACCGATCTGCCTCGGCACGTTGACGATTCCACACGTGACGTCAGGGACCAGGCGGATAGGATGGGCGTTACGGTGCCCATCGAAGCGCTGTATGGAGAAGGAAAAACCGCCGAGCAGGTTAGCCAGGCGCTGGCCACCCAGTTGGACACCGTGCCGGAACCGGAACGCATTGCGTTCGTCGAACTGGTGGCGATCACCCTGGGCATTCCAGAGCGCGGTCAGCCCAAAGGCGACCAGGCGTTTGCTCAATGGCAGGCGCAGCGTGCGCAACCGGCTGCGGATGTTGCAGCAACGGCAACGTCTGAAGCGCAGGCCAACGTGCCAACGCCTTCAGACGCTGCGCCCGAGCCCGTTAGCCCGACAGTGGCCACCAGCACTGCGTCGGCGAGTCCAGAAGCCGCGAAGCCTGCACGGGCCGACGATCCGGACTTGCAGAGCCCCAGCGAGCTGGTGAGGCTTGAAGCACAATGGCGTCGTGATTTCCCGATGTCCGAAGCGGATGTCAGGGCCTCGGATACGGTCATGGGCTTGCGAGGTGAAGACCATGCCGTCTGGATCATTGCGACAAATGACAAGACCCCTGAAGCCGCTGCCATGCTGACGGCTTACATGGAAAACGACAGCTATCGTGAAGCGTTCAAAGCCAGCATCGTGGCCGCTTACAAGCAAGTCGAAAACTCGCCTAAGTTGATCGATGACCTAGACCACCTCACGGCGATGGCTGCGCAAATAGTCAATGAGGTGGAAGACCGTTTGTTCCCTGCACCTCAACCAGCAACGGGCCAGACAGCCCCGGTCAGGGGCAAAGTCATCGAGGGCACGCTGATCGAGCACGGGGAAGCACCCTATCAGCACAAGGACGACAACCAGATGAGCTACTTCGTGACGCTCAAGCCCGAGGGGGGTAGACCCCGCACGGTGTGGGGCGTAGGGCTGGAAGATGCCATGAAGGATTCGAATCTGAAGCAAGGCGACCAGGTACGGTTGCAAGACCTGGGCACTCAGCCTGTCGTGGTGCAGGTCATCGAAGAGGACGGCACTGTCACGGACAAAACGGTCAACCGCCGCGAATGGTCAGCGCAGCCGACCGCGCCTGAGCGGGAAGTGGCAGAGACCACGCCCAAGGGGCAGGCCGCAGCAGCCGGCACACCGGAGCTGTCATCGCCGGATGAAGATGACGGCATGAGCGTGGACTGAGCCGTCCGGTTACACCACCTCCTTGCCTGGAGGTGGTTCCCAGAAACCATTCGACGCACCTACAGTGAGCCACTACTATAGAAGCATATTTCTC
The DNA here is from genome assembly GCF_900100365.1 of Pseudomonas cannabina. NCBI lineage: Bacteria > Pseudomonadati > Pseudomonadota > Gammaproteobacteria > Pseudomonadales > Pseudomonadaceae > Pseudomonas > Pseudomonas cannabina. The sequence continues at coordinate 23,720 of NZ_FNKU01000008.1, read as the reverse complement.
ATCCGGATAATCCAATTGGAAGTCAAAGAGCTTGTGCCGATGGCACCAGAAGCCTTCAAGGCTGAAATCAAACGTAGAGGCTGGGAGCCTGAGCTGCTGGCCGTACGCTGGGCCATGAGCAAACGCCGAGTGCATCAGATCATTGCGGATGGAGACCGGCCCAGGTACTACGACGATGCCGTGATGGCGCTCCCGGCAATCCTAAAATAGAAATATATTTCTTTATCTTTTGCGAAATATACTTCACAATTGCCCCATCAAGACGCAAAGTCCAAGGGGCATGTCGATGGAATATCTAGTCATTCTTCACACGGCACAGGGCTATGTTCGCACTCGCTATCCACGCCATATGCAGGCACAGGCTATCGCGCATTGGCAGGACTATGCGGCCACTGGCAAGAAAGCCAGCCTGATCATCGACTGATCGACCCGCCCAGCTCTTCGGGGCTCTCAAGCGGTTCCTGATACGCATCACAACCCCCTCAATCATGTGCAGCGCTGAGCCCAGCGCTACGGCGCAGGGGGCAGTTTGCATCCGTTAAAGAGGTGAAGGACATGATTAACCACAGAACGCAAAAACTGCACGCTCAGCAGGTGCTTGAGCACCTGGCCCACGGTCTGGCACAGCCGATAGCGCTGCCCCGCGAGACCATTGAAGAAGCGCTGCGCGCAGCCATCATGGACGGACGACTTGAACCGGGTGAACGGCTTACGCAGCAAGCCATTGCCGATGCCTTCCAGGTCAGCCGGATGCCGGTGCGTGAAGCCCTGCGTTCGCTGGAGACGCAGGGCTACATCGCGACGGCGTATCACAAAGGCTATCGGGTCACGAACGGCCAGGAGTTGCCCCTGCACGGTCACCTGCCTGGCTTGCTGAGGTGCGTGGCAGAACGGCATACGCAGCTGGGCGACCTCGAAGCAAAAGTCGCCTTTGAAAACGAAATCCTGCGCGTCCTGGGCCGACTGCGTCCAACCCCGAGCGGATGCTCCAGTGAGGCGCTGTAGGTCTGGCAGTTCTGCATCCAGTTATTGGCACTGAAACGCTAACTGAGGAAAGACAACCATGACAAACCACCTTTGTGAATTCATCCGCAACGACAATGGCCGCAATGACGAAGCGTCTCTGCTGATCAGCCAGGATCGGCTCGACGGTGTGTCTCGCGACGGATGGGAGGCCAGTGCCGTCTGGCTTGACGCGGCTGATTTTCAGCGGTTCCGGCGCGGGCTTTACCCACGGCTGCTGAACAAATCGAGCGATGAAAGGCCGGTGGTGTCCAGGAAAGCGTCCTAGCTCGTTGAAAGCAGCGGATTTTGTAGGGCGAAAAGCGGAGGTCCCATGCTACTATCCGGCACAGTTTTATTTGCAGGAAAGCGACGATGTAGATTCACGAATCGCAGAAACCAAAAAGCCCCGGTTGGCGCCGGGGCTTTTTGGAAAATCCTGAACAGGCCTTTTGAAGAAGGGATCACCTGTTCAACACACATAACGTGAGCTGATTATGGCGTTCACTGCGGTTTTGTGCAAGCCGTCAAAAGTGAAGCCTTCAGTTCACCGCTGAACGGTGGACTTATGGAAAAGATTCTTCCGCAGGCTGTGCCCCTTCTAAAGGCAGACCTGTACCCCCAGCATCATCAAAACCTGACACGTTTTACCGTAGCGCATGGCCTTCATGGCCAAGGCGGTGAAGCATGAGGCACCTCAAGGCTGTCAGGCTCCCCCCTTCTGACCCTCACTCCGCTTTACGTCGCCCCGGTCGGGTAATGCCTGCCCGTTACGCGGCTCCCCGTCACCTCTCTGAACAACAGCTTAAAAATCCCCTGATCCGCTCGGCCTATGAGCGTCTGAGCAACATGGACCGCTACCGGGGCCAATACCTGCGCCGCCTGGATGGCGTTCATGGCGACAGGCGTACCCGGCGGGAGAAGTTTCTGGCCATCGAGCGCGTGGCCGAGCAGCTGCTGGTTCGCCTGGACCTGGCCACCAGCGTGCTGGGCTACATCGACCCCGACAATGGCCGCTATGTGCTTAACACTCAGTGTGGCATTGCCGAGGATGCGGGTATCTCTGCACCGGCGCTGTGTCGCTTGATGAAAACCCTGGATGATGCGGGGTATGTGTACCGTCGTATCGAGCGCATTCGCCTGGACGAGAAGGACGATAACGGTCTGCACCTAGTGCGCACCCGCGTCCTGATCCGCTTCACCAAGCTTTTCTGGAAAGACCTTGGCCTGGCCTATGTTCATGAACGCGTGCAGAAGTCGGCCAAGAAGCGTCGCGATGCTCAGTTGCGCGACATAGGGCAACAGCGCTTGGCGGACATGGAAAAGCACTCTCTGGAACTCCAGCGCCGTGAAACGTCGCGTCAGCGCTGGCAGGCCAAGGAAAATCGGGAGGCGGGCGTACCGGATACGCAAGATGTCGCGGACACCAGCACATCGCCGCCAGTGAGCAACACCGTGTCCAGTGCGCTGGATAGGCTCCTGGCGTCGAGGAGCAAAAAAGCCTAACAGGCCCCCACTTTGTCCGAAAACTGCATCCGCTCACGCGGAGGCATTGTCACGCCTGCGTTTTAAGGGCGGTGGGTGACCCTATGGCCAGGCATTGCAAGGACCGCACGCCGGTGCTGGTTGTGCCGTTTTTTAGCTGTGCCAACGGCTCTTTTTGGCCACGCCGGAGGTGGCGCACTGGAGTGTTTGAAATAAATGAAATTTTATCCCCCCTTCAGTTATCCCTTTCAGGAAAAACAGGGATTTACGCGGTGGGAACCCACCTCATAAAGCAGTAATGCACGCGCAAGTCGTGCCTTCGGCACGGCGCGTATGTCTGCGCCTATACGTCAGTGAAACAGCCTGTCTAAGCGGCCCAGGGCGATGAAGCTGCCCTGCCCTGGCCTGCGGCCACCCTACGGGCGCTAAGACCCGGATAAATCGGCCTGGAACGGCAAGCCGCCCCAGTCCTCAACCGGGCGCGTGTGCGCGCAGGCTGTTCAAATAATTATGTGCATGGTCAATCGCTCTTTGCCTTCAATGAAGGCATGCGTTTTGCGCAGTTGGTCGGCTTGAGTTGACGGGTGATGGCGGCACGCCGTTAACTGTACGTGCATACAGTTAACTCTGTTCCTGCCAGGTTCGCCTCATGAACGTCAAAATACTCGGCCGGTTGTGCGAATCCGGAAAGGTCATACCCTTCTACACTTTCAAAATCCCTGCCGGTTTTCCTAATCCGGCTGCGGACCACATCGAGCAGGACTTCTCATTCGACCGGCTGATGGATTTGCGCGCCCCTCACATTTACGTGGCCAAGATCGATGGCGACAGCATGGAGGGTGCCAAGATTTTTCATGACAGCCTGGTTGTCGTGGATCGCTCCAGAAAACCGTCCAGCGGGAGCATTGTCATTGCTGCCGTGAACAACGAGCCGCTGTGCAAAATTCTCATCCTACAGGGTGACCATGTGGTGCTGAAGTCAGCCAACCCTGCCTATCCGCCTCGGCATATCCTGGAAGGTGAAGAGCTGTCGATATGGGGCGTTGTGCGACATGGCGTCACAAGCTTTGAGTAACAAGCCAACGCCGGTGTTTGGTCTGGTCGATTGCAACTCGTTCTACGCCAGCTGTGAGCGCGTGTTTCGACCAGACTTGGCCAAGGTTCCTATAGTTGTGCTCAGCAACAACGATGGTTGCGTTATTGCCCGCAGCTACGATGCAAAACCCTACGTGAAAATGGGCGCGCCCTATTTCCAGATCAAGGATGTTTTGCGTCGGTATGGAATCCAGTCGTTCAGCAGCAATTTTGGGCTTTAGTAAGTTAGGTGGAATGCTTCTGGGCTACGCTGATTCTGACGACGTTGACCAGTGGGGCTGGGGACGTCTTACGTTCAGGCCCTGCAGAACGCCCAGTCAAATCGAGGGGAAAAAGCCGATAGTCGTGGGCGCTGTGATCTGTTTTTGTAGTTTTACTAAAAGCTACCTGCATTAAGCTGAATAGCTATTTGTAAAATGTATATTATAAAAACATCAATACTCAAACGTGCAGAGGGATGGGTTGCTTTCACTGCAACTGAGTCCGTTCCAAGCTTTCCCCACAGGTGTTGCTACCTTGAGCGTTTCAAGACTCATCCTGATTCCTGCGCTGCTATTACCCTCATAGTCGCACGCCACAAATGCATTACCTGTGATCGCGCTTCGGTTACGTATATTTGCAGTTTTGAAAGCAATACTATTTATGTCCTTTGCATCGCCTCGCGGGTTTTCGCCTCTCCATTGTTGGTTGTTTGGGGCTGGTGCCGTATACACAAAACCTTGCCCTTCCTGATGTTGTTTGATGACGCTGACATCCGGGCACGCGGCAGGAGTAGGAGCGGCATACACCTTGCCCATTAAAAGTGCCAAAGCAACAATGCCTACTGATTTCTTTGAGCGAGCTTTCATTTTACTTTCTCCATCGTGGATCTAAGTTGATTTTATTTTTACAGTGGGTGAGCGAGTTGCTTGCCATGCTTTTAACCGACAGATCACCACCACCGACTTATCTATTCGCTTTTACTTTTACATGTGCCGCGCATGAGTGGTCATCAGTGTCCATCGAGTTCCATTATGCTTTCCAAATATTTAAATAGTCGACAGCGCCTCAATGGCAAAGCTGCGATCAGCGTAAAAAGGTAGGTTCTCTTATCATGTAGCGATTGATCAATCTGAGTCACACCCACCGCATTTGTCACGACACCTATCAGGCTGTGCACGGAGCGGCTCAGGTATCGGCGGAGGGTGCCTGCTTCAAGACGCGTTCCGGTAGTGTGGACGTAGTAATCTCGTCAAGGAACGGAAGACTGGGAGAATAATTTTCCATTCCACATAAATGGCGACTTAAGCCAGCACGTGATGGCCATCATAGAATCCATGGTCCCTGCCGTTGAGGTTTACAGCATCGATGAGGCGTTCGCAGACCTCTCCGGCATGCCTGGCAATTTGACCGAGCTGGGAAGATCGATTCGATCAAAAGTCTACCGCTGCACCGGTATCCCGGTGGGTGTGGGGATCGCACCCACCAAAACGCTGGCCAAGCTGGCCAATCACACAGCCAAACGGCTGCAAGCGCACACCGGCGGGGTCGTGGACATCTGCGACCCTGCAAAACGTGATTGGGTGCTGCGCAATACCTCTGTCGGAGAGGTCTGGGGCATCGGTCGAAAAATGAAAGCGCACCTGGAGGGCATGCAGATCCTGTCGGCCAAGGACTTGGCCATGGCGGATCCCTGGATGCTGCGCAAAACGTTCATGCATAGGAATTTCAAAATGCCTATGCATCAAGCTGACGCTTGGAAGGAGGCGTCATGCCTTCATAGCGATGTGTAGGAAGACGCTGATGCGTTACTTATGCAGTGAAAATCCCTATAAATCAGCGTTAATGCAGGTTATTTCACCGCGAAGCCTAGGTGCGGACGCACCTTCCCCCTGTCAGGGCTTCACGTACCTCATCTGCGCGATCGCCTGAGCGTTGAGGACCAGTCCCTGTACCGTCAGCCCGCTGATTGCCGCCGTGTATACCATCCGCGCGCCACACAGCACGCAACGGAACGGATCGACGTTTAGAAAGGCTTTGGCCATCTGCACAAAATACAGCTTCGGTGTCGGTCCTGGCGTCGCCATCTTCAATGCTTCATACACCTTCGGCAGGTATTTCCCACACACCCGATTGGCCAGAAAACCAAAATACCGGATCATCCGGAAATGCTTTTCCGGGATGTGCTGCACCACCCGGCGCAGCATGTCGGCCTGGCTCAGCGTTTCCTGCTGATAGGTCTGCGTGCGGTGATCCAGGTAGGTAAAGCTCAACGTGGCTCCGGAGGTGTAATGCGCCAGACGACTGCCCGAGATGGGCGGTTTTTTCAGGTAGCGGCCCAGGTAATTGACGGTCTTTCGCCCGTTTTCCGTCTTCTTCGACAAGTGGATGTGCCAGTGCTGGCCGCCAGCGGTCAGTATCAGACGGTGCCAGTCGTTTTCACAGTGGATGTGGGCCAGCGGCGGCGGCATCGTCAGTTGCGAAAGCGGCTGTCCCAGCAGGTAATCGCGCACCAGCCACATCCAGCGCCGCCGCAGGGCCTCTTTGTGGAACGACAGATTTTTCCAGACGCCCTGCTCATCCAGGCCGCCCGCGGTCACCGACAGGTGGACGTGGGGATGCCAGTTGAGCCGCCGTCCATAGGTGTGCAGCGCCCCGAAAATCCCGACGCGCAAACCGCGCCGCTTGGCGGTGTAGATCAGGTTATCGGCCGCCAGACGAAACAGCGCATCAAGCAGCCAGCGGTTGTAGAAGAACAGGGACCACAGCGTGTCGGGCAGCGTGAACACCAGATGCTGCCAGGGGCAGTCGGGCAGACGGTTGTTTTGCACGGCGATCCACTGGTCGGTGGCCTTTTTGCCGCAGGAAGGACAGGCCCGGCAATGGCAGGTGTTGCACAGGTATTTGACGTGCGGGCAGCTGTCGTTGCCGCAGGTGTAGTGTTTGACGCCCAGTATCGAGGTGCCGCAGGCGAGCATTTTGCTGATCGACTCCACTTCGATTTGGCGCAGACCGCCGGCCTCCAGCAAATCTGCCCAGCAGCCGTTGGCCGTGAAGAGGTTTTTGAGCGGTCGAGGTTTGTAAGCAGGCGGTGCAGAGGCCACGTCAGCAGGGCGGCTCCTCATCGTGGTGAATGACGGCGGTGATGGCGAATCCGCCTGGCCCTTCTCTCATCGAAACGCTTACGCAAGAAGCGTCGGGAAACATGTCGTTCAGATACGTTGTCTGGCAGCAACTACAAAGATCGACATCACCCAAAGGATCGATATCGAAGAAAAAGTCGGTATCGGGAACGAAGGTGGTATGCCCGGCGCGTTGGAGACGGGTCTGCTTTGCCTTGGCTTTTGCCCGGCTCGCCCGTTTACGTTTTTTGGTCTCTGACGCCATGTGTAAGCCTGTGCTGAGGAGGGATCGACTCGATTTCGGCTATGATAACCGATTTCAAAATCCCACAATTTGCAGCCGCAGGCTGCCCAGTTCATGCATAGGAATTTCAAAATGCCTATGCATCAAGCTGACGCTTGGAAGGAGGCGTCATGCCTTCATAGCGATGTGTAGGAAGACGCTGATGCGTTACTTATGCAGTGAAAATCCCTATAAATCAGCGTTAATGCAGGTTATTTCACCGCGAAGCCTAGGTGCGGACGCACCTTCCCCCTGTCAGGGCTTCACGTACCTCATCTGCGCGATCGCCTGAGCGTTGAGGACCAGTCCCTGTACCGTCAGCCCGCTGATTGCCGCCGTGTATACCATCCGCGCGCCACACAGCACGCAACGGAACGGATCGACGTTTAGAAAGGCTTTGGCCATCTGCACAAAATACAGCTTCGGTGTCGGTCCTGGCGTCGCCATCTTCAATGCTTCATACACCTTCGGCAGGTATTTCCCACACACCCGATTGGCCAGAAAACCAAAATACCGGATCATCCGGAAATGCTTTTCCGGGATGTGCTGCACCACCCGGCGCAGCATGTCGGCCTGGCTCAGCGTTTCCTGCTGATAGGTCTGTGTGCGGTGATCCAGGTAGGTGAAGCTCAACGTGGCCCCGTTGGTGTAATGCGCCAGACGACTGCCCGAGATCGGCGGTTTTTTCAGGTAGCGGCCCAGGTAATTGACGGTCTTTCGGCCGTTTTCCGTCTTCTTCGACAAGTGGATGTGCCAGTGCTGGCCGCCAGCGGTCAGTATCAGACGGTGCCAGTCGCTTTCACAGTGGATGTGGGCCAGCGGCGGCGGCATCGTCAGTTGCGAAAGCGGCTGTCCCAGCAGGTAATCGCGCACCAGCCACATCCAGCGCCGCCGCAGGGCCTCTTTGTGGAACGACAGATTTTTCCAGACGCCCTGCTCATCCAGGCCGCCCGCGGTCACCGACAGGTGGACGTGGGGATGCCAGTTGAGCCGCCGTCCATAGGTGTGCAGCGCCCCGAAAATCCCGACGCGCAAACCGCGCCGCTTGGCGGTGTAGATCAGGTTATCGGCCGCCAGACGAAACAGCGCATCAAGCAGCCAGCGGTTGTAGAAGAACAGGGACCACAGCGTGTCGGGCAGCGTGAACACCAGATGCTGCCAGGGGCAGTCGGGCAGACGGTTGTTTTGCACGGCGATCCACTGGTCGGTGGCCTTTTTGCCGCAGGAAGGACAGGCCCGGCAATGGCAGGTGTTGCACAGGTATTTGACGTGCGGGCAGCTGTCGTTGCCGCAGGTGTAGTGTTTGACGCCCAGTATCGAGGTGCCGCAGGCGAGCATTTTGCTGATCGACTCCACTTCGATTTGGCGCAGACCGCCGGCCTCCAGCAAATCTGCCCAGCAGCCGTTGGCCGTGAAGAGGTTTTTGAGCGGTCGAGGTTTGTAAGCAGGCGGTGCAGAGGCCACGTCAGCAGGGCGGCTCCTCATCGTGGTGAATGACGGCGGTGATGACGAATCCGCCTGGCCCTTCTCTCATCGAAACGCTTACGCAAGAAGCGTCGGGAAACATGTCGTTCAGATACGTTGTCTGGCAGCAACTACAAAGATCGACATCACCCAAAGGATCGATATCGAAGAAAAAGTCGGTATCGGGAACGAAGGTGGTATGCCCGGCGCGTTGGAGACGGGTCTGCTTTGCCTTGGCTTTTGCCCGGCTCGCCCGTTTACGTTTTTTGGTCTCTGACGCCATGTGTAAGCCTGTGCTGAGGAGGGATCGACTCGATTTCGGCTATGATAACCGATTTCAAAATCCCACAATTTGCAGCCGCAGGCTGCCCAGTTCTGTGCTGCATAGCGCGCGAGCACTACGTCAGTGAGTGTTCGGACCTAACTCAAGCTTGGTTCGTGTTTCTACATTTCGTGGTCAATGGGGCTGCTACTGGAGAGCGGGACTCTTGCCTGCCCCAAGCTGACCCCTTACTCTGCAATCCAAATGAATTTGATAGGGAAGGAACGCCACTATGGCTCTGACGAAAGACCAATTGGTTGTCGGTATTGCAGAAGCTATCGATGCGCCAAAAACCACCGCGCTTAAGGCTCTTGAGCAATTGGGACAGATCGTTGCCGACCAACTGGAAAGCGGTGCAGAAATCACTCTACCGGGCATCGGCAAACTGAAAGTGGCAGAGCGTCCAGCACGCACTGGCCGCAACCCTTCGACTGGTGCCGCTATCGAAATTGCTGCCAAGAAAGTCGTCAAGTTCGTCTCGGCTAAAGTTCTGAACGACGCGATCAACAAGGGTTGTGTTTCATAGAATAGGAATTTCGTTCCGGCGTTTCGGCCAACGGGAACTGATTACGACCCTGTGGCGACTCAGTTATTAGGCTCTGCACGAAAAGTAGCCGCTCATCGGTGATGCTGCGTTAAAAGCAGGCTCGTGCGCGAGCACGGTAGGGATTGTCATCTACAACCAGTAGATTCCGCTACCGTGCCTTTTTTGCCTTGCCTTAGGGAGGCGCTGATTTATTCTGAAACCCAGCTGTTGCCCCGTGATAAATCAAGTACTTCAGAGCGTTGCTGGCGGGACGAAAATCGAATAAATCAGCGGCTCCTTAGCTTCGCTGACTGACTTTTGGGTACAGGGCCGAGTAACCCTCAATCGCTACTTTAGAAACGATTTCTTTAAGGTCGGCAACACCTAATTTTAAGGAATGGAAAATGGGATGTATATCATCGAAACCTCAGGTAATGTCTCCTTCCAGTCATTACTCTTCACCTGACGCGGAGCCTGCTACCGCTAGAACATCGCATCGTAGGTCAGCTCGTTATGGTGAATTATCGGGCCCTCCAGCACAAACCGGCTTAACGTATTATCAGCAATCGTTAATTGGCGTAGCTCGCTGGCCCGATCCTCAGTATAACCAGGACCATCTTCCTCATCAGATGGAATATGGTCGTTCCTTCTTCGATGCGTCTCGCCACGCAGGTGCTGGCATTGCTTCGGGTCAAGTTCAAGCATTTAGCCAATTGTGGGCCTTGGCACAGCGCTGGAGAAGCGAAGCTGCTGGCGGAGATTACAAAACTTTTGGCGAGGAAAGCGAGCGATACCCAACTTACAATCACAATCCGACAACGCCTCTGGCAAATCAATATGCTTACATTCTTGATCGTTACAGAAATCGAAAGGATGGTGAATTTTGCGAGGATGTTGAGGGCGTTCCAATGCACGAGTTTCCTCTGCGAGACAATATAAATGGTAAGCGTATAACTCTCTCAACTGTCGTGGTAAGTGCAGACCCTGATGCGAATAGATATGATAGTAGATACTCTGCTATAAGGCACCTTGAAGCTGGCGAGCCTTTTTATATAAGGCACACTTTTTCTGCCGATGTGCCAGAAGTGCTTGCTCATGTAGAAGAACTTTATAATCAAGCGTTGGATGCGAGCGTTTCCGATTCACAAGCTTTAAGTATATTAGGTGAAATACATTGGTGGGTTGCTAATGCTATGCCTGATCATAGGGGCAGTGCAGCAAAAACTGAGTTCTCTGTCCGTGCCATAGCAATGGCGCGAGGTATGGAGTTACCGCCTATGAGACACGGCAAAGTAGCAGATCTAGAAGCGATGACCACTTCTCGTGAGGCGTTCGTTAGGGACTACAATAACTTTTTTGATCGCTGATCTGAAAGCTCGATGTATAGGAATTTCAATAATTCCTATACAGGGTAATCCGCCGAAAAAGGCCCACTCGGCGTGATACCAACGTGGCGTTGAGGCTGGTTAAACGCTTTTTTTCACGTGCGAGACGATCAATACGCGTCACCACTAATGTATCGCCAAGCGTAGAAAATCGAGCAGTGTTTTCAACTCCGTCCTACCAACCAGGCTAGTGTACTGTTTTCGAAAAAACCAGCTACTGACGAACGGAAAATTCAAATTTTATCAATAACTTAGTTTGTAGGTCATGGGTAAATAATTTCGCAAACAGTACACTAGCCCCGTTTTTTTCTCGGCGCGCACGACATCACAACCTGCTTCACGCAAAGTTTTTTCTTGCAGAACGAAATCTTGATCGCTTGTGGAAACGCGAGCGTATCCGTAAAGGGCCATCGTCAAGTTTGTCTCTTTAGGCTCTAGAAGCTGAGAACTTACCATGTCAAAATTGAAAAGCCACCCTATTGAGACGCAAAAAGCGTCTCGGCCATGCGTCTCACAAGGGTATGCTCAAATGAGACATAAGCGGCGAGCGATCACTCGCAAATAATTCCGGTTCATGACAATCGATTGCAGGTCGAACCAGATGAACGCAGGTTCATTCGCGAATAATCCCGGTTTGCTGGCTCGGATAGATGCAATCAATCCTGGTCGAAAAACGCGATGATTGCAGGTCGGCGCCATTTCGATTGCAGGCCGCTACATCTAACGCCATGTTAGACATGGCTTGTGCTGAAGGTATATAGTCACAATAACAGATTTTTAAATCTCACAATTTTCATGCGCATGCTGAAAATTTAATGTGTAGGAATTAAAAATCCCTACACATTGAGTAGACTTAGCCAGGTGCCGTGTGCGTTGAGGAAAATCCCTCTCGCAAGACTGGTGGCTACCCGGTTTATTATCTTACTTCCGTTTTTCTATAGAAAGATTCATTACTGCAAATGCATTGGCTAATGCGATTATTGCGGCATTGTCCTGAGCATTCGTCTTGCCGTCTTCATTGGTATCGGATTCGCTTCTTACTGTATCAAAGCCTTTGTCGTTGCCGGAAGCTGTTACGTAAGACGCAAAAGCCAGCTTTTCCTTGTTCCAATACTGCACCAATATTTCAGGAATACTATCCTTTTCAAAGTCAACCATGGATAACCGGATTTCATAACTAGCCATTTTTAAACCTTAATTTATGTATGTTTGGAATGAAAAATTTAGCATGGTACCTTTACTAGTGCAAATTAAATTTCAAGGCGGTTGTAAAGGCTTAGGGAGGCGCTGATTTATTCGATTTTTCGTCCCTGCAACGCTCTGGAGGCCTTGATTTATCTGGGGGCAACAGCTGGGTTTTAGAATAAATCAGCGTCTCCTTAGTGCAACTACTGTGACATTACTTTGATCATATAATTAAATATTGCTTTGCCATCATTGATGCCTAGGAGGGTGTAGACAAAATAAAGTAAGCTGTTTGTCCTTTGCCTACACAGCATTGCACCATGCCTAAGAGGGTGTAGACAAAATCATGTAGTGAGTCGGCGCGCGAGTATTCGAGCCTCAGCCAACCAAACCCATGCCTCGCTTACCGCAAAAAGGCGATCATGATGCATGATCAGTCGCCGAGCTCTCTCATTCCAGGCATGAGTTCGCTCCACTACCCATCGCTTGGGCATGACCACAAATCCAGTCTGAACAGGCTCCACGGAAAATAGATCGCCTTGTTCAGAGTGCCATTGCCCTGTTCTTCTGTTATTCGGGCCACGGATCACTTGATGTATAGGAATTTCAATAATTCCTATACAAGGTAATCCGCCGAAAAAGGTCCCCTCTGCGTGATGCCAACGTGGCGTCGATGTCGGCAAAAAGCTTTTTTCACCCATCACCCACGCCGAAAAATGGATTGAAAGCGACTTTTCTGTACCTTTTCCAGATTTTGGACGCACTTCTCCCGTATCAGGCCGGCACGTACCTCAATTGCGCGATGCTTTGAGCGTTGTTGATCAAGCCCTGCACCGTCAGGCCGGCGATGGCTGCGGTGTACACCATCCGCGCTCCGCACAGCACGCAGCTGAACGGATCCCGCTGCAAGAACGCTTTGCTCATCTGCGCAAAATACAGTTTTGGCGCTTTGCCACGCCTTTCCATGCGTAGCGCCTCATACACCCGGGGTAGCTGTCGGCCACAGACGCGGTTGGCCAGAAATCCAAAATACCGGATCATCCGAAAGTGCTTTTCGGGGATGTGCTGCACCACCCGGCGCAGCATGTCGGTCTGGCTCAGCGTTTCCTGCTGATAGGTCTTGGTGCGGTGATCCAGGTAGGTGAAGCTCAACGTGGCACCGGAGGTGTAGTGCGCCAGACGACTGCCCGAGATGGGCGGTTTTTTCAGGTAGCGGCCCAGGTAATTGACGGTCTTTCGGCCGTTTTTCGTCTTCTTCGACAAGTGGATGTGCCAGTGCTGACCACCGGCGTTGAGCACAAGGTGACGCCAGTCATTTTCGCTCTGCAGATGAGCGTTTTCAGGTGGGACGGTGGTGTGCTCCCACTGACTGAGCAGGTACTGGCGTACATTCCACATCCAGCGCCGACGCAAGGCTGATGGATGAAACGACAGATCTTTCCAGACACCTGCGTCATCGATCCCACCCAAGGTGACCGAGACATGGATGTGGGGGTGCCAGTTAAGTCGCCGGCCGTAGGTGTGGATGGCGCAGAAAACACCCACCTCCACGCCCCGGCGTCGGCCCGCATAGAGCAGGTTGTCGACGGCCAGGCGACACAAGGCATCGAGCCAGTGACGGTTATGAAAGAACAGCGGCCACAGGGTGTCAGGCAATGTGAACACCAGGTGTTGCCAGGTACACTCGGGTAAGCGGTGCTGTTGATTGGCGATCCACTGATCGGTAGCTTTTTTGCCGCAGGATGGACAGGCGCGGCAGCTGCAGGTGTTGCACAGGTATTTGGCGTGCGGGCAGCTGTCGTTGCCGCAGGTGTAGTGTTTGACGCCCAGGATCGAGGTGCCGCAGGCCAGCATTTTGGTGACGGACTCGACTTCGATGTCGCGCAAGCCGCCCTCCTCGAGGAGGTGTGCCCAGCATTGATTGGCGGTGAAGAGGTTTTTGAGTGGTCGAGGTGTGTAGGCTGGACTCATCTGAAGCAGCAACGGTGGGTAAGCAGGCTTCATGATGATCAATAATGGGCCTCATGACAAAGCTCAAATCCATGTTTCTGCTGCTACGCGATCGCAAGAACGGGCGATTTGCAGCCGCAGGCTGCCCTGTTCAACATCGATAGCGTGCAGTTGATGGGTGCGCTGTGCCCATTTTCCTGCGTACGCACTATCAACAAAAAGCGTGCTCAGTGACGGATATTTTTCCTTCGAGTACGCCACCGCATCATCCGCCGCGTCACGATCCTGCACGCTTGCAGCACTGATACTGACAGCCAGCAGCAGGCCCAATGTATCGACAATCAGACTTCGTTTACGCCCCTTCACTTTTTTGCCTGCGTCGTAGCCGCTGTCACCGCCTTGAGGAGAACTGCGGGTCGACTGTGAATCCAGGATCGCTGCTGACGGGCTGTCAGCGCGTTCTTCCCGCTCACGCCATTGAGCTCGCAAGCGATCATGCATTTGCTCGAACTTGCCTTGAGCGCTCCACCGGCGGAACGTTTTGTAGACATTGTCCCAATGAGGAAAATCGCGGGGTAGCATTCGCCATGAGCACCCCGTGCGTACGACATAGCAACAGGCTTCCAGCAACGTGCGCCGAGAGTGAAGCGGTGGCACTCCTCGTCCGCCCTGGCTTTCAAACAGGTCGGCGACCAGTGCCCACTCGGTATCTGTCAAGCAACTCGGATATAGCTGCTCCGGCAGTTGGCGGCGGTGGGTTTCATTGTAGCCATAGGCTTTATTAGGTTCAGGTGACTGAAAACTTCCCTTGGCCCGCTGCTTTACACGCGTAATCCCTGCCATTTTCAACGCTTTTGCAAAGGTGTCGGGATGCGCAGTGATACCGGTTTCGGCGAAGAATACGAGCGCCAATTCGGCCTGGCTGGAATAGGGCTGTGCATGAGCGAGTTTCACCAGCACGGGATAGTGCTCGGCGGCAATCGAGCGAGGACGTCCGGTTTTAGGCATGGCTTGAGGGCTATTCAGACAAGGGAGTGAAAGTTTAATTTATTTTGTCTACACCCTCTAAGGAAACTCTGAAAAAGACTTCCTAATTTGGCAAAATCTCCGGACACCAGTCGCCGAGCTTTTCGATGATGAAACAGATGACCTTCGCCGACGCCGAGTATGCCGGCAAGCGCAAGCAGACCCGTAAGGAATTGTTCCTGATCGAGATGGATCAGGTGGTGCCCTGGAAAGGTTTGATTGCCCTGATTGAGCCCTATTATCCAAAAGGAGAAGGTGGCCGGCCCGCCTACCCACTGATGGCGATGCTGCGTGTTCATCTGATGCAGAACTGGTTCGGCTACAGCGATCCGGCGATGGAAGAAGCGCTGTATGAGACGACCATCCTGCGTCAGTTTTCAGGCCTGAGCCTGGAGCGAATTCCAGACGAAACCACCATTCTCAACTTCCGTCGTCTGCTGGAAAAGCACGAGTTGGCGACCGGGATTCTCGGCGTAATTAATGGTTATCTGGGCGACCGTGGCTTGTCGTTGCGTCAAGGCACCATCGTCGATGCCACGCTGATTCACGCGCCCAGTTCGACCAAGAACAAGGATGGCAAACGCGATCCTGAGATGCATCAAACCAAGAAAGGTAACCAGTACTATTTCGGCGCCAAGGCTCACATCGGCGCCGACGACGAGTCAGGCCTGGTGCACAGCGTGGTAGTAACAGCGGCCAATGTGGCAGACGTCACGCAGGTTGCCAAACTGCTGCACGGCGAGGAAAACGTAGTCTGCGCCGACGCAGGTTACACCGGGGTCGAGAAGCGCGAAGAACACGCTGGGCGCAAGGTCATTTGGCAGATTGCCGCCCGCCGCAGCACTTACAAAAAGCACGGAAAACGCAGTATTTTGTACAAGGCGATCCGCAAAATCGAGAAGGCCAAGGCCAGGTTCGCGCCAAGGTCGAGCATCCGTTTCGGGTCATCAAACGCCAGTTTGGCTATGAAAAAGTGCGCTTTCGGGGCTTGGCCAAGAACACCGCGCAGATGGTGACGTTGTTCGCCCTGTCAAACCTGTGGATGGCCCGCCGACATTTGTTGGCGAGCGCAGGAGAGGTGCGCGTGTAATGCAGGAAATGGTTACCGCAAAAGGCTTTGCAGCGGCCGAAAGAGCTAAAAAGCGAAGATAATTGAGCAAATTTCGACATGCATCGTTTTTTGAAAAGTGCTGAGGACTCGGTAGCCGGAAAACATCCGGCTACTTCAGACCTTCCCTAGGGAGACGCTGAACAATTAACCCGTTCGCACCGTCCCCATTTCCAAGCCGGTTTTTTTCAACCTGCCGGCCTTATTTTACGTTTCTCGAGCAGATTTCTGCCCTCATTTTGCTGAAAGGCGGGCCAGTCCCGCCTTTCAGACGGATTTATCCTGCCGTCTGTTGTAAATACCGCTTGGCCAGCATCAGATTGGCCAACCCAAACAAACTGAACAACTGCGCTGTATTCTTTTCCAGCCCACGGTAGCGAACCTTGCGATGATTGAAGCGCACCTTGATTACCTGGAAGGGGTGCTCGACCTTGGCACGCAGTTGCGCCTTGGCATATTCAATTTTGCGCTTGACCCGATACAGCACGCTGCCTTCGCCGTGCTGCTTGTAACTGCTTGGCCGTTCTGCAATCGACCAGATAACGTCCCGTTCAGCATGCTCCGGTCGCTTGGCCGCACCGGTGTATCCAGCGTCACCCGAAACATAGGTTTCGTCACCGTGAAGCAACTGGCCAACTTGGGTGACATCCGCCACGTTAGCGGCCGTCCCTACTACGCTGTGCACCAGCCCCGACGTGGCGTCTACACCAATGTGGGCCTTCATCCCAAAGTGCCATTGATTGCCTTTCCTGGCCTGATGCATCTCAGGATCACGCTTGCCTTCTCGGTTCTTGACCGAGGGCGGCGCGGCGATCAGAGTA
Organism: Pseudomonas cannabina; assembly: GCF_900100365.1. Classification (NCBI taxonomy): domain Bacteria; kingdom Pseudomonadati; phylum Pseudomonadota; class Gammaproteobacteria; order Pseudomonadales; family Pseudomonadaceae; genus Pseudomonas; species Pseudomonas cannabina. The sequence goes on along the minus strand of NZ_FNKU01000008.1, from coordinate 6,967 downwards.
GCGTCGACGATAGTGCCTTCCTTGAGCAGCAGCCCCCGGCTGGCCAGATGCTGGTTAATCGTTTCAAACAGCAGCCGGGTTAGCTGATGGACTTCCAGCAAGCGGCGAAAACGCAGCAAGGTGGTGGCATCCGGTGCAGACTCGCGACCCAGGTCGATACCCATAAAACCGCGGATGGCCTGGCTGTCGTAGACGGCATCTTCGCAACCTTCATCGGAGAAACCGAAACACTGCTGCACGACGTACATGCGCAACATGCGCGACACCCCTATCGCAGGGCGTCCGCGCTTGCCTGCGGTGTTGCTATAAAACGGCGCCACTTGCGCCTCCAGCAGGGCCCAGGGCACCAACTGTTCAAGGTCAGCCAGGAAGCGATCTCGGCGAGTCTGCTTTTTCTTGCCGGTATATTCGAGTTCGGAGAAGGTCTTCTGCACGCGCGTAACGCTCACGGAGAGGGAGGCTGTTGAAGGAACTTAGTGTGCCAAGGGTGGGGACAGTTGGCTATTTTTGCAGCGCCTCCCTAAGAACCGTTGATATTCTGCTCGTAAACTTGACATACATGCTCCGTACGAAATGTGGCTTCCCTGCCCTTGGTCGGCTAGTGATGGAGCATAGCCGGAAAATAGGATGAGACTTTATTTGTACGGATGACACTTTATTTTCATTCCACACATAAAGCAGAAATGCACGCGCAAGTCGTGCCTTCAGCACGGCGCGTATGTCTGCGCATATAAATCAGCGAAACAGCCAGTCTAAGCGGCCTAGGGCGATAAGGCTGCCCTGCCCTGACCTACGGGCACCCTTCGGGCGCTAAGACCCGGATAAATCGGCCCAGGGCGGCAAGCCGCCCCAGTCCTCAACCGGGCGCGTGTGCGCGCAGGCTGCTCAGAAAATTATGCGCATGGTAAATCGCTCTTTGCCTTCAATGAAGGCATGCTTTTGGGGCAGCTCGCGGCGTTAGAGAAGCAACATTAGTATTGCTTTAGCAGTAGATATGTTGCATGATACCTCTACCGAAACGGCAAGGACTGAAGCAATGAAGTGCAGCGAGTTTCGGCGATGGTTACAGGCTCAAGGCGCTGAGTTCAAAGCGGCCAAGGGCAGTCACTTCAAGGTGTACTTGAATGGCAAGGCGACCATCTTTGCAGACCACGGCAGCAAGGAAATGCACGAAGGGTTACGCAAATCGATCATCAAACAGCTGGGCCTCAAGGACTGAGCTTCAGCTGCACCACGACAGGTGAGGCCTTATGTATCAGTATCCGCTGACGCAGCATCAAGAACAGACTGGCGTCTGGCTTTCTTGCCCGAACATCCCCGAAATGAACGCCTCAGGTGACACCTTGACCGAGGCCCTGGACGAAGCCCTGAACGGTATGGAGTCGGCATTGTCGCTCTATGTCGACCAGCGCCGAAAAATCCCGCAGGCGTCACTACCAGTCGGTGACGAGCTGGTGATGCACCTGCCTGCGCTGACCGTCGCCAAGATCATGCTGTGGAACAGCATGTTGGACAACGGCGTGAGCCGTGCGGAGCTGGCGCGCCGCCTGGGCTGTACGCGGCAAGTCGTGGATCGGCTGGTGGACTTCCTGCACACCTCGAAAATCGAGCAGGTCGAGCGAGCGCTAGGCCTACTGGGCAGGCGTATCACGCTGAGCCTTGAGGCGGCGTGACGCTACCCGACGCGAAAGCTTTCTCTGAGCATGACTCATAAGTGCGAGGGGGCATCAGGTAAGAAATTAGCGTAATTTTGGTTACCATGCTTCGATGCCGATTAAGTCGGTTGGCTGTTCCATTGCTCCTCGGTCCCTTTTTTGCCCCTATCATAGGAGAGAACATTGCAGCTTTCTGATGATTTGAAATTGATAGCTTGGCCGACCAGAGTTCGATTCGATGAGGATGACAATACGCCAGAGCGGCTGGCCTTCGAATTGGAGGTCAATGGTGAGCGCATGGTTATGCTCAGTTTGGAGCAGATGTTAGACGCGCTATGGAGTTTAGAGGAAGCGAAACTGGTGGCACCGTTAGGTACCACCTGGTGGAGCAAAGCCGAGCTTAACAAGCAATGGGGTAAACCCGTTGTGACGGTCTCTAGTGAGTCGAGGCTAGAGCGTTTGGATATGAAATTTGCCGCAGAACATGCCAAGAAGGCCACAAAGGCGACGACGTCACCGTCTTTCTTGGAAATGTCGGAAGACGAAACCGGTGCGCCCTATCTGCTACTGGAGCAAACCTTGCTGCAATGTGTGTACATCGCAGAACAATTGGGTGCCATTCCGGCGCTGGATGAAAAATGGCTAGCGCGCGTCATACCGCCTTCGCTACGTCAGTTGTCACAGATTCAGAAATCCACGGGCCTTCATTAAATCTGCTCGAGCATCGCGTTGTTCACAGCAACTTGCCGGTTGCCATCGCCCCGATCAGAGGCCTTTCCGCGGCGTTCCATGTCGCTGGCCACCCGCCCAAGATGCATGGTCGCCTCGCGATCTAGGCCCTGCGCCTTGAGACTGCGTGAATCGATCCGGGCATCTGAACCAGCGTTCTCCAGGGCGCGGTTAGCCATCCGCTCCCACAACTGGCGGATGGCGACCACTTCATCTGCTGCGGAACCAAGGCCCACGCTGCGGCGTTTGGTATCTGAAAGCTCGATGGTGGACTTTTCACCCATCACCAGCAGACCAGTTGCATCACGGCTGACCTGCCGGGTAGTGGTCATCACAAAGGCATGGTGGTTGCGGTTGTCGCCTTCACGACTTGGCAAGTGGATGGCCAAGTCAACGGCAACGCCGTAACGGGTGGCCAGCTCAATGCCAAACGCAGATGCCAGTTTTTGGCGCGCGTCTTCATCCAGTTCGGCGGGTAACGCGATGATCCACTCGCGACCTGTCCGGCCATCCTTGCGCTTCTCTGCGGATTCGGCGGCGTTCCACAGAGCATTGCGCTCGGCACTGGTGCCGTCCGGCAACATTATTTCTGTGTAAAAAACACCATCGCGCCAGGTGTAGTCATGGACGAGACCGGTACGCATATCGACCAGCTCGGTACCAGAACGATAGGCCGCAGCAGCAACGGACGAACGTCCGGCGCTGCGTGCTATCGGTTTGGTATTGGCGTGGAAGATGGCGATGGCTTTTGCCTCTGTTTTGGTTTGTGATCTTCCCCAAATGGGGGCGCTTCAGAAACCGGATTTTAAAGTACGTTAAGCTGATTTCAATCGTAATAACCGCCAGAATTCTCTGGTCTGTCACTTTTAGTGCTCTTTCGGTACCTGAATGACGCCATCAGCAATACCTTGGGCCAGCAACTCCATCATTTTTGCGAAGCGAAAAAATCCTGGATATTGCAGGCAGATATAGTCCATTTGGATTTTTGATGAGCTGTCGAGCACCTGTTTGAAAGCCATCATATAGTCATAGCAGCCCTGTAGTAGCTGGCTATCGCCGCTTTCTGTCGATGGAAATCGGCTGGCATAATCATGGACTATCTTCGCCAGTTGGTGTTGCTCTGCGGATAAATCGAGCATTTTTGTGCCTAATGAAAAGGGTTTGATACTGTTGACCGAGAGACTGAAAATAATTTAGCAGGGTCATAGACAGGGTATCTGAACCAAGCAGCATTTCAGACATTGGGCTTAGCTGCCAGGTACTGCGACCAAACACGTTTTACCTGGCTGACGCTGACCCCCGCCAGCCGAGCAGTCTCTGCAATGCTACACCCGCCGCCTTTAAGGGCAATGATCTGTTCATGCACTTTAGCATTCGGCTTGCGTCCTCTATATAGACCAGCGCTCTTGGCCAAGTCGATGCCTTGCCGCTGTCGCTCTCGCCGGTTCTCGAAGTCGTCACGCGCTATTTGCAGTGCCACACGCAACAGCATGTCTTGTACGCCTTGCAACACCACCTTGGCGACGCCACTGGATGCCTCGGCCAATTCCGATAAATCGACGATGCCGGGCACCGCCAAGCGTGCGCCCTTAGCCTTGATCGCGTCCACAAGCCTTTCTGCTTCGACCAAGGGAAGACGGCTGATTCGGTCGATCTTCTCAGCGATGACGACCTCACCTGGTTGCAGGTCCTCGATCATGCGCAACAGCTCGGGACGGTCGGATCGAGCGCCCGAAGCTTTTTCGCGATAGACCGCAGCCACGTAGTAGCCCGCTGCTCGCGCATTGCCAATGATCGCTTCTTGGCGCTGCAAGTCCTGGTCTTCTGTGCTGACACGCAGGTACACCCGCGCAACATTGAGAGTCGTCGTCATATGGCCCCTTTTGGTATACCTAAACGGGCCGAGCTTATCAGTTATGGCTCAATTGGCCTAAAGGCAACCCTAATGAGCCGTGCCAGAAAGAACTACTCTTGTGAGCCATACCTAACGCCAAGGACATGGATTGTGTTGGACCAGCCGGAGCTGGCACCTTGCCATAGCAAGAAATACATGTTTTCATGAATAAATGCTTTCATGAAAGTATTCTTTCAGTATACTGTCTCACGCAGGCATTGCCGACCAGGCAGATAATTTCAGTATTTCAGTATTTCAGTATTTCAGTATTTCATGAAGGCGGAGGAGCCATGGCTATCATCGCGGTATTACAGCAAAAGGGTGGCGTCACCAAGTCAACGCTTGCTAGAGCAATTGCCACAGAGGCTGCGAGAGCTGGCTTGGATACTCTATTGGCAGATATCAACCCACAACAACAGACCTCGTACCTCTGGTCTGTCGCTCGCGATGAGGCGTCACTGCAACCTAGAGTCGATTCTACGGTTTACCATCGTTCTGATAAGTTGATTCGGGAAGCAGAAGGACGGCAGTTGGTTGTAGTGGACGGCGGGCCTCATGCAAGCAATCAAAGTCTGGAGATTGCCAAGGTAGCTAGCGTGATAGTGATTCCTACAGGTGTCACAAAGGACGATTTACGAGAAGCACTGAAACTAGGAACAGAGTTTGTGGCAGAAGGCGTACCACGGACCAAGCTTCTCTACATTTTGAGCCGAACACCACAGTCTGACCGTGAGCTAGATAGCGCTAGGTCTAACATTGAAGCTTTTGGGTTTGCGTGTGCCACGGGCTCTATACCGCTTTCTACGGGGTATGGCGCGGCGATGGATTTAGGTCTAGCAATTACTGAAACTAGGTTCAAAGGGCTTAATGACAAAGCGTTATCTGTCGTGCAGCAGGTGTTCAACCACGCGAATAATGCATGATATAATGAAAGCATTAATTCATGAGAGCATGAAGTATGACTGATAAATCTCCACCAAACCGCAAACCGCAGGCTCCAAAAATTGATGTGGGCGCGTTTGGTGCCGCTTCAAAAGCACCCACAGGCCCGGTCAATATTGAACGCAGCTCATCAAACCTACCGAAGCCCATTCAGATTCGTGTGCCTATTGAAAAGCATTCCGAAATCAAGGCTTACGCTGCTGAGCAGCAGATGAGCATAACCGATCTTTTGATGAAGGCTTATGAGGAGTACAGGACGAGGCACAAATAGTATGAATTCATTATTTCATGAAAAAATGAATCCATGATCATGCGAAAGAGGCTCGAAATGTTTCGTATGGATTGTGAGAGCTTCAAGGAAATTGGCATGAATTCATTATTTCATGCTAGATGTATCGCTGTGTAACAACGGCGAAAAAGGTGGCCCGCAGGGAAGGTGAGAGTTCCAGGCGGGCCGTATAACACAGAGAACCCACACGAGGGGAAACCATGTCACATGCTGAATATATCATGCTGCGCAACATTAAAGTTGTGGACTTATGGCGTATGCAACCAAATCAGGTAGCTGCTTTCGCCAAAACCTGCTCTGGGCGATTCAGGGCCACTATCGAATTAGCCATGCACAGGAGAAAAAACTGAGTTATTGGTACACGAGTAGGTAGTGCTCTCGAATGAGGGTGCTACCTCATGAACATTTATAATACTGACCTTGGCCATTTTGCGTCTACAACACGACCAATTATCTGCCAGTCCTCATCAATTTCAATCGTGCTAAAAACAGGATTTAAGGGCCTTAGATAAGATCGTCCTGAATCTTTATAGAACTGTTTGAAAGTTGCTTCGTTTGTATCAGTAATTTTTGCAACTACATATTGGCCGCTTTGAATGTCGAATCCTGGTGCGATGAGGATCAGCATTCCTTCCACAAAGGAAATTCCTCCTGGTGCAGTCATTGACGGGCCTTTGACCTTTAACCAAAAACCATTCGGCCCAGCCCAAGCGTCTGACGGGTGGACATCGCAATTCGCTACATTTCCAATCACTAAAGCCTCCGTGGCCGCGCCAGCTTGTACCCAGCTTATTTCAGGGTATTCATAAAATTTCACCGGTGCTAAGGCTGGTTCTACGTTTGCATCAAATCCTGAAGTTTCAGGGAGCATGCCACCCTGACCGTTTACCAGCCATTCAGCGTTAACGCCGCATGCTTTCGCGATACTGACTACGAAACTGCTGCCAGCATTTTTTCCTGTCTCGAGCTGCGAAATCACAGGTTGCTTTATCCCCGCTTTTAGGGCGAGTTCGCCCTGGGATAGGCCTGCGTGCGCGCGTGCGATTTTGAGTCTGTCGGCTAGGTTAGTCATCTTATCAGCTTATAAGTTCGCTTATGGCGTTGCAAAAAATAAATCTTATACTTATTGTATAAATATTCTTATCAGGACTACCTCCCTATGACCCCCATCCAGAGGCTTGTGAATTTTTTTGGTGGCCAAGCAAAAACTGCAATTGCTCTCGGCGTAACTCAAGCTGCGGTTTCATATTGGGTTTCAGGAACCCATCACATGAGCGCCGCCAAGGCTTTCCTTGCCGAAGAGTTAACTGGCGGGATGATCACGGCACGTGATCTATGCCTAAATCAGCCCAGCCGCACTGAGAAATCAGCCAGTTACGGCGACAAATAGTGCCATTTGCGGAGGTTTTTTTATGAGTGACGCCACAAATATAAGAAATATTATTGATCATCTAGATA
>NZ_FNKU01000007.1 GCF_900100365.1 Pseudomonas cannabina | reverse complement strand
AAAGACCGTCAATTACCTGGGCCGCTACCTGAAAAAACCGCCCATCTCGGGCAGTCGTCTGGCGCATTACACCTCCGGAGCCACGTTGAGCTTTACCTACCTGGATCACCGCACGCAGACCTATCAGCAGGAAACGCTGAGCCAGGCCGACATGCTGCGCCGGGTGGTGCAGCACATCCCGGAAAAGCATTTCCGGATGATCCGGTATTTTGGTTTTCTGGCCAATCGGTGTGTGGGAAATACCTGCCGAAGGTGTATGAAGCATTGAAGATGGCGACGCCAGACCGACACCGAAGCTGTATTTTGTGCAGATGGCCAAAGCCTTTCTAAACGTCGATCCGTTCCGTTGCGTGCTGTGTGGCGCGCGGATGGTATACACGGCGGCAATCAGCGGGCTGACGGTACAGGGACTGGTCCTCAACGCTCAGGCGATCGCGCAGATGAGGTACGTGAAGCCCTGACAGGGGGAAGGTGCGTCCGCACCTAGGCTTCGCGGTGAAATAACCTGCATTAACGCTGATTTATAGGGATTTTCACTGCATAAGTAACGCATCAGCGTCTTCCTACACATCGCTATGAAGGCATGACGCCTCCTTCCAAGCGTCAGCTTGATGCATAGGCATTTTGAAATTCCTATGCATGAACGACATGTTTCCCGACGCTTCTTGCGTAAGCGTTTCGATGAGAGAAGGGCCAGGCGGATTCGCCATCACCGCCGTCATTCACCACGATGAGGAGCCGCCCTGCTGACGTGGCCTCTGCACCGCCTGCTTACAAACCTCGACCGCTCAAAAACCTCTTCACGGCCAACGGCTGCTGGGCAGATTTGCTGGAGGCCGGCGGTCTGCGCCAAATCGAAGTGGAGTCGATCAGCAAAATGCTCGCCTGCGGCACCTCGATACTGGGCGTCAAACACTACACCTGCGCCAATGAGCATTGCCCACACGTCAAATACCTGTGCAACACCTGCCATTGCCGGGCCTGTCCTTCCTGCGGCAAAAAAGGCCACCGACCAGTGGATCGCCGTGCAAAACAACCGTCTGCCCGACTGCCCCTGGCAGCATCTGGTGTTCACGCTGCCCGACACGCTGTGGTCCCTGTTCTTCTACAACCGCTGGCTGCTCGATGCGCTGTTTCGTCTGGCGGCCGATAACCTGATCTACACCGCCAGGCGGCGCGGTTTGCGCGTCGGGATTTTCGGGGGGCTGCCACCTATGGCCGGCGGCTCAACTGGCATCCCCACGTCCACCTGTCGGTGACCGCGGGCGGCCTGGATGAGCAGGGCGTCTGGAAAAATCTGTCGTTCCACAAAGAGGCCCTGCGGCGGCGCTGGATGTGGTTGGTGCGCGATTACCTGCTGGGACAGCCGCTTTCGCAATTGACGATGCCGCCGCAGCTGGCCCACATCCACTGTGAAAGCGACTGGCACCGTCTGATACTGACCGCTGGCGGCCAGCACTGGCACATCCACTTGTCGAAGAAGACGGAAAACGGCCGAAAGACCGTCAATTACCTGGGCCGCTACCTGAAAAAACCGCCCATCTCGGGCAGTCGTCTGGCGCATTACACCTCCGGAGCCACGTTGAGCTTTACCTACCTGGATCACCGCACGCAGACCTATCAGCAGGAAACGCTGAGCCAGGCCGACATGCTGCGCCGGGTGGTGCAGCACATCCCGGAAAAGCATTTCCGGATGATCCGGTATTTTGGTTTTCTGGCCAATCGGGTGTGTGGGAAATACCTGCCGAAGGTGTATGAAGCATTGAAGATGGCGACGCCAGGACCGACACCGAAGCTGTATTTTGGCAGATGGCCAAAGCCTTTCTAAACGTCGATCCGTTCCGTTGCGTGCTGTGTGGCGCGCGGATGGTATACACGGCGGCAATCAGCGGGCTGACGTGCAGGGACTGGTCCTCAACGCTCAGGCGATCGCGCAGATGAGGTACGTGAAGCCTGACAGGGGAAGGTGCGTCCGCACCTAGGCTTCGCGGTGAAATAACCTGCATTAACGCTTTCTGATAGGGATTTCACTGCATATGTAAACGCCTCAGCGTCTTACTACGCATCGCTATGAAGGCATGACGCCTCCGTCATAGCGTCAGCCTGATGCATAGGCATTTTGAAATTCCTATGTGTAGCGGCCTGCAATCGAAATGGCCCGGACCTGCAATCATCGCGTTTTTCGACCAGATTGATTGCATCTATCCGAGCCAGCAAACCGGGATTATTTGCGAATGAACCTGCGTTCATCTGGTTCGACCTGCAATCGATTGTCATGAACCGGAATTATTTGCGAGTGATCGCTCGCCGCTTATGTCTCATTTGAGCACACCCTTGTGAGACGTATGGCCGAGACGCTTTTTGCGTCTCAATAGGGCGGTTTTTAATTTTTGATACAGTACGTTCACAAATTCTAGAGTCTAAAGAGACAAACTTGACGATGGCACCTTACGGAGGTAAGAGGTTGGAGCTTCCAACAGCAGCGCTACCGGGCTACCGGACTGAATCGTGTGATCGCAGTACAGGGTGCGGAGCAATGAAACAGAAAGTGCACTAAGCCGAGTGCATCCGCGTAAACCCCGCTAAAATCATCGGTTTTCAGTCGCATTTAATCCTGGTCGGCCGCTCTCGATTGCAGGTCGAAGTGGGTGGATGCAGGTTCGTTTGCAGTCAATGCTGGTTCGCGGTGCCGGATAGACGCAATTAATCCCGGTCGAAAAACGCGATGATTGCAGGTCCGGGCCATTTCGATTGCAGGTCGTTACACCTATGCATGAACCACCACACGTGTATTTGCTCGCCTTGAGCTGGATGGTTATAGTGAAATCAGCCATGACGGCATCGCCGAATGCCTTCGCTTGCGCCGGGGAGAGCCGGGTAAGGTCGGACGTGTCGCGCTTTACGATTTGTCTGACCTGTGAACGATCCTTCATGGGAAGCCTCTCACTCGCCGCCAATCATCGGCGCATAGTCGATGCCGTAGTTTTTCAGCAGCGCTTCCTGGATCACCTTGCGTTTCGGGATGTTGCGCTCAAAGGCTTCCTTGGCCACGTGGTAATGCACATCGGCATCGAGCATGACGCGCACCTCTGCCGAGCGCCACTTGGCCTTTCCGTCTTCGGTTTCGAACTCATTCAACATGCCATTTCCTCATCCCGGTTAATTTTGTTAGCGGGCTGTTCCTCGCTGGTATCCATTAGGTCACAGGGGGGGAAATGCTGTCATGTAGCCAATTTTGGCTACTTGACATTTTCCTTAAAATCAGGCTGTTGACTCTAAGGAGACGCTGATTTATTCTAAAACCCAGCTGTTGCCCCCCAGATAAATCAAGGCCTCCAGAGCGTTGCAGGGACGAAAAATCGAATAAATCAGCGCCTCCCTAAGCATACAAATATCACGAAGCTCAAAAAGGTTATGAATTTCGAATTTGTCTTTAGCTCTAGACAGATAAACTCGAACCGTATGCGGGGATATACCCACTTCAATGGCAATCGTTCTCAACGAAAAGCCATGTGAATACATGATTACCGCTTTGCCCTCCTGCGGTGAAAGTTCAGGGAGCAGATCAGTTGTCCACTCTTCTTGCCCTTCCAGAAAAATCGCCATTTCAAAATCCCTCATGCACGACAGTACACACCCTATAAGAGCCTCCGGCATCCGTCTCTTATGTTGAGTGCTTTTGTCGAATGGATTAGTCTCCTTAGGGAGACGCTGATTTATTCTAAAACCCAGCTGTTGCCCCCAGATAAATCAAGGCCTCCAGAGCGTTGCAGGGACGAAAAATCGAATAAATCAGCGCCTCCTTAGAGGCCGAAGAGCCGGAAGGCTATACGTTTTTCAGACAACCACTCAGCCACCGCCTTGCCCGAATGTGCAAGCACCACCAGCACCAGGCACGTTACAAATGTGTAGACGGTCGGTGCACCCGCCTTCGCGGTATGCACGTAGGTAAGGCCATCATGCCAATACAAAATGGCAGAGGTGACGACGCCGAAAAATGTGATCAACCCTTTGAAGCTGTGCAGCACACCCAATGGCACGGCGAGCGCCATAAAAAGAACAAAGGCAGCGGCATATCGGACCGCTTTGAACAATGCCTTTACCACCGACCAACACAACGTCCCGAACGACCGGTTTTTTCGAGGGTGCCTTTGCCCCGTCGAACTAGCGTGCAGGCCTTCCGCTGTTTGGCATCAGGAAACTCACCACGTTATCGGGACGGGGTCGTCTTCTTGGCCCGGGAATTTCACGACATTACTCATGACGCACCGCCTTGGTTTTCACCACATGCACTAGATCTGTTTTCTCATCAATCCAGCAGGTCCAGCATGTAACTACGCTAAGGTCAGACAACGCTTTCTTTAAAGTCTGCCGAAATTTGAAAAGCTCACCTGTTTCACTCCCACACATACCTTAAGCGTCTCGACCTTGTACTGAAATGGCTTTTCATGAGTACTATAAAAGCCATGTAACCACAAAGCCAACGCTTTGCCTTTAAGAGATTGCCGCTCTTCGGTATCTAGGCCAGTCCATAGTCCATCCGCAAAAAAAACAGAAAATTTAGGATTGACCATAATCACATATTCCCGCGTATTTCATCACGGTACATTTCATTTAACAACGTACCAAGATAAAAACGCTGACCATCCCCTAATTCGATTCCATAGAGTGAAAGACGAGCCAATACATCGTTCAACCACAGGTAGTTAGCCTTGCCAACGTCGCGATTAATAGCTCGCAGAAAACTACCCGCTGTGAAACGTACTTTCGTACCCAAAGTCTGATCTTGGTGGCGGTGTAGGCACTCCAAAAAAACATCCAAATCTGACTGATCGAGTTGTTCACCCGTCACGGACAAGGAAAGACCTTGAATCGTAACCTTGTGGACCTTTTCTCGTACTTGCGTTTCCCTTTTTCGACCACACGAATAGAGAGCTGCGCAAAATGGCATTAGCCATAGCCCGACGATCATCACCAGGTGATGGCAGAACAAGAGACAAACGAAAAGCTATCTCATCCTCAGCGACTTGAACGCCGTAAACAAGATTGCGCTCGTCGCAAGCCGGTTGCACCGAATCTTGCTGCTCTGCTACCTCACTTCTTTTTTTAGCTTTCTCGGCCATGGCCTTTAACCGACCTTCAAGGGCTTAGTCATGAGTTCCCCCTTTCAAAGGACACGCCTCAACCTGTACACTCTGCAATGCCATCATTGCTTTGTCCTCATACTGCTTTGTTGGTATTCCTGCCCTTCTACTTTCCACGGTGTAGGGCAGGAATTTATTTTTCTGCGGCGTTTTTAAGCTCAGCTTTCTTAATAACCCCCTAATAGCGCCAACAGAGACAACCGTCTTTTTATGCGTAGCGATCCATAGCGCTATAGCGTCATATGACAGTCCTTCATGCCTCAATCTCAAAATATCGACTTCAAATCGACTACCCTCATGGTGTTTTCCCCTCATTTTAGCAACCATCTGCATCTGCATCTGCATCTTTTTTATCCTCGGTGGGACTTCCTGTCAAGCCTTTATCCATAGCAATCACCTCAGCACGGGATAGCACCGATGATCGTACGGTATAGCGGGTAGCTCAGTACGGTATAGCGGGTAGCTCAGTACGGTATAGCGGGTAGCTCAGTACGGTATAGCGGGTAGCTCAGTACGGTATAGCGGGTAGCTCAGTACGGTATACATATGGCTGTAAGCCTCTATAAATAAGGCTTTCAGATTTAGTGGCACTTTGACCTAGAAGCTTTTTAGAAAAAAGATATAGAAAAAAGACGCGCGTGGACCCCTCGCCTCTGTGGATAACTTTTTTGGCCCTCGAAGCAAAATCACAAGCAACGTCCAGAGCATTCGTGCTGCGCACTCACCCGCCTCAACCCCGCAAGCGGGGGTGGCCTGACCACTGATCGCGCCTTAGGCGGGATCGTGGAGGCTTGCTTATTTTCGAGATCGCACTGAGAATAGTACGTTATACGCATAACGCATAACGAGGTTGTAGCCATGCACAAGCGAATGACAATTACGCTGGATGAGGATGTTTACGATGGGCTGTACAGAACGGTAGGTAAACGCAAGATGAGCCAATTCATTGAGGACTTACTGAGGCCCCACGTTGTGGGTAAGTCACTCGATCTTGGCTATCAAGCTATGGCGGCAGACACGGCACGCGAAACCGCTGCAATCAACTGGTGCAATGCCCTGTCCGAGGATATGCGCGATGCTTCGCGGTGAAGTCTGGTGGGTTGAATTCGATCCTTCTGTTGGCAGTGAGATTAAAAAAACGCGGCCAGCAGTGATCGTGAGCAACGATTCAGCTAACCGCCATTTGGCACGGGTCGTTGTTGTACCGTTAACCAGCAGTACCGAGAGAACGTATCCCGGTGAAGCGCTCATAACGCTTGAAGGGCAAAGCAGTAAAGCGATGGCCGACCAGATAATGGCAGCGGACAAGAAGCGTTTAAAGAACCGGTTAGGTAAACTATCCAAGGTTGATATGGTAGCCGTTGAAAATGCTATCAGTGTCCATTTGGCGATGCCGCTTTGATCGAACACTAGGTTAGCGGGCAACCAGCTTTAGGAGATATCGCATGATGACTCATGATGAGTTGATAAATGACCTATATGAAATTGTTGATGTTTGTTCGCGTATTCGTGGCGAGTTTAGAACATTGATGACCAGCGCGATAAATGAATTTTTCATGGAGCTTTTGGCAGAAAAAACCATTGACCAGGCCCTTCACACCGAGCTGGTCAAAACATTAGAGTCAGGCTGTTTTACATTCGATTGTCATTGGGCTGTCAGCTTGTCACCGGGCGGCGAGGCTAGAGGACCCTTGGAGGCAGAGGCGCGTCATTTTTTGGATATGGCCGTAGAAGTCGCTGTTTTTGAGTCAATACTCGATGAGTTGGATGAGGATATGAACTCAGTGACGGTTTCGAATGTTGAAGCCGAAATCGACGCGTTCGTTGGCAAAATAGGCCTAGACTTTGCAGATGGACGTTTAAAGGAAATTCACTATGATTTTCTTTTAAATTGGATTGAAACCATTTCATTGATATTTTGAATTCAGGGCGCAATTGGGGTCAGAGTTCAATAGGACTTGCCGTCTATCACATACGTAAGTAGGGAGGCTTTCTGGCTTTACGCTCGGCGTCAATTGTTTCGAGCATTGCAAGGCCTGCATGCTGGTCGAAAACTCTCTCGGTCTTTTTTCCGTGATGCCTTGAGTGTACCACTGAAAACCAGCATCAATAGCCAACTTCTTTTTGATGCCGGACCGCTACGACAACTATTTCGTTTGTGTCGTAGCGGTATAGAATCACATAGCCACTGTCGCCAAAATCAATTAACCATTCCCGATACTCGGTTGCCATCCTATCGGCTAGCCTACCTACTTCCGGTTGTTCGGCAATAATCCTAATATCCTCCCTGATAGTTTTAACTGCTCGTCTTGCGGCTTCTGGATTATTTAGCGCCAAGAACCGATAAAGGCGTTGAATATCGCGCAACGCAGAGGGCGACCAGATCAGTTGTGGCATGCAGGTGGCTCTACGTCTTTACCTGCTTCCAGTTGAGCTAACCATGTCTCGACTTCTTCCAGAGTCAGATGCAGACCGGTGGCCTTATATTCATTCCATGCGTGAATAGCTTCTTGCCGAAACGCCTGACGCTTTTCTTCGCGCTCAACGTACTGTTTTATAGCTTCGCGCATCATCCAATGCGGTGTCCGCTGTTGTGATTTTGCAAGCTGCTGGATTCGATCACGCATCCCAAAATCCAGTTTTACTGCCATGGGTTGATTTGTTGCCGCTTTCATAAGGAATAACCTCTGGGTATAGAAAGGTAATACCGCATTATAGAATCATTAGGTTTTTCTGTCGAATCCTCAGCGCCGCCGAAACTCGTTTCGGCTGGTGATGTGGATTGAACAACCGAAGCGCAGCGCAGGGCGTTAGGCATGAGGCTTTTCACCAGAATAGGCCGTTGGCTACACGCCGTGTTCACGGCTTAGCCCATGCCCAGCTTGCTTTTCAGCTCTCCGTGCGTTAAAGATAGTGTGATGGAAGGACGCAAATTTTAAGATCGGATGCAGGATAGGGAGAGAGGCCCAAATTGACGCCACTGCGTGTCTCAATTTGGGCTGTCTCCCCGCTGCCGGAGGCTCTTGTATGAGTGCAAAAACTGAAAAAAAGGTGTGCTTTAGAATCAGTTCGGAAGCGCATGAGCGGGCAGTAGCTAAAATATCAAAGAGCGGTACAACGATAAGTGCGTTGGCGAAGCTGTTTGTGCTAAGAATTGCAGAAGAAGACAGCGTCGAAGAATTAAATTTAAGTGAAAATAGCGAACGGCTTAGATTTTCGTTATCAACGGAAGAAAAGGAAGCGATTGCCTATCATGCACATTTGAATGACTGGTCCATGTCCAGGGAGTGCCGGTTCAGGATTGTTTCATCGCTGTCGGCTTCGTCGAAATTATTGCCTGATGAAATCAAGAAAATAAGAGGACTCAGGGCGGCTATTGATGCGGTCGGTCGTAACATTCGCCATATGATGTTCCAATCGAAAAAGCTAGACATGAACGACACGGCGTTTCTTAAAGAAATTGAAACATTGAACAGCTATATGGCCATGGCGATTAAGAAAATAGATGAGTTGCAGGAGGTCTCTGTAGATCGCTGGAGCTTTAACCGTAAGGGCATGAAGGGCTAGTTATGGGCGTGCATGTCGAAAAAGAATGGCGGGTCAAAAGGGCGCGTGCCGATAAGGCGTCAAAGAGCGCTTTTGCATTCAAAGTCAACCAACACAAAAAGAATAATGGCAAGTCAACCGGAGCTATTCGGCAATTACCCAGTAAGGAAATGATGGTAAAAATCACTGGCTCAGCTTCCACCGCTAGCGGTATTAAAAACGCCATAGACTACATGTCTCATGATGGGGAACTCAGTCTCTATGACGATGAAGGTAATGAATGGAATGGATCGGAAGGGCTTTCCGAATTGAAGGACAACATGATTCACTCAGGAACCATTGCCCCTACTGCAAAGGCAAATGAAGACGTGGACCAGCTTAAAAAGCAAACACATAATATTGTGTTCTCGCCGCCCCCATCAGAAAAGGTGTCGCGTGAGGAACTGTTTGATACAGTGAGGGAAACACTTAAAGAAAAATACCCTGACAATGCGTTTGTCATGGCCTACCACGACAATACGGAAAAACCACATGTCCATGTGGTTTTGAAAATATCGGACAAAAACGGTCAACGGATGGACATCAAGAAACAAGACCTGCGGCAATTGCGCACCACCATGAGCCTAAAGTTGCAAGGGCTTGGCTACAATGTGAAAGCAACCCATATGCGTGATTTTGCGTTGAAAGACCACCTTAAACATGGTCCTGAGCGGACACGTAACCTGTACGAAGTGGTTGAGTTTGGATCAGCCAGTTATCAGTTCGACAAAAAAAAAACGTTCGAACTATATCACCTACAAGACCCTCAATGGACAAAAAGAGGTGACCTTATGGGGTAAGACGCTGCTTGAGGAAATCGAACGGGAGAAAGTCGAGGTGGGTCATGTCATCAAGCTTAAAAAGGAAGGCGCTGTAGCCGTTGAGGTACCATCGTATGATAAAAATGGCGAAGTCCAGGGCTACAAGACAGTCAAGCGCAACGAATGGAAAATTGAAAATACCAGTATTGACGGGCCGGATAGAACAGTCACAATGGCAGAAACGTTAGAAAAAGCAGGAAAAAAAATTAACCTTCATACCCCTGAGCGTCAGAAAAAGCAGATGAAAGAGAAACTCCAATTCACTGAGGTGAAGGAAGAGGTGTTGCGGCCCAAGATTAAACTCGGGCCTAGGTTGAAATTCTGAGCGGTGTTCAGTAAGTGTCAACCTTGACCAAAACGAAGTGGTCATACGGGACGGTCACACCGGCGCTGAATTTCCATGTGTCTTTGGGTGCCAGGTTACTGGCAGTGGCAATGGCGTTCCCTACCAGAGCGTTATTGGCGTCGTACAAATTGAAATGTACGAAAACGTTCCCTAGGGAGGCGCTGCAAAAATAGCCAACTGTCCCCACCCTTGGCACACTAAGTTCCTTCAACAGCCTCCCTCTCCGTGAGCGTTACGCGCGTGCAGAAGACCTTCTCCGAACTCGAATATACCGGCAAGAAAAAGCAGACTCGCCGAGATCGCTTCCTGGCTGACCTTGAACAGTTGGTGCCCTAGGCCCTGCTGGAGGCGCAAGTGGCGCCGTTTTATAGCAACACCGCAGGCAAGCGCGGACGCCCTGCGATAGGGGTGTCGCGCATGTTGCGCATGTACGTCGTGCAGCAGTGTTTCGGTTTCTCCGATGAAGGTTGCGAAGATGCCGTCTACGACAGCCAGGCCATCCGCGGTTTTATGGGTATCGACCTGGGTCGCGAGTCTGCACCGGATGCCACCACCTTGCTGCGTTTTCGCCGCTTGCTGGAAGTCCATCAGCTAACCCGGCTGCTGTTTGAAACGATTAACCAGCATCTGGCCAGCCGGGGGCTGCTGCTCAAGGAAGGCACTATCGTCGACGCTACTCTGATCGCCGCGCCGCCCTCGGTCAAGAACCGAGAAGGCAAGCGTGATCCTGAGATGCATCAGGCCAGGAAAGGCAATCAATGGCACTTTGGGATGAAGGCCCACATTGGTGTAGACGCCACGTCGGGGCTGGTGCACAGCGTAGTAGGGACGGCCGCTAACGTGGCGGATGTCACCCAGGTTGGCCAGTTGCTTCACGGTGACGAAACCTATGTTTCGGGTGACGCTGGATACACCGGTGCGGCCAAGCGACCGGAGCATGCTGAACGGGACGTTATCTGGTCGATTGCAGAACGGCCAAGCAGTTACAAGCAGCACGGCGAAGGCAGCGTGCTGTATCGGGTCAAGCGCAAAATTGAATATGCCAAGGCGCAACTGCGTGCCAAGGTCGAGCACCCCTTCCAGGTAATCAAGGTGCGCTTCAATCATCGCAAGGTTCGCTACCGTGGGCTGGAAAAGAATACAGCGCAGTTGTTCAGTTTGTTTGGGTTGGCCAATCTGATGCTGGCCAAGCGGTATTTACAACAGACGGCAGGATAAATCCGTCTGAAAGGCGGGACTGGCCCGCCTTTCAGCAAAATGAGGGCAGAAATCTGCTCGAGAAACGTAAAATAAGGCCGGCAGGTTGAAAAAAACCGGCTTGGAAATGGGGACGGTGCGAACGGGTTAATTGTTCAGCGTCTCCCTAGCGCTTGATCCTTGGTGTTGGTTGCTGTACCTGTAATGTACGAAATCGACGGCGTTTGGCCTGGAACTGCTTGCAGGTGGCCTACTGTTACGGGTGATGGCTCACTGGCGATAGCCGCCGCTGAAAACACCATGCAGGCCGCAAGGGCGTAAATTGCTTTCATAGGTTAATCCTTTTTTTTATTGAGGTTCCAGAGATTTTTTACCTCATAATTACTTGATACGCAACGAGTTTCACAAGACCCAGCCTGACAGGCTCGGTTCATCTTTGGTGCCGTAAATGAATCTACGAAAACAGTTAGCTTTCAGGTTTCAGCCTGACCCGGCTAGCTATAACATAGCGGATGCGACTCAGATGGTCCTGTCCTTTCCAGTGTCTATCTCCGAACACCAACAGTTTATACCGACCGTCTGGCATCGTCTTGATGATATGGCACGGCATTACGTAGGTCTTCGTCCACCGGCAAACGTGCTGGCAGATCAATTGATGCGTGGCATTCGCTGCGGTCGGTACGTCCATCGTGCTTACTCCGTCGAAAACAAATCGAGTTGTTTGGCTTTCTGATAGCCCCGCAGCCATGAGTTTCTGAACTGAGGGGTCTTGTATGGACACTCTGCTAGTAGACGCCGGTTCACTGCATCCAGCGAGCCTTTTGCTTCTGCTGTGCGGTGGGGATTGTTGTCTTTTCGCCTATCCATGATCTTTCCTCTAAAGGCGGCTAAGGAGGCGCTGATTTATTCGATTTTTCGTCCCTGCAACGCTCTGGAGGCCTTGATTTATCTGGGGGCAACAGCTGGGTTTTAGAATAAATCAGCGTCTCCCTAAGCCACTTCATCAGCGCTTCTGCCACGCATGGCGGGGCCATGTGACCGGCGAACTCTCGCAGCAAGTACAGATACTTCGGGTCTGAAAGCTGGCATAGGGGTAGGTTACGGACTGTGTTATAGTCTCGCTCGGACATAATATTTCCCTCTCAGGATGCGTTGTGTTCCACGCTGGGGATGGTTCCCGCCATGCCCCGGCATCTATTCGGTGTCCCATCAAATCTACGTCATTACCTGTATTAAGAAGCGCGCTTTTTCGCTGTCGGATAGTGATTCAAAGGCGAGCAAAGATGCTCGTATGATTGTAATGCGCGTCTTCCCTGTTTCTGTTGTTAATTTGTTCAAGCTATTCAGGGTGTTTTCATCAAACCGGAATCCTACCATCGTGGATTTTTGTTTTTGATTGGGCCGCGCATCGCCCTTCACAATGAATTCAGCAACGGACTTCGATTCAGTCGTTGCTGTTGAATTGTTGTGTTTTTTGATTTTACTCAAATCCATATTGAACCACCGAAGTCCGCAAGTTAATGATTAATCATTTGTGATTCATCTTTGATTAATCATATATGCTATTCAATGATTAATCAAGCTTGGTTTGTATCTCGGTGAACAGTAGCTCGAGCTGGCCCTTCGCCTTGGAGGCGTTTTTTGCCCGTACCTCATGAACGCCCAATCCTTGGTTTATGGCCTTCTCGTAAGGCCTCAAATCAGAAACACATGAGCGTAATGGGGGTAGCATCTCAGGATTGGTTTTAAGGTACTCAGCGAGGTCTTGAGCATCAGTGTTGAATGATGATGTTGGGCATCGGTTGAAGAGGGTGAAGCCTTGCACACTGGAATTTTTTTTCTGTGCTTCTCGGACGATGGAAGACAAGCCATCAAGCGTAGCGATTTCAAGCAGTGAGGATGGTTTGACGGGTGTGAGAAATATGTCAGCTACGGTAAGTGCACTACGCAGCTCCATGCTGTCATGGCCCGCAGTGTCTACAAAAACCACATCAGTGACAGTCTCTAGCTTCCGAATGTCTTTGCTTATGTCGCCATAGCACGTCATGACCGGGATATCGGGAACGTCTTTTTCTGCGCGAAATCTCGTCCATACCTCCAGGTCCTGATTTTTATCAGCCCTCACTATGGCAACAGAGGCTGTTTTTTTTTGGAGCATTACCGCGAGATTGGCAATGAGAGTGGTCTTGCCTACACCCCCTTTGTGGGAGCCGAAAAGGATAATCATGGTGCTTGATACCTAGATAATCAATGAATAATCAAATACGATTCATCTGTGAATAATCTATGATTAGTCACTTATGAATAATCATAGATCAGTCTTTGATTAATCGCAACCGATTATTCTCTGATTAATCATTGATGATTCATGGCTGATTGGCCGCTGTCATAAGCAAGGTAGCCAATGCCATATGGCTCAAATGGGTAGTTCTTTCATGGGTGGCTCTTTAGGGTTGCGTTTAGGTAAATTGAGCCATGACTGATAAGCTAGGCCTACTTGGGTATACCTAAATGAGACATAAGCGGCGCGCGCTCACTCGCAATCAATCCATCAGGAAATTGCGCTTAACTGACTTCCCTGTTCCATTGCCCCCGGACCCCCTCTCCGCCTTCGCTACGAACAGGGGCTAGCCCCTGAAGCCCCGAGGTGCTGCAAGGAAATTGCCTCCGGGACCTGACAACCTCAGTGCTGTTCAATGTGGGTCCGTTGCGGTAAAGCTGGGTGATCATGGCGCGAAGTGATCTTGCGGAGGACCTGAGAGCGTCGAACGCGATCTATAAATGCGGCGCTACTGATAAAAGCTTAGACGGGGATATATAGCAGCAGTAAAAAGCCCCGAATCAACGGGAATA
Organism: Pseudomonas cannabina; assembly: GCF_900100365.1. NCBI lineage: Bacteria > Pseudomonadati > Pseudomonadota > Gammaproteobacteria > Pseudomonadales > Pseudomonadaceae > Pseudomonas > Pseudomonas cannabina. The sequence continues at coordinate 23,477 of NZ_FNKU01000007.1, read as the reverse complement.
GGGCATACCACTTTCCTATTTCCTTCGGCCAATACGCATGACGACGAACACAGCGCCGAGGACCACAATGGCGATGGCGAGCCACAACATGAGCGCTAACATATCGCCGCGTACATAATCCATAAATTGGCTGAACGAAGTCAGATCGTGTTGGGCCGAATAAACGACAATGGCAGCAACGGCGATGATAATGAACACATACTGCATAGGCTTTCCTCCCTTTTCGCGGTTGCGAAAATCGGCCAGCCTCTACAGCGCCGACCTTGGTCTATGCGCCTTCCGAAAGACCGATTAAACGTCTAGGCTCTGCTGTTCCTCGGCTTTGATGAGGAAGTCACTCAGAGAAGCGCCATTTTCTATGGCCTGTGCGATCGGACGAGGCTTTCTGCCAACGCCTGCCCAGTACTTAGTCACCCCATCTTCGACGAACACATACTTCGGCTCGCGCTTCTGGGTCGAGGTGCGGCTTTTTTTCCGGGCTTTAGGCTCAAAGTCACCACCTGCCAACTGGCCGAGGTCAAAACCTTCACTTTCAATCAGTGCCAGCAGCTCTTGACGCTTGACCTCACGCGCTTCGCGCTCAAGCTTTTCAGCGGCGTATTCTTCTTTACGCTCGTCAAGGGCTACCCCTAGTTTTTCGTGTGCTTCCAGCAATAATTCATAATCATTTTCACGGACAAAAGCACGGATGCTGCGCACGTTGGACAACACACGCATGACGTCTTCGTAGGCATTAGCAGCCATAAATAAACCTCTCATAGCACTCAGTAAAAATGGGCGTTACTTCTTTTTAGCAAACTCAAAGCTGACAGCGCCAGTGGTTTTATCCTGCAAAACTAGCATGGCAGAAAACGATTTTCCTGTTTTTTTACTGACAAAGCCCTTGATTTCAACTGTCTTGCCCTTCTTGATCAGCGTTTCGACCTGACTGGCGGTGATCTTCTTGTCGGCGATGGTGGCCCATACCTTGAAGGTGCAACCCGTGCAGGCGTACGTCTTGGCGCTGGCGACGATTTCTTTACCGCAGTTGGGGCAAGGAGATTCTAGACGCGGCAAGCCACCCTCACGAGGTTTGTGCTCGCCTTTAATTTCTCCGACATCGACCTGGCTAACCTGCTCGGTCAAAAAGGTCATAAGTTTCGAAATAAAGTCGTCAACGCTTAACGAACCTTGTTCGATCAGCGTTTGCTGTTCAGACCAGAGTGCCGTCATGTCGGGCTGCGTGGCAATGTCGGGCAGTGCATTGAAGAAGGCAATCCCCGTTTCAGTGGGGATTATTTTGGATTTATCCAAGGTGATGAAATTACGTGTTTTGAGCGTTTCAATGATTGCTGAACGGGTCGCTGACGTGCCAATACCGCCGTGTTCAGCCTCGTTGTCCCGATCTTTGTCTTTGAGCAACTTCTTGATCACAGGATCGCTGACAAAATCAGCAATGCGTACCAAGGCGGCAAGCAAGGTTGCTTCGGTGAACAAAGCAGGCGGGGTTGTCTTCTCGGTCACACTGGTTTCACGGCATGAACCCGAATCCCCTGCTTTCAACTCGCTGACGGATTCGAAGGCGGTGCCCACCTCATCATCAGACGATTCATCGTTCACTTCCTTGTTCTCGCTGCTCGATCCCTTGAGCAATGTTTCAAAGCCTGGATCAACTGTTGTCTTGGCTTTGTAGGAAAATACCTCGCCTGCCACGTCAACGGAGCCGGTGGCCTCAAGATACTTTTTGTTGCGCATGAACTGCACCAGGTACTGACGCGCAATGGCCTGATAGACCTTGGCTTCAAGGTCAGACAACGCCGAAATATCAGGCACATTGATGGTCGGAATGATGGCCGTGTGCGCTGAAATCTTGCTGTCATCGAACGCTTTGCTTTTGATACCCGGCTCTGTGGCCACGTGCATGAACTCGGGCTTTTCTTTGAGCGCAGCAAGGATGTTAGGCGCGTCGGCAAACTGCTCGTCAGACAGATAATTGCAATCGGAACGGTTGTAGGTGATCGCCTTGTACTTTTCGCGCAGCGCTTGCGTGATCTCAAGCGTTTGAGCAGCGGTCAGGCCAAATCGCTTGTTCATGTGCTGTTGCAGCTTAATCAAGTTAAACGGCAGCGGAGGTGTGGTTTCTTTTTCCTTGACGGCACAATCACGCACGGTGGCCGCTTGTCCCTTGCAGCGATCACCTACCTGTAACGACCTGCAATCGAAATGGCCCGGACCTGCAATCATCGCGTTTTTCGACCGGGATTAATTGCGTCTATCCGGCACCGCGAACCAGCATTGACTGCAAACGAACCTGCATCCACCCACTTCGACCTGCAATCGAGAGCGGCCGACCAGGATTAAATGCGACTGAAAACCGATGATTTTAGCGGGGTTTACGCGGATGCACTCGGCTTAGTGCACTTTCTGTTTCATTGCTCCGCACCCTGTACTGCGATCACACGATTCAGTCCGGTAGCCCGGTAGCGCTGCTGTTGGAAGCTCCAACCTCTTACCTCCGTAAGGTGCCATCGTCAAGTTTGTCTCTTTAGACTCTAGAATTTGTGAACGTACTGTATCAAAAATTAAAAACCGCCCTATTGAGACGCAAAAAGCGTCTCGGCCATACGTCTCACAAGGGTGTGCTCAAATGAGACATAAGCGGCGAGCGATCACTCGCAAATAATTCCGGTTCATGACAATCGATTGCAGGTCGAACCAGATGAACGCAGGTTCATTCGCAAATAATCCCGGTTTGCTGGCTCGGATAGATGCAATCAATCCTGGTCGAAAAACGCGATGATTGCAGGTCCGGGCCATTTCGATTGCAGGCCGCTACACATAGGAATTTCAAAATGCCTATGCATCAGGCTGACGCTATGACGGAGGCGTCATGCCTTCATAGCGATGCGTAGTAAGACGCTGAGGCGTTACATATGCAGTGAAAATCCCTATCAGAAAGCGTTAATGCAGGTTATTTCACCGCGAAGCCTAGGTGCGGACGCACCTTCCCCCTGTCAGGGCTTCACGTACCTCATCTGCGCGATCGCCTGAGCGTTGAGGACCAGTCCCTGCACCGTCAGCCCGCTGATTGCCGCCGTGTATACCATCCGCGCGCCACACAGCACGCAACGGAACGGATCGACGTTTAGAAAGGCTTTGGCCATCTGCACAAAATACAGCTTCGGTGTCGGTCCTGGCGTCGCCATCTTCAATGCTTCATACACCTTCGGCAGGTATTTCCCACACACCCGATTGGCCAGAAAACCAAAATACCGGATCATCCGGAAATGCTTTTCCGGGATGTGCTGCACCACCCGGCGCAGCATGTCGGCCTGGCTCAGCGTTTCCTGCTGATAGGTCTGCGTGCGGTGATCCAGGTAGGTAAAGCTCAACGTGGCTCCGGAGGTGTAATGCGCCAGACGACTGCCCGAGATGGGCGGTTTTTTCAGGTAGCGGCCCAGGTAATTGACGGTCTTTCGGCCGTTTTCCGTCTTCTTCGACAAGTGGATGTGCCAGTGCTGGCCGCCAGCGGTCAGTATCAGACGGTGCCAGTCGCTTTCACAGTGGATGTGGGCCAGCTGCGGCGGCATCGTCAATTGCGAAAGCGGCTGTCCCAGCAGGTAATCGCGCACCAACCACATCCAGCGCCGCCGCAGGGCCTCTTTGTGGAACGACAGATTTTTCCAGACGCCCTGCTCATCCAGGCCGCCCGCGGTCACCGACAGGTGGACGTGGGGATGCCAGTTGAGCCGCCGGCCATAGGTGTGCAGCCCCCCGAAAATCCCGACGCGCAAACCGCGCCGCCTGGCGGTGTAGATCAGGTTATCGGCCGCCAGACGAAACAGCGCATCGAGCAGCCAGCGGTTGTAGAAGAACAGGGACCACAGCGTGTCGGGCAGCGTGAACACCAGATGCTGCCAGGGGCAGTCGGGCAGACGGTTGTTTTGCACGGCGATCCACTGGTCGGTGGCCTTTTTGCCGCAGGAAGGACAGGCCCGGCAATGGCAGGTGTTGCACAGGTATTTGACGTGTGGGCAATGCTCATTGGCGCAGGTGTAGTGTTTGACGCCCAGTATCGAGGTGCCGCAGGCGAGCATTTTGCTGATCGACTCCACTTCGATTTGGCGCAGACCGCCGGCCTCCAGCAAATCTGCCCAGCAGCCGTTGGCCGTGAAGAGGTTTTTGAGCGGTCGAGGTTTGTAAGCAGGCGGTGCAGAGGCCACGTCAGCAGGGCGGCTCCTCATCGTGGTGAATGACGGCGGTGATGGCGAATCCGCCTGGCCCTTCTCTCATCGAAACGCTTACGCAAGAAGCGTCGGGAAACATGTCGTTCATGCATAGGAATTTCAAAATGCCTATGCATCAAGCTGACGCTTGGAAGGAGGCGTCATGCCTTCATAGCGATGTGTAGGAAGACGCTGATGCGTTACTTATGCAGTGAAAATCCCTATAAATCAGCGTTAATGCAGGTTATTTCACCGCGAAGCCTAGGTGCGGACGCACCTTCCCCCTGTCAGGGCTTCACGTACCTCATCTGCGCGATCGCCTGAGCGTTGAGGACCAGTCCCTGTACCGTCAGCCCGCTGATTGCCGCCGTGTATACCATCCGCGCGCCACACAGCACGCAACGGAACGGATCGACGTTTAGAAAGGCTTTGGCCATCTGCACAAAATACAGCTTCGGTGTCGGTCCTGGCGTCGCCATCTTCAATGCTTCATACACCTTCGGCAGGTATTTCCCACACACCCGATTGGCCAGAAAACCAAAATACCGGATCATCCGGAAATGCTTTTCCGGGATGTGCTGCACCACCCGGCGCAGCATGTCGGCCTGGCTCAGCGTTTCCTGCTGATAGGTCTGCGTGCGGTGATCCAGGTAGGTAAAGCTCAACGTGGCTCCGGAGGTGTAATGCGCCAGACGACTGCCCGAGATGGGCGGTTTTTTCAGGTAGCGGCCCAGGTAATTGACGGTCTTTCGCCCGTTTTCCGTCTTCTTCGACAAGTGGATGTGCCAGTGCTGGCCGCCAGCGGTCAGTATCAGACGGTGCCAGTCGCTTTCACAGTGGATGTGGGCCAGCTGCGGCGGCATCGTCAATTGCGAAAGCGGCTGTCCCAGCAGGTAATCGCGCACCAACCACATCCAGCGCCGCCGCAGGGCCTCTTTGTGGAACGACAGATTTTTCCAGACGCCCTGCTCATCCAGGCCGCCCGCGGTCACCGACAGGTGGACGTGGGGATGCCAGTTGAGCCGCCGTCCATAGGTGTGCAGCGCCCCGAAAATCCCGACGCGCAAACCGCGCCGCTTGGCGGTGTAGATCAGGTTATCGGCCGCCAGACGAAACAGCGCATCAAGCAGCCAGCGGTTGTAGAAGAACAGGGACCACAGCGTGTCGGGCAGCGTGAACACCAGATGCTGCCAGGGGCAGTCGGGCAGACGGTTGTTTTGCACGGCGATCCACTGGTCGGTGGCCTTTTTGCCGCAGGAAGGACAGGCCCGGCAATGGCAGGTGTTGCACAGGTATTTGACGTGCGGGCAGCTGTCGTTGCCGCAGGTGTAGTGTTTGACGCCCAGTATCGAGGTGCCGCAGGCGAGCATTTTGCTGATCGACTCCACTTCGATTTGGCGCAGACCGCCGGCCTCCAGCAAATCTGCCCAGCAGCCGTTGGCCGTGAAGAGGTTTTTGAGCGGTCGAGGTTTGTAAGCAGGCGGTGCAGAGGCCACGTCAGCAGGGCGGCTCCTCATCGTGGTGAATGACGGCGGTGATGACGAATCCGCCTGGCCCTTCTCTCATCGAAACGCTTACGCAAGAAGCGTCGGGAAACATGTCGTTCAGATACGTTGTCTGGCAGCAACTACAAAGATCGACATCACCCAAAGGATCGATATCGAAGAAAAAGTCGGTATCGGGAACGAAGGTGGTATGCCCGGCGCGTTGGAGACGGGTCTGCTTTGCCTTGGCTTTTGCCCGGCTCGCCCGTTTACGTTTTTTGGTCTCTGACGCCATGTGTAAGCCTGTGCTGAGGAGGGATCGACTCGATTTCGGCTATGATAACCGATTTCAAAATCCCACAATTTGCAGCCGCAGGCTGCCCAGTTCACGCTGCTGATTTTCAGCGGTTCCGGCGCTGGCTTTACCCATGCTTCTTGTCTCGAGCCTAAAACTTCATGTTTTTTTGATGCAGATCAATAAAGACCCTCTGGACCTATTGCTGATGGAACCAAATCGCTGGCTAAGCTAACACAAGGCCTGTGTTACGGAAAAATTGCGAAAAAGAGACGATTTGTAGATGGTGGGATTACAGAAGAGCGTAATTCAGTTACAGCGCTTTGTGATCCTCAATGGAATGCAATGATTTGACCCTAGCGGGTCACTATGACTTTTTATTCAAGGAGAAGTTCAATGGTAAGAATTAATAATTGGAGCAGCAATCTGGATGCCTACAGGATACTCCAAGAAGCGCAAAGTTTGACTGAGGAGCTTCCTCACTTCGATACGGCTTTTCCCATTGAGTCTGAAAGCATTGCGCCACCGGAGCATCACAACCATCGCTACCGTATTGGACAAGATGAGCACCGTGTCAGATATCTTGCTGCAAACAGGAATACGTGCCGCCCCCTCAGCACGTGCGTTCGGAAACGCCAGAGGTAACAGTCCGCGAAACTGAAACAAACAGGCTTATGCTTAAAAGCTTCTGGATCTTCGGTGCGGAATTTGAATAGATATCACCTTCCTCTCAGCGTCAACTGCTCAGTTTCCAAACTCTATCAGCAATCACGGAAGAAGCACATGACCAACTTTTTTTACCTCGTAAACCCCAATGATATTCGGATTGATCGGAAGTCGAATCCCCATACGGCTACAGCGCGAGGTGCCGGTGGCGAACCGGTATTGACAGTTCCCGCCAGCCTGCCTGACGAAGAAATAATGCATGCGTTAGACACGTTCAACCTTGTTTATGCGCAGGGATTTGAACTTATCAAACGGCAAGGAGTATAAAACCGTAAAGATTCATGTGTAGGAACCTAAAAATTCCTACGCATGAATAACGCCGTATTTCGCAAGGGAGCCGCTGATTTATTCGATTTTTCGCCTCGGCGATGCTCTGGAGGCCTTGATGCATAGGAATTTCAAAATGCCTATGCATCAAGCTGACGCTTGGAAGGAGGCGTCATGCCTTCATAGCGATGTGTAGGAAGACGCTGATGCGTTACTTATGCAGTGAAAATCCCTATAAATCAGCGTTAATGCAGGTTATTTCACCGCGAAGCCTAGGTGCGGACGCACCTTCCCCCTGTCAGGGCTTCACGTACCTCATCTGCGCGATCGCCTGAGCGTTGAGGACCAGTCCCTGTACCGTCAGCCCGCTGATTGCCGCCGTGTATACCATCCGCGCGCCACACAGCACGCAACGGAACGGATCGACGTTTAGAAAGGCTTTGGCCATCTGCACAAAATACAGCTTCGGTGTCGGTCCTGGCGTCGCCATCTTCAATGCTTCATACACCTTCGGCAGGTATTTCCCACACACCCGATTGGCCAGAAAACCAAAATACCGGATCATCCGGAAATGCTTTTCCGGGATGTGCTGCACCACCCGGCGCAGCATGTCGGCCTGGCTCAGCGTTTCCTGCTGATAGGTCTGTGTGCGGTGATCCAGGTAGGTGAAGCTCAACGTGGCCCCGTTGGTGTAATGCGCCAGACGACTGCCCGAGATCGGCGGTTTTTTCAGGTAGCGGCCCAGGTAATTGACGGTCTTTCGGCCGTTTTCCGTCTTCTTCGACAAGTGGATGTGCCAGTGCTGGCCGCCAGCGGTCAGTATCAGACGGTGCCAGTCGTTTTCACAGTGGATGTGGGCCAGCGGCGGCGGCATCGTCAGTTGCGAAAGCGGCTGTCCCAGCAGGTAATCGCGCACCAGCCACATCCAGCGCCGCCGCAGGGCCTCTTTGTGGAACGACAGATTTTTCCAGACGCCCTGCTCATCCAGGCCGCCCGCGGTCACCGACAGGTGGACGTGGGGATGCCAGTTGAGCCGCCGTCCATAGGTGTGCAGCGCCCCGAAAATCCCGACGCGCAAACCGCGCCGCTTGGCGGTGTAGATCAGGTTATCGGCCGCCAGACGAAACAGCGCATCAAGCAGCCAGCGGTTGTAGAAGAACAGGGACCACAGCGTGTCGGGCAGCGTGAACACCAGATGCTGCCAGGGGCAGTCGGGCAGACGGTTGTTTTGCACGGCGATCCACTGGTCGGTGGCCTTTTTGCCGCAGGAAGGACAGGCCCGGCAATGGCAGGTGTTGCACAGGTATTTGACGTGCGGGCAGCTGTCGTTGCCGCAGGTGTAGTGTTTGACGCCCAGTATCGAGGTGCCGCAGGCGAGCATTTTGCTGATCGACTCCACTTCGATTTGGCGCAGACCGCCGGCCTCCAGCAAATCTGCCCAGCAGCCGTTGGCCGTGAAGAGGTTTTTGAGCGGTCGAGGTTTGTAAGCAGGCGGTGCAGAGGCCACGTCAGCAGGGCGGCTCCTCATCGTGGTGAATGACGGCGGTGATGGCGAATCCGCCTGGCCCTTCTCTCATCGAAACGCTTACGCAAGAAGCGTCGGGAAACATGTCGTTCAGATACGTTGTCTGGCAGCAACTACAAAGATCGACATCACCCAAAGGATCGATATCGAAGAAAAAGTCGGTATCGGGAACGAAGGTGGTATGCCCGGCGCGTTGGAGACGGGTCTGCTTTGCCTTGGCTTTTGCCCGGCTCGCCCGTTTACGTTTTTTGGTCTCTGACGCCATGTGTAAGCCTGTGCTGAGGAGGGATCGACTCGATTTCGGCTATGATAACCGATTTCAAAATCCCACAATTTGCAGCCGCAGGCTGCCCAGTTCAAGGGAGACGAGTATCTGGCCTTTGATTTGGACGGCGCAGAGGGAAGTTTTTCACTTACCTTCATGGCGGGTCAACCTTATGAATTGAACGACATCACCCCCCGGGTACCCGATATGTCTGAGGCGCTAGCCATGGCGGCGGCAGTTGCTTTACGCCTCGACGCATTGGTCAAGTTCAGTCCTGGCTTGAGGGTAGATCGCCATGAAACGCTTTAATAAAACGCAGACCTTTTTCCTTTTGCTGGTGTGCCTGGGCCTTAGCACCTTGATTGCGAGCGTTGTGGTCTATTGGCTAAACGGTGTGCCGCCGCTGAAAATCGTTTCGCTGTGGCAATATGGAAAACTGTGGGAAGCCATATTTTCAAGCACGTCCAACACCAAAATCAGGGTCAGTGCATTCGCAGCCTTGGGCATCGGCTTTGTGGCGTCTTTGACATTGCCTGTGCTTGCGCTGATAAAGCTCAACGGAACACCCAAGCAAACGCTGCACGGTGATGCGCGCTTCGCCACTGAGCGCGATATCCGTCAGTCAAAGTCAGTCACCTGGGGGGATGACAACGGAAAGGGCATTGTGATCGGTAAGTACAAAGGTAAGCTGCTGCGTTATGTCCAGCCTGACTTTGTATCCCTCGGTGCAGGGAGTCGCTCTGGCAAGGGGGCCGCCGTGGTGATCGCCAACCTGATGCTGTGGTTGGGTTCTGCAATCATCCTGGATTTAAAACAGGAGTGCTACAACATCACCAGCCGCTATCGGCAAAAGGTGTTGGGAAACAAGATTTTTCTGTTTAACCCGTTTGATGAGAAGTCGCACGGCATGAACCCGTTGGTGTACGTAGACCTGAGCCACAGCAAGGGGCTGTCGGATTTACTCGGCATCGCCGAAATCTTCTACAACACCGACAGTACAACGGGCGCTGAAAAGCACTTCAACACCGCTGCTCAAAGTCTGTTCGTGGCTTATGTCTCGGCGCTTTGGTATTTCTTGACCTACCAGCCGGGTCAATTGCGGACTTTTAACATCAAGCCTCTGTTCTCTATGTATCCTCTGAAAAAGCCCATTTTTTTGGAGAGGAACCGGGCTGGAGCGCCTGTATTTACTGGCTTCGACTTTTGAAGAAAAGGCTTTTTCAGACCTTCCCTATAGGGACGGCACTGGATGTTTACTATCAAGTAACCGTGGATGACATTGTTGAGGCCTTGGCGGAAGCACTTGTGGACGCACCCTCTCCTACGACCTGTCCTGAATCAATCGTGCATGTCGTCCAGGGCGCACACGACAAGCTAAAAAGCTTTTCTCTGCTGGGCGATGATGTGAAAGGCAGTGTGACGGGAACATTTGAGAAAGAGCTACGTCTTTTTACCTTGCCGAATGTCAGAAAGGCGACAGACAAAAACGATTTTGACTTCAGACAGTTGCGCCGCGAAAAAATGACGGTGTATTTAGGCGTCTTGCCTGAGGATGTAAAAATTGCTCCGGTTATCCTTAACCTGTTCTTCAACTGCGCGCTAAAAGTCAACCTGAGTGAAAACCCGGACTTTGATCCTTCGCTCAAACTGAACGCCTTGTTTCTGATGGACGAGTTCCCGTCTATTGGCCGAATCAGCTACGTCAAGGACGCGGCGGGTTACATCGCAGGCTACAAACTGCAACTGTTAACCATCTTTCAGGACTTGTCGCAACTGAACGATATTTATGGTCTGAACGGTACGAAAACGCTGATTGCCAACCATTCATGCAAGATCAATTTCTCATTGAGCGAGCAGGAACACGCGGAAAAGATATCCAATGAGTTGGGTTTTACGTCACCCAAATGGAAGTCTACCAGCAAAACCATAGGTGGAAAAACACAGCGCGGTGAGTCAGAAAAAGACGAGAAGCGCCCCCTCATGTTAGCGCAGGAGCTTAAATTGCTGCCTGTGGACGATGAAGTCATTTTGCTCAAAGGTGAACACCCGATTTATTGCAAAAAGGCTTACTATTTCAACGATGATTTTTTTATGGACAAACTGATTGCACTTTCCCCCACGCTCCAAGCTGTTAAAGCGACATTAGGTCAAGGCGAATTTCCAACAAAGGATGACTTGGCATTGACCTTATCCCGGCATGAACTAGAAGCGCATGTTAACTTTTGAGGATCACCCCATGAAAAAAATAGCGTTTTGCTTTTTATCCGTGGCCGGTTGGGTGCTGGGAGGATGTTCTTCACCCCCTCAACCCGTCGCCGTTGATTTTGAACAGCAGCCAGAAGTGGTTAATACCGGCCTACCGCGCCTGGTGGTAACCCATGAAGTGATCAAGTCTGCACAGGCTAATGGCCCCTGGAGCTTGACGTTAGCCGACTTCCAGGGCGATCAGCGCTCATACGACACGGCGTTCTATTACGCACTGGCTCACGCGGACCTGATCGAGCTGGACACCCACAACCTGGCGGATGCTGCACGCACCCAGCAATGGCTGCTACAGCACGGGGCTACAGCACCGATCAGGGTCAACCAGAAGGCAACGCCTGTGCAGCCAGTCAGCCGAACGTGGAAGCACGAAACCACCAGTTCCAGTCTCACGTACCGGGCAACCACGCTCTGTGTTGGCTGTGAAAACGTCTCTATCACGCTTCATAAATACGGCGAGGTGCAAAAATGAACTTTAAAACCCTTCATTCCGGAGAAGGCTACAGCACACCGACACGGAGAAATCTAATGCTCAATGCACTCGTGCTGTATGAACGCATGTATGAAGTTCAACGCATGTTGCCACAGCCCTTGTTTGAGCGCTTTACGATGACGGACCGTGAGTTTTGTGAGGCTATTCAGCAGATTGCACGCCTGCTGGATACGTCCAATACCGAGCTTATGTCTGAGCGAGTAACCCTAAGGAGACGCTGATTTATTCTAAAACCCAGCTGTTGCCCCCAGATAAATCAAGGCCTCCAGAGCGTTGCAGGGACGAAAAATCGAATAAATCAGCGCCTCCCTAACGGAAATCAACGAAATATTACGGGGCCGCCTGTATCAGGTTTTAACCCTACCACCTCATGAGGGGCTGAAAAATGAATACCTTCAATAGGACACAGAGAATCGCTTTTGCGGGTCTGCTCCTTTGGCTTGGGGTAATCGCTTACGCACATGCCGGCGAGACGGACGCTTGCACCGTCACGCTGTGCATGTACGGCAAGTTGACAGGCAATAGTGGTGGTGCAGATTGCCAATCCGCCGAGAAGAAGTTTTTCAGCATCGAAGTCAAGAAACGCGGCAAGTTCAGACCGCAACCAACGTTTGATGCTCGGAAAGCATTTTTAGGACGCTGTGAAGGCTCCGATCCGGCCTACTCTGATATGATACTGGACACATTCGGTAAGGTCCGGGGCTAGTCCATTGAACAAACAATCGTACTTGTTGAAGTTTCGACGTTGTAGCAAACAAGAAACCCTCGACTTTATGGTCGAGCGGCTGCTTAAAAAAGTGACCGCTGATGAGGCGCTGTCCGTTTTGGCGGCTGCTGACCATCGCGGCGTCGAAATAGCAACCGGTCGCTCCTTTGATAAAATTCCGCCCTATTTGTGGCGACAAATCGAATGAATATATAGGTTGAATCATGAAACTGTATATCGCTGAAAAACCTGCTCTTGCCCTGGACATCGCAAACGCCTTGACAGACGGAAAGCCGTCAAAAAAGAACGGTTACTTTGAGTGCGGAGAAGATAAAGTCACGTGGTGCATTGGCCACTTGCTTAAATCTGTCGATCCGGAGGCTTACAATCCCAGCTATAAGCAGTGGAAACAAGACGACTTGCCGTTGAATCTGTTTCCCTTGCAATATGAAGTCATCCCCGACAAAGCAGATCACACGCGCAACGTCATTAATCTAATCAAGGAGGCGGATGAAATTGTGCATGGCGGCGACCCCGACGATGAAGGGCAACTGCTGGTAGACGAGCTGATTCTTTTTGCGGGGTACACCAAAACGGTAAAACGGGTATTAATCAGTGACAACACCCCTAATGCGGTCAAAAAGTCCTTAGGGAGGCGCTGATTTATTCGATTTTTCGTCCCTGCAACGCTCTGGAGGCCTTGATTTATCTGGGGGCAACAGCTGGGTTTTAGAATAAATCAGCGTCTCCTTAGCCAATCTGAAAGACAATAGCGACTTTTTTGGCATCTATCAGAAGACCTATGCCCGTACTGCCGGTGATTTGTTGTACGGCCTGAGTATGTCACGTGCGTATACCATCGCAGCCCAAGCCAAGGGCTATCAGGGCGTGTTGAGCGTTGGCCGGGTGCAAACGCCTATCCTGGGACTGATTGTCCGACGCTGGCTCGCGAATCAGGCGCATACGTCCTCATTTTTCTACACCCTGGACGGCACGTTCACTGTGGGCGGCAATACCTTCACGGCGCGTCTCAAACCCTCAGAGGACCTATTGAAGGATGACAAAGGCCGAGTGATTGATAAGGCCGCTATTGACCGGGTAGGTGTAGCGGCCTGCAATCGAAATGGCCCGGACCTGCAATCATCGCGTTTTTCGACCAGGATTGATTGCATCTATCCGAGCCAGCAAACCGGGATTATTTGCGAATGAACCTGCGTTCATCTGGTTCGACCTGCAATCGATTGTCATGAACCGGAATTATTTGCGAGTGATCGCTCGCCGCTTATGTCTCATTTGAGCACACCCTTGTGAGACGTATGGCCGAGACGCTTTTTGCGTCTCAATAGGGCGGTTTTTAATTTTTGATACAGTACGTTCACAAATTCTAGAGTCTAAAGAGACAAACTTGACGATGGCACCTTACGGAGGTAAGAGGTTGGAGCTTCCAACAGCAGCGCTACCGGGCTACCGGACTGAATCGTGTGATCGCAGTACAGGGTGCGGAGCAATGAAACAGAAAGTGCACTAAGCCGAGTGCATCCGCGTAAACCCCGCTAAAATCATCGGTTTTCAGTCGCATTTAATCCTGGTCGGCCGCTCTCGATTGCAGGTCGAAGTGGGTGGATGCAGGTTCGTTTGCAGTCAATGCTGGTTCGCGGTGCCGGATAGACGCAATTAATCCCGGTCGAAAAACGCGATGATTGCAGGTCCGGGCCATTTCGATTGCAGGTCGTTACACCTATGCATGAACCACCACACGTGTATTTGCTCGCCTTGAGCTGGATGGTTATAGTGAAATCAGCCATGACGGCATCGCCGAATGCCTTCGCTTGCGCCGGGGAGAGCCGGGTAAGGTCGGACGTGTCGCGCTTTACGATTTGTCTGACCTGTGAACGATCCTTCATGGGAAGCCTCTCACTCGCCGCCAATCATCGGCGCATAGTCGATGCCGTAGTTTTTCAGCAGCGCTTCCTGGATCACCTTGCGTTTCGGGATGTTGCGCTCAAAGGCTTCCTTGGCCACGTGGTAATGCACATCGGCATCGAGCATGACGCGCACCTCTGCCGAGCGCCACTTGGCCTTTCCGTCTTCGGTTTCGAACTCATTCAACATGCCATTTCCTCATCCCGGTTAATTTTGTTAGCGGGCTGTTCCTCGCTGGTATCCATTAGGTCACAGGGGGGGAAATGCTGTCATGTAGCCAATTTTGGCTACTTGACATTTTCCTTAAAATCAGGCTGTTGACTCTAAGGAGACGCTGATTTATTCTAAAACCCAGCTGTTGCCCCCCAGATAAATCAAGGCCTCCAGAGCGTTGCAGGGACGAAAAATCGAATAAATCAGCGCCTCCCTAAGCATACAAATATCACGAAGCTCAAAAAGGTTATGAATTTCGAATTTGTCTTTAGCTCTAGACAGATAAACTCGAACCGTATGCGGGGATATACCCACTTCAATGGCAATCGTTCTCAACGAAAAGCCATGTGAATACATGATTACCGCTTTGCCCTCCTGCGGTGAAAGTTCAGGGAGCAGATCAGTTGTCCACTCTTCTTGCCCTTCCAGAAAAATCGCCATTTCAAAATCCCTCATGCACGACAGTACACACCCTATAAGAGCCTCCGGCATCCGTCTCTTATGTTGAGTGCTTTTGTCGAATGGATTAGTCTCCTTAGGGAGACGCTGATTTATTCTAAAACCCAGCTGTTGCCCCCAGATAAATCAAGGCCTCCAGAGCGTTGCAGGGACGAAAAATCGAATAAATCAGCGCCTCCTTAGAGGCCGAAGAGCCGGAAGGCTATACGTTTTTCAGACAACCACTCAGCCACCGCCTTGCCCGAATGTGCAAGCACCACCAGCACCAGGCACGTTACAAATGTGTAGACGGTCGGTGCACCCGCCTTCGCGGTATGCACGTAGGTAAGGCCATCATGCCAATACAAAATGGCAGAGGTGACGACGCCGAAAAATGTGATCAACCCTTTGAAGCTGTGCAGCACACCCAATGGCACGGCGAGCGCCATAAAAAGAACAAAGGCAGCGGCATATCGGACCGCTTTGAACAATGCCTTTACCACCGACCAACACAACGTCCCGAACGACCGGTTTTTTCGAGGGTTGCCTTTGCCCCGTCGAACTAGCGTGCAGGCCTTCCGCTGTTTGGCATCAGGAAAACTCACCACGTTATCGGGGACGGGGTCGTCTTCTTGGCCCGGGAATTTCACGACATTACTCATGACGCACCGCCTTGGTTTTCACCACATGCACTAGATCTGTTTTCTCATCAATCCAGCAGGTCCAGCATGTAACTACGCTAAGGTCAGACAACGCTTTCTTTAAAGTCTGCCGAAATTTGAAAAGCTCACCTGTTTCACTCCCACACATACCTTTAAGCGTCTCGACCTTGTACTGAAATGGCTTTTCATGAGTACTATAAAAGCCATGTAACCACAAAGCCAACGCTTTGCCTTTAAGAGATTGCCGCTCTTCGGTATCTAGGCCAGTCCATAGTCCATCCGCAAAAAAAACAGAAAATTTAGGATTGACCATAATCACATATTCCCGCGTATTTTCATCACGGTACATTTCATTTAACAACGTACCAAGATAAAAACGCTGACCATCCCCTAATTCGATTCCATAGAGTGAAAGACGAGCCAATACATCGTTCAACCACAGGTAGTTAGCCTTGCCAACGTCGCGATTAATAGCTCGCAGAAAACTACCCGCTGTGAAACGTACTTTCGTACCCAAAGTCTGATCTTGGTGGCGGTGTAGGCACTCCAAAAAAACATCCAAATCTGACTGATCGAGTTGTTCACCCGTCACGGACAAGGAAAGACCTTGAATCGTAACCTTGTGGACCTTTTTCTCGTACTTGCGTTTCCCTTTTTCGACCACACCGAATAGAGAGCTGCGCAAAATGGCATTAGCCATAGCCCGACGATCATCACCAGGTGATGGCAGAACAAGAGACAAACGAAAAGCTATCTCATCCTCAGCGACTTGAACGCCGTAAACAAGATTGCGCTCGTCGCAAGCCGGTTGCACCGAATCTTGCTGCTCTGCTACCTCACTTCTTTTTTTAGCTTTCTCGGCCATGGCCTTTAACCGACCTTCAAGGGGCTTAGTCATGAGTTCCCCCTTTCAAAGGACACGCCTCAACCTGTACACTCTGCAATGCCATCATTGCTTTGTCCTCATACTGCTTTGTTGGTATTCCTGCCCTTCTACTTTCCACGGTGTAGGGCAGGAATTTATTTTTCTGCGGCGTTTTTAAGCTCAGCTTTCTTAATAACCCCCCTAATAGCGCCAACAGAGACAACCGTCTTTTTATGCGTAGCGATCCATAGCGCTATAGCGTCATATGACAGTCCTTCATGCCTCAATCTCAAAATATCGACTTCAAAATCGACTACCCTCATGGTGTTTTCCCCCTCATTTTAGCAACCATCTGCATCTGCATCTGCATCTTTTTTATCCTCGGTGGGACTTCCTGTCAAGCCTTTATCCATAGCAATCACCTCAGCACGGGATAGCACCGATGATCGTACGGTATAGCGGGTAGCTCAGTACGGTATAGCGGGTAGCTCAGTACGGTATAGCGGGTAGCTCAGTACGGTATAGCGGGTAGCTCAGTACGGTATAGCGGGTAGCTCAGTACGGTATACATATGGCTGTAAGCCTCTATAAATAAGGCTTTCAGATTTAGTGGCACTTTGACCTAGAAGCTTTTTAGAAAAAAGATATAGAAAAAAGACGCGCGTGGACCCCTCGCCTCTGTGGATAACTTTTTTGGCCCTCGAAGCAAAATCACAAGCAACGTCCAGAGCATTCGTGCTGCGCACTCACCCGCCTCAACCCCGCAAGCGGGGGTGGCCTGACCACTGATCGCGCCTTAGGCGGGATCGTGGAGGCTTGCTTATTTTCGAGATCGCACTGAGAATAGTACGTTATACGCATAACGCATAACGAGGTTGTAGCCATGCACAAGCGAATGACAATTACGCTGGATGAGGATGTTTACGATGGGCTGTACAGAACGGTAGGTAAACGCAAGATGAGCCAATTCATTGAGGACTTACTGAGGCCCCACGTTGTGGGTAAGTCACTCGATCTTGGCTATCAAGCTATGGCGGCAGACACGGCACGCGAAACCGCTGCAATCAACTGGTGCAATGCCCTGTCCGAGGATATGCGCGATGCTTCGCGGTGAAGTCTGGTGGGTTGAATTCGATCCTTCTGTTGGCAGTGAGATTAAAAAAACGCGGCCAGCAGTGATCGTGAGCAACGATTCAGCTAACCGCCATTTGGCACGGGTCGTTGTTGTACCGTTAACCAGCAGTACCGAGAGAACGTATCCCGGTGAAGCGCTCATAACGCTTGAAGGGCAAAGCAGTAAAGCGATGGCCGACCAGATAATGGCAGCGGACAAGAAGCGTTTAAAGAACCGGTTAGGTAAACTATCCAAGGTTGATATGGTAGCCGTTGAAAATGCTATCAGTGTCCATTTGGCGATGCCGCTTTGATCGAACACTAGGTTAGCGGGCAACCAGCTTTAGGAGATATCGCATGATGACTCATGATGAGTTGATAAATGACCTATATGAAATTGTTGATGTTTGTTCGCGTATTCGTGGCGAGTTTAGAACATTGATGACCAGCGCGATAAATGAATTTTTCATGGAGCTTTTGGCAGAAAAAACCATTGACCAGGCCCTTCACACCGAGCTGGTCAAAACATTAGAGTCAGGCTGTTTTACATTCGATTGTCATTGGGCTGTCAGCTTGTCACCGGGCGGCGAGGCTAGAGGACCCTTGGAGGCAGAGGCGCGTCATTTTTTGGATATGGCCGTAGAAGTCGCTGTTTTTGAGTCAATACTCGATGAGTTGGATGAGGATATGAACTCAGTGACGGTTTCGAATGTTGAAGCCGAAATCGACGCGTTCGTTGGCAAAATAGGCCTAGACTTTGCAGATGGACGTTTAAAGGAAATTCACTATGATTTTCTTTTAAATTGGATTGAAACCATTTCATTGATATTTTGAATTCAGGGCGCAATTGGGGTCAGAGTTCAATAGGACTTGCCGTCTATCACATACGTAAGTAGGGAGGCTTTCTGGCTTTACGCTCGGCGTCAATTGTTTCGAGCATTGCAAGGCCTGCATGCTGGTCGAAAACTCTCTCGGTCTTTTTTCCGTGATGCCTTGAGTGTACCACTGAAAACCAGCATCAATAGCCAACTTCTTTTTGATGCCGGACCGCTACGACAACTATTTCGTTTGTGTCGTAGCGGTATAGAATCACATAGCCACTGTCGCCAAAATCAATTAACCATTCCCGATACTCGGTTGCCATCCTATCGGCTAGCCTACCTACTTCCGGTTGTTCGGCAATAATCCTAATATCCTCCCTGATAGTTTTAACTGCTCGTCTTGCGGCTTCTGGATTATTTAGCGCCAAGAACCGATAAAGGCGTTGAATATCGCGCAACGCAGAGGGCGACCAGATCAGTTGTGGCATGCAGGTGGCTCTACGTCTTTACCTGCTTCCAGTTGAGCTAACCATGTCTCGACTTCTTCCAGAGTCAGATGCAGACCGGTGGCCTTATATTCATTCCATGCGTGAATAGCTTCTTGCCGAAACGCCTGACGCTTTTCTTCGCGCTCAACGTACTGTTTTATAGCTTCGCGCATCATCCAATGCGGTGTCCGCTGTTGTGATTTTGCAAGCTGCTGGATTCGATCACGCATCCCAAAATCCAGTTTTACTGCCATGGGTTGATTTGTTGCCGCTTTCATAAGGAATAACCTCTGGGTATAGAAAGGTAATACCGCATTATAGAATCATTAGGTTTTTCTGTCGAATCCTCAGCGCCGCCGAAACTCGTTTCGGCTGGTGATGTGGATTGAACAACCGAAGCGCAGCGCAGGGCGTTAGGCATGAGGCTTTTCACCAGAATAGGCCGTTGGCTACACGCCGTGTTCACGGCTTAGCCCATGCCCAGCTTGCTTTTCAGCTCTCCGTGCGTTAAAGATAGTGTGATGGAAGGACGCAAATTTTAAGATCGGATGCAGGATAGGGAGAGAGGCCCAAATTGACGCCACTGCGTGTCTCAATTTGGGCTGTCTCCCCGCTGCCGGAGGCTCTTGTATGAGTGCAAAAACTGAAAAAAAGGTGTGCTTTAGAATCAGTTCGGAAGCGCATGAGCGGGCAGTAGCTAAAATATCAAAGAGCGGTACAACGATAAGTGCGTTGGCGAAGCTGTTTGTGCTAAGAATTGCAGAAGAAGACAGCGTCGAAGAATTAAATTTAAGTGAAAATAGCGAACGGCTTAGATTTTCGTTATCAACGGAAGAAAAGGAAGCGATTGCCTATCATGCACATTTGAATGACTGGTCCATGTCCAGGGAGTGCCGGTTCAGGATTGTTTCATCGCTGTCGGCTTCGTCGAAATTATTGCCTGATGAAATCAAGAAAATAAGAGGACTCAGGGCGGCTATTGATGCGGTCGGTCGTAACATTCGCCATATGATGTTCCAATCGAAAAAGCTAGACATGAACGACACGGCGTTTCTTAAAGAAATTGAAACATTGAACAGCTATATGGCCATGGCGATTAAGAAAATAGATGAGTTGCAGGAGGTCTCTGTAGATCGCTGGAGCTTTAACCGTAAGGGCATGAAGGGCTAGTTATGGGCGTGCATGTCGAAAAAGAATGGCGGGTCAAAAGGGCGCGTGCCGATAAGGCGTCAAAGAGCGCTTTTGCATTCAAAGTCAACCAACACAAAAAGAATAATGGCAAGTCAACCGGAGCTATTCGGCAATTACCCAGTAAGGAAATGATGGTAAAAATCACTGGCTCAGCTTCCACCGCTAGCGGTATTAAAAACGCCATAGACTACATGTCTCATGATGGGGAACTCAGTCTCTATGACGATGAAGGTAATGAATGGAATGGATCGGAAGGGCTTTCCGAATTGAAGGACAACATGATTCACTCAGGAACCATTGCCCCTACTGCAAAGGCAAATGAAGACGTGGACCAGCTTAAAAAGCAAACACATAATATTGTGTTCTCGCCGCCCCCATCAGAAAAGGTGTCGCGTGAGGAACTGTTTGATACAGTGAGGGAAACACTTAAAGAAAAATACCCTGACAATGCGTTTGTCATGGCCTACCACGACAATACGGAAAAACCACATGTCCATGTGGTTTTGAAAATATCGGACAAAAACGGTCAACGGATGGACATCAAGAAACAAGACCTGCGGCAATTGCGCACCACCATGAGCCTAAAGTTGCAAGGGCTTGGCTACAATGTGAAAGCAACCCATATGCGTGATTTTGCGTTGAAAGACCACCTTAAACATGGTCCTGAGCGGACACGTAACCTGTACGAAGTGGTTGAGTTTGGATCAGCCAGTTATCAGTTCGACAAAAAAAAAACGTTCGAACTATATCACCTACAAGACCCTCAATGGACAAAAAGAGGTGACCTTATGGGGTAAGACGCTGCTTGAGGAAATCGAACGGGAGAAAGTCGAGGTGGGTCATGTCATCAAGCTTAAAAGGAAGGCGCTGTAGCCGTTGAGGTACCATCGTATGATAAAAATGGCGAAGTCCAGGGCTACAAGACAGTCAAGCGCAACGAATGGAAAATTGAAAATACCAGTATTGACGGGCCGGATAGAACAGTCACAATGGCAGAAACGTTAGAAAAAGCAGGAAAAAAAATTAACCTTCATACCCCTGAGCGTCAGAAAAAGCAGATGAAAGAGAAACTCCAATTCACTGAGGTGAAGGAAGAGGTGTTGCGGCCCAAGATTAAACTCGGGCCTAGGTTGAAATTCTGAGCGGTGTTCAGTAAGTGTCAACCTTGACCAAAACGAAGTGGTCATACGGGACGGTCACACCGGCGCTGAATTTCCATGTGTCTTTGGGTGCCAGGTTACTGGCAGTGGCAATGGCGTTCCCTACCAGAGCGTTATTGGCGTCGTACAAATTGAAATGTACGAAAACGTTCCCTAGGGAGGCGCTGCAAAAATAGCCAACTGTCCCCACCCTTGGCACACTAAGTTCCTTCAACAGCCTCCCTCTCCGTGAGCGTTACGCGCGTGCAGAAGACCTTCTCCGAACTCGAATATACCGGCAAGAAAAAGCAGACTCGCCGAGATCGCTTCCTGGCTGACCTTGAACAGTTGGTGCCCTAGGCCCTGCTGGAGGCGCAAGTGGCGCCGTTTTATAGCAACACCGCAGGCAAGCGCGGACGCCCTGCGATAGGGGTGTCGCGCATGTTGCGCATGTACGTCGTGCAGCAGTGTTTCGGTTTCTCCGATGAAGGTTGCGAAGATGCCGTCTACGACAGCCAGGCCATCCGCGGTTTTATGGGTATCGACCTGGGTCGCGAGTCTGCACCGGATGCCACCACCTTGCTGCGTTTTCGCCGCTTGCTGGAAGTCCATCAGCTAACCCGGCTGCTGTTTGAAACGATTAACCAGCATCTGGCCAGCCGGGGGCTGCTGCTCAAGGAAGGCACTATCGTCGACGCTACTCTGATCGCCGCGCCGCCCTCGGTCAAGAACCGAGAAGGCAAGCGTGATCCTGAGATGCATCAGGCCAGGAAAGGCAATCAATGGCACTTTGGGATGAAGGCCCACATTGGTGTAGACGCCACGTCGGGGCTGGTGCACAGCGTAGTAGGGACGGCCGCTAACGTGGCGGATGTCACCCAGGTTGGCCAGTTGCTTCACGGTGACGAAACCTATGTTTCGGGTGACGCTGGATACACCGGTGCGGCCAAGCGACCGGAGCATGCTGAACGGGACGTTATCTGGTCGATTGCAGAACGGCCAAGCAGTTACAAGCAGCACGGCGAAGGCAGCGTGCTGTATCGGGTCAAGCGCAAAATTGAATATGCCAAGGCGCAACTGCGTGCCAAGGTCGAGCACCCCTTCCAGGTAATCAAGGTGCGCTTCAATCATCGCAAGGTTCGCTACCGTGGGCTGGAAAAGAATACAGCGCAGTTGTTCAGTTTGTTTGGGTTGGCCAATCTGATGCTGGCCAAGCGGTATTTACAACAGACGGCAGGATAAATCCGTCTGAAAGGCGGGACTGGCCCGCCTTTCAGCAAAATGAGGGCAGAAATCTGCTCGAGAAACGTAAAATAAGGCCGGCAGGTTGAAAAAAACCGGCTTGGAAATGGGGACGGTGCGAACGGGTTAATTGTTCAGCGTCTCCCTAGCGCTTGATCCTTGGTGTTGGTTGCTGTACCTGTAATGTACGAAATCGACGGCGTTTGGCCTGGAACTGCTTGCAGGTGGCCTACTGTTACGGGTGATGGCTCACTGGCGATAGCCGCCGCTGAAAACACCATGCAGGCCGCAAGGGCGTAAATTGCTTTCATAGGTTAATCCTTTTTTTTATTGAGGTTCCAGAGATTTTTTACCTCATAATTACTTGATACGCAACGAGTTTCACAAGACCCAGCCTGACAGGCTCGGTTCATCTTTGGTGCCGTAAATGAATCTACGAAAACAGTTAGCTTTCAGGTTTCAGCCTGACCCGGCTAGCTATAACATAGCGGATGCGACTCAGATGGTCCTGTCCTTTCCAGTGTCTATCTCCGAACACCAACAGTTTATACCGACCGTCTGGCATCGTCTTGATGATATGGCACGGCATTACGTAGGTCTTCGTCCACCGCAAACGTGCTGGCAGATCAATTGATGCGTGGCATTCGCTGCGGTCGGTACGTCCATCGTGCTTACTCCGTCGAAAACAAATCGAGTTGTTTGGCTTCTGATAGCCCCGCAGCCATGAGTTTCTGAACTGAGGGGTCTTGTATGGACACTCTGCTAGTAGACGCCGGTTCACTGCATCCAGCGAGCCTTTTGCTTCTGCTGTGCGGTGGGGATTGTTGTCTTTTCGCCTATCCATGATCTTTCCTCTAAAGGCGGCTAAGGAGGCGCTGATTTATTCGATTTTTCGTCCCTGCAACGCTCTGGAGGCCTTGATTTATCTGGGGCAACAGCTGGGTTTAGAATAAATCAGCGTCTCCCTAAGCCACTTCATCAGCGCTTCTGCCACGCATGGCGGGGCCATGTGACCGGCGAACTCTCGCAGCAAGTACAGATACTTCGGGTCTGAAAGCTGGCATAGGGGTAGGTTACGGACTGTGTTATAGTCTCGCTCGGACATAATATTTCCCTCTCAGGATGCGTTGTGTTCCACGCTGGGGATGGTTCCC
>NZ_FNKU01000006.1 GCF_900100365.1 Pseudomonas cannabina | reverse complement strand
CACTGGGCAGTAACAGCGCACCGTCACGGCTTCGGGCCGATCCGGCTTGCCGGTGATCTGCCACATTGCTGACGGACAGGTCTTGCAGGCCATCGGCAGGTGCGGCAGTGCGTCGCCCCGCAGTTTCAGCAGGACTTCGCTGGTGATCTCTCTGTCGTTGCCCGGTGTGTACTGAGTCATGGGATTCTCCATAAGTTTGATAAAACCTGGCTTCGCGTTCGGCCAGTAGCCGAACACGATCTTCAGGGGAGGCTTCGGAATAGGCTTTGCGAAACTTGGGGGTGGCCTTGTTGACGTACTTGATTTCCCTCGCGCGCTGCGGCCAGGCGAGCAAGCGCTCCTGAATCACACTGGCTTCAAGCGGTGGTTTCTTCAGTTCACGCCTGACAATGAAGTCATCCTGAAAGATGGTGTCTTTCAGATTCGTGCCCTTTGCGTCACCCGGCAATTTGACCGAAATATATTCAGTGTCCTTACCTTCGTTACGGATGCGTGTCTCACCGTGTTCAGCTACCAAGGCATAAAAGTCAGCCCGTGTAGTCACACCCCGTTCAATTATCTGCTTGACCAAATCCTGTTTGAACTGGCGGTTCTTGCCGTAAAAGTCATCGCCTTTATAGCGAGACAGGACACTGGCCGCGTCGGCGATGTCCGCACGGACATTCTCACGCGGCGAAGACAGGCCATACTTCTGGTTGATGTGTTCCTGAAAAGCTTCAAAGTACTTTTCATGATTCTTGTACACATCAACCGGATTGGCCTCATTGCCGCTTAGCAGGTTGATGCGCGGGATAATGATGTGGATGTGTGGCTTGCGGTCAATGACCTCACCGGTTTTCCTGTCAGTCACCGTTTTCATTTTGGGCAAATGCGCTTCGGCATACAGATTGAACTCTTCTGGCTTATACGCATGCATGAAAAAGTTCTTGAAGTCGGTCGTGATAGATTTAAGCAACTCAGGCGAAACGGTGTCTTCTTTGAAACTGAGTGTAAAAGTAAGATACCGGTCCTGACCGTAATCTGGGATACTTTCGTAGATGGCCCTGGTCAGACTGAGCTGCCCCTCAATGATCAAGCGATGGTCCAGTTCATCACGGGTGAACTCCCGACCTGACTTATTGCCTTTTTCTAAGTACTCCTGCGCCCCGGTGTTATAGCCACTGACTCTAATCAGCATATTCTATACCTGCTAATAAAATCGTTTCGATGACCACAAGCGATTCATACCATTTGTCTCTCACACTGTCGGCAATAAGGCCCCTATCACTGGCTGATTTAGCGATATAAGCCAACTGAGAAATGTTGTTACCGGCTTTGTTGACGATGAATACTATTCTTTTCCTAAACCCGGTAAACTCTCTAAACACCGGTTTTTGATTTAAAATAAGCTCTCTAAAAAAGGCTGATGCAGAACAGCCCGCCCGTTTGATCATGTCATTAAACTGGGCCATTTCGTCTTGGGTGAGTCGAAACCGGATGATATGAACTTTTTTGCCAGATACGTTAGGTGAGCCACGGTTGCCGTTATGGACTGGCCTTGACGGCTTTGGTGGGTCAGTCTCGGGCAATACCGTGAGCAATAGTTGTTGAATAGCGTTCAGCTTATTAAGCCAGTGGAGATACTGCTTTTGATAAAGCGTGCCGTTGTAAGGTGCCGAGTTTGCGGAGTAGGCAACTTTGTTTAGAGCATGTCCGGACTTTTCGAATACCTGCTGCATCCGCTTCTTGTCGATTGCGGACTGCTCGAAGGTAGGCGAACGGCTCATCACCAGGTCATGAAAGAAGCGGGCTGGCTTGAGGCCGGATTGCGCGATGGGCTCAGCAAACCGGGCGAACTGTTCATCCGTGAAACGGCATGACACGGGGCATGATTTGGTCACTTTTTTGGCCACAACATCACCTCCTGAGGGCACCTGAATGACGACAACCAACAACGACAACGACAACGCTTTCCCGCTCTGCGGGGTTCCAAAGGGGTATCCCCTTTGGCACGTCGATTGGCTACGAAAAAGGCGAAGCTCTTTTTTGTAGACAATCGGTAACGTGCCTGTTTTTCGAATTCGAGATTGAGCCGAGTCATGCAGAACTGCATAAAAGCTGCAATTTCAATGCAATCGCACTGCGTAATAACTGCATAAAAACTCTAAATCACTGCATAGACAGACGTTTTAACTGCGAATACACTGCAAAAAAATTCATAAGCACTGCAATCACACTGCATTTCTGCGAAAATATCATTCAAATCGAACCTGGGCGTAAACCAATGACCAAATCCTCCCTAGGTAGCCGCTGATTTATTCTAAAATCCAGCTGTTGCCCCCAGATAAATCAAGGCCTCCAGAGCGTTGCCGGGACGAAAAATCGAATAAATCAGCGGCTCCCTAGGGAGACGCTGATTTATTCTAAAACCCAGCTGTTGCCCCCAGATAAATCAAGGCCTCCAGAGCGTTGCAGGGACGAAAAATCGAATAAATCAGCGCCTCCCTAGGAGGGTGTAGACAAAATAAATTAAACTTTCACTCCCTTGTCTGAATAGCCCTCAAGCCATGCCTAAAACCGGACGTCCTCGCTCGATTGCCGCCGAGCACTATCCCGTGCTGGTGAAACTCGCTCATGCACAGCCCTATTCCAGCCAGGCCGAATTGGCGCTCGTATTCTTCGCCGAAACCGGTATCACTGCGCATCCCGACACCTTTGCAAAAGCGTTGAAAATGGCAGGGATTTGGAAAGTGTAGAAGGGTATGACCTTTCCGGCCCCGCACAACCGACCGAGTATTTTGACGTTCATGAGGCGAACAAAGTTAACTGTATGAACAGGGCAGCCTGCGGCTGCAAATCGCCCGTTCTTGGGGTTGTAAGCCGGAACCGCCGAAATTTCCGTCATCCCAGCTCCAGTTCGGCCACGAGCGCGTCTAGGTCGAGCATCTTGCCGTCGCTCTGGAAGGTGTAATGCCCGTTCAGCAGGATGTGCCGCCAGGCTGCCGGTGACATCTGGGTGATGAGCGCCAGCGCGTTGGCGTTGCCGCTCGCCTCATACTTCGTCAGCAGCCGCGACAGGATGGCCGAGTTGTAGTAAATGACCGCGTTGGCGATCAGGCGCGCACACTGGTTGCTGATTTCGATCTCGATGTCGGTGCGTCCGGTCAGTTCCTTCTTGCCACCGACCTGGGCAACGGTTGAGCGTAGCTGGTGGTAAGACTCGATGCGGTTCTGGGAGCGGTGCACGTTGCGCTCTAGTTGAGGGTCGCGCAGGTATGCGAATTTGTTTGGGTGCTGATGCGCGTCTATGGCTTCCAGCAATCTGACGCGGCCGACGCGATCCGGGCGCTACTGGATGCCGCCAACGTGGAAGTGAACCGGCCCGCCGTGGAGGCCGGTTTGCTGGTGCTCGACGCAGGCGGTGACTTTGCCGATGGCGTCATTGCCTACGAAGGTAATTGGCTTGGTGGGGAAACCTTCGTTTCCTTCGATAAGAAGGCGGTGACACTTCTCTCTGTCCAAGGGCAATCAGCGCGTCTTTTGTGACGGACATGAGAATGAACGAATTTCGCCGACTGGCCACGAAGATCGACCAGCATATGAAACAGCTTGCCACCCAAGGTGTCAGTGAGGCCCATTCCATCATCAATCACATGATGGGGTACGTGCCTGACAACCGTGCAGCTGGGCCAGGTAGAGGGTCGGCTCACACGATCTTGCAAGGGATAGAAGCGTCCTCGTCGAAGCTATAGACGGCGCACAAACGGTGGTAGCCGTCGGCAACTACGGTGCGCTGGCCTTCCTGGCGCACCAGCAGCAGCGGTGACAGAGCGGTGCCGGACTGGATTTTTTTGAGGTCCCTTTCCACGTGTGCATTGCTCATTCCTAGCGGCGAGAGGCCGCTGGCGCGCAGGATGTCCTTGGCCTTGAAGGCCGACATGGGTGCCGCGTGCAGCTTACGCACCAGCTTGGCGCAGTGGGCGTCGTCATACAGCAGATTAAGATAGGACTGCGCAGCCGGATAATCATGTTCCTCCGGTTGAGCCAGCCAGGCGATTGTGTTCTTGTCGGTCTTGTCACCCATTAAAGTGCTCCCTCGTTGGTAGGTAGTGAACCACTGCTTCTTGATACGCCCAGAGTTCCTTAGACACTCAAGACCCTCGTTGCGCGTAGCGCCGTTCAAACTCTACAGGGGACAGGTCACCAGTTGAACCGTGGCGGCGGTTGGGGTTGTAGAACATCTCGATGTAGTCGAATACCTCGGCGCGTGCGGCGTCCTTGGTGGGATAGATCTGTCGCCTGATCCGCTCGCGTTTGAGCAGGCCGAAGAAGCCTTCACAGGCCGCGTTGTCCCCGCAATGTCCCACTGCACTCATCGAGCACACTAGAGGGTCGTGACAAAATTCCGGCGTACTGCCCCATCCCGTCCCATATGACGGCTTGGCCGAGTTCTCCGAAGAGCACAAGCCACGGGTAGCTCAACTGCTGGTTACAGCGGCAACCTGCAAGTCTTCCAGCCACACGACAACGAGCTGGGCAGCCTGCACCGCCAATGGCTATCCGATCTGGACAGCTTAAAGACTTTTTACGCGCGACGGGCACTGACCCCAAAGCGTTGGAGTATGTGAACGAAACGTTCGCACGCCTTGCCGGACGTATCAAGCAACTTGCCGAGTGATCGCTCGGGACGGGTGGCGGAAATTTCGGCGGTTCCGGCTTACAACCCCAAGAAGCGATCATTGGCAATGCGCGAGCATCGGGCTACTACGTGGCTGCGGTCTATCGCGAAAAAGCCTCGGGCGCTCGATCCGACCGCCCCGAGCTGTTGCGCATGATAGAGGACCTGCAACCAGGTGAAGTCGTCATCGCTGAGAAGATCGACCGAATCAGCCGTCTTCCCTTGGTCGAAGCAGAAAAGCTTGTGGACGCGATCAGGGCTAAGGGCGCACGCTTGGCAGTGCCCGGCATCGTCGATTTATCGGAATTGGCCGAGGCATCCAGTGGCATCGCCAAGGTGGTGTTGCAAGGTGTACAAGACATGCTGTTGCGTGTGGCACTGCAAATGGCCCGTGACGACTTTGAGGACCGGCGAGAGCGACAGCGGCAAGGCATCGATTTGGCCAAGAGCGCTGGTCTATATAGAGGACGCAAGCCGAATGCTAAAGTGCATGAACAGATCATTGCCCTTAAAGGCGGCGGGAGTAGCATTACAGAGACTGCGCGGCTGGCGGGCGTCAGTGTCAGTGTCAGCCAGGTGAAGCGTGTCTGGGCACAGCACCAGGCTAAGCTTCAGCAGATAAAACTCTAGGCGGCACGAGAGTCTGTCTACCGTCAGCAGTACTTACCGTACGTTTTTTTCGGAATTCTGCGGGCTATCATACTTAATTCTTTGTAGAATAACGGCATCTTGCCACCCATGAGCCGTCAGGCTTTTTCCAAGGATTGAGGAAGTTTGATGAACGCTTTGATGACAGCCATCTGTATAGCGTGGGCTGGGTTTTTCTTTCTGTTTTATCGAGGACTCTATCACCGGCATGTTCGTCATGCTGCGTATGCCGAGTTTGCACGGGCCACGTTCACGGCAGTGCAAGCTCATTTCCCTGAGTTGAAATCAAAAAGCACGAGCCTCGTTATCGACAAAGGCTTTGGGATCAAAGATGACGAAGCTTGGCAGGAGGCGCTTCATACTTTCATTTCGCATCGAGTTGTTTCTGAGCTGAGCCCCAGGACCAGAGAGGCTTTGAAAGCGTCACCGAGTGCCAGCAAGGATTTCTCTACGTTGACTGTCAACCTAGTGCTGTCACTTATCGCGCATCAGAGCATGCCTGAGACCTACAACATCACCGAAGCTATCGCCTCGATTGAGGAGCCCGAGGACCCAATTGCATTTCTAACCGGTACACCTAAGGAGGCGCTGATTTATTCGATTTTTCGTCCCTGCAACGCTCTGGAGGCCTTGATTTATCTGGGGGCAACAGCTGGGTTTTAGAATAAATCAGCGTCTCCCTAAGTATCCTCTGAAAAAGCCCATTTTTTTGGAGAGGAACCGGGCTGGAGCGCCTGTATTTACTGGCTTCGACTTTTGAAGAAAAGGCTTTTTCAGACCTTCCCTAAATTCAAGCCGGAGAAAGAGGTATTGACCCGCTTGGCGGTTGCGGTGTTGGCAGTCGGACTTATGGGAGGGACATCACCTTCAAATGCAGCCAGTGGAGAAGCTTTTTCCCCTCTATCGGCATGCAGTGCGCTTGCCGATATCGACGGTTTTCAGCCAAACAAAAGCGGCTACATTGAGCTTTACGATGGCATTTTTTCTTGCGCCACACCTTACAAGGAGTTGGGAAACCAAGCGTTGCCTAACAACATAGCGCTGTATGGCAAAGGAAATGCAAGCGAAGTCACGCGTGTGAAATTGATGCTTAACGTCAATGTTTCCTCACATGGGGCCCAAGACGCCAAACTTTTGGCAAGCCTTTGCACGCAGATGATAACCAACGTCACTGGGATTTCGGCTTCCGATCTAGAACAGAAAATAGCCCAGGGCAAGCCTTTCAAACAGCCTTTCCACGGTTATAACGCGTACCTAGGGAGGCGCTGATTTATTCGATTTTTCGTCCCTGCAACGCTCTGGAGGCCTTGATTTATCTGGGGGCAACAGCTGGGTTTTAGAATAAATCAGCGTCTCCCTAGATAGGACTGTATGGAAAACAGGGAAAGGCTACGAGCTTAACTGCGGTATTGCTACGCTGAATAACAAGGAGTAGGTGATGTTCTCAATTATGCTCAGCGGCGTACCGCACGGAATAAATCCACGGTGGTGGGTTGTCACAGGCGTAGTAACTGCGTTGGGAGTGAACGTTTTTGCATCAAGCTGGATCTCCGGTTTGATGCTGATATGTCTTGCCATTTTGATCAGCCCCCCAGTCTACGACCGCTTGCTGGTGGCCATCAAAGTCGGGGATCCGCTCCACTTGCGGATGTTGGTCGTCCTGATAGGTCTGACTGCTTCTACGTATGTGCTGAACGTTCACACCTCACATATGGAGGATCAGCGCGTCGCTGCTGCCAAAGCAGAGCAGGATCGTACAGATCAACTCGAACGTGAAGCCAGCGCAGCAGCTGCAAACGCAAAGATTGAGAGCACCCGGCAGTTCTACCTAACCAACAAATCTTCGATATTGCGAGAAATTGCTACCGCGCTTGACTCGAGAGACGTCAATAAAGCAACCGCTATCAACGCCAAGTATGCCTCTGTTATTACGGATCCGGAGTACTTGGTGCTGCAGCAGAAACTGGCGAGACTCGCTGCTGAGATGGCTCAGGCCAAGCGTGAGCAAGAGCGTAAGGACAAAATTGCGGGACTGCTTGCCGATCTCAAAACTGTAGACGCCGCCGATTACACCAAAGCAATGTCGCTTTACACATCACTGCTTGAGCTTGACCCCTCCAACAAGACATACCAGCAAAGTCTTGAACGCTTCAAGAAAGCTGAAGCTTCACGTCAGTCGAAAATCGAGGCCGATCAACAGGCCGCAGCGGCGCGTGCTTCACGCACTAAACAGATCGAAAGCCAGTTCAGCCCATGGGATGGTTCGCACCGAACATTTGAGAGGCTGATCAAACAGGCCATGAATGATCCCGACAGCTATGACCACGTCGACACCCGATACGTGGATAAGGGTAAATTTATCCGGGTCTACGCAACATTCAGAGGTAAGAACGCCTTTGGAGGGACTGTCAAAAATACCCGAATAGCTGACTTTGACATTGATGGAAATTTCTTGCGAGAAGTCGAATAGAGTAGTGTCGAGCAGCCAACAGAATTCCCCCGGCCGCGCTCTACGGAGCGGCCAGTCTGCAGTTTAAGGAGTTGTCATGCAGTTGAGTGAGGTGAAGCAAGTCAAGCAGGTGATTGGCGAGAGTGACGCAAATGCTCGTCTGAAAGACGGGTGGACACTGCTGGCCGTGGTGTCTGCAAGCTTGAACAATGGCTCAGCGTCGGCGATGTACGTGCTGGGTAAATCTGGCCCTGTTGAGCAGGAGCCAGAAACAGACTGGAAAGCGATGGTCGGTGAATAATCCTGCCGCAGCGGGTAATGTCTACCACTTTCAATCCCAATGCACTCTCTTGGGGCGAATAGAGAAAACGGAAAAAATCGTA
This sequence comes from Pseudomonas cannabina, assembly GCF_900100365.1. Taxonomy (NCBI): domain Bacteria; kingdom Pseudomonadati; phylum Pseudomonadota; class Gammaproteobacteria; order Pseudomonadales; family Pseudomonadaceae; genus Pseudomonas; species Pseudomonas cannabina. Next base: position 44,667 of record NZ_FNKU01000006.1, on the reverse strand, counting down.
CGCTAGTGTACTGTTTTTGAATAAACCAGCTACTGGCTAACGGAAAATTCAAATTTTATCAAGAACTTAGGGAGGCGCTGCAAAAATAGCCAACTGTCCCCACCCTTGGCACACTAAGTTCCTTCAACAGCCTCCCTCTCCGTGAGCGTTACGCGCGTGCAGAAGACCTTCTCCGAACTCGAATATACCGGCAAGAAAAAGCAGACTCGCCGAGATCGCTTCCTGGCTGACCTTGAACAGTTGGTGCCCTGGGCCCTGCTGGAGGCGCAAGTGGCGCCGTTTTATAGCAACACCGCAGGCAAGCGCGGACGCCCTGCGATAGGGGTGTCGCGCATGTTGCGCATGTACGTCGTGCAGCAGTGTTTCGGTTTCTCCGATGAAGGTTGCGAAGATGCCGTCTACGACAGCCAGGCCATCCGCGGTTTTATGGGTATCGACCTGGGTCGCGAGTCTGCACCGGATGCCACCACCTTGCTGCGTTTTCGCCGCTTGCTGGAAGTCCATCAGCTAACCCGGCTGCTGTTTGAAACGATTAACCAGCATCTGGCCAGCCGGGGGCTGCTGCTCAAGGAAGGCACTATCGTCGACGCTACTCTGATCGCCGCGCCGCCCTCGGTCAAGAACCGAGAAGGCAAGCGTGATCCTGAGATGCATCAGGCCAGGAAAGGCAATCAATGGCACTTTGGGATGAAGGCCCACATTGGTGTAGACGCCACGTCGGGGCTGGTGCACAGCGTAGTAGGGACGGCCGCTAACGTGGCGGATGTCACCCAGGTTGGCCAGTTGCTTCACGGTGACGAAACCTATGTTTCGGGTGACGCTGGATACACCGGTGCGGCCAAGCGACCGGAGCATGCTGAACGGGACGTTATCTGGTCGATTGCAGAACGGCCAAGCAGTTACAAGCAGCACGGCGAAGGCAGCGTGCTGTATCGGGTCAAGCGCAAAATTGAATATGCCAAGGCGCAACTGCGTGCCAAGGTCGAGCACCCCTTCCAGGTAATCAAGGTGCGCTTCAATCATCGCAAGGTTCGCTACCGTGGGCTGGAAAAGAATACAGCGCAGTTGTTCAGTTTGTTTGGGTTGGCCAATCTGATGCTGGCCAAGCGGTATTTACAACAGACGGCAGGATAAATCCGTCTGAAAGGCGGGACTGGCCCGCCTTTCAGCAAAATGAGGGCAGAAATCTGCTCGAGAAACGTAAAATAAGGCCGGCAGGTTGAAAAAAACCGGCTTGGAAATGGGGACGGTGCGAACGGGTTAATTGTTCAGCGTCTCCTTAGGTTTCAGGTCATGGGTAAGTTATTTCGAAAACAGTACACTAGCGTGAATTTTGTCAGGTTGAGGTCATAGAAGTTGACGGCGATCCGTCAGGAAATACAGAAAACCGTCCTAGTCTGACAGGGGGCTGGTGAGCGGCCTGACGCCGGGTTGAGGTGTACCTCCGACTGAAAAAAAACTTAGTCTACGATATTGTCCGAACTCTCGTGGTTTCCCGTATAGAGTAATAGAGTATTAAAAAAATGTTCTTAAGGAGACGCTGATTTATTCTAAAACCCAGCTGTTGCCCCCAGATAAATCAAGGCCTCCAGAGCGTTGCAGGGACGAAAAATCGAATAAATCAGCGCCTCCTTAAGAAGGAGAATATATATGTTTGAAATATTAAAAATGAGAATTTTTGTTGCCAAAGTACAGGCTGAGCTAATGGCACAGCACCGAGATCAAGACTTTGTAAATACAATATGCCAACTGCCTAAAAACTTAAATGATCTGAATTTTTTGCGTAAGAATTCTTATTATAAAAAAGAGAAAATTGCGCCATTTATTGCTGCATGCCATGTATTATGCGAAAGTTTAGAATCTAAAGAATTAAATTCCCAATACAAAATCATATGTGCAAGTCTTTTAGCTAAACGCATACAAAAGTCTGAGGGAAATCAGCATTTTTACTTACGCCATATTCAACTTTTTCAGATTTAAAATTTAAGCTGGAGCGATGGACCGACAAAGCCATAAAAAGTGGCCTGCTATCAGAAGCAAGCGAAAGCTGATTAATAGCTGTAACGACCTGCAATCAAAAGGCCCCTGACTACGCTGCAGGCCAACCCACACGAGATAGTCGATGCGATTATCTCCTTTGCGTCTGTGGCATGCCCGCGAGGACCGGTAATACAGTCTCGGAAGACCTTAGTCCTCGTTCACCCCATTTTTGGAAAAACCACGGGTTGAACCGCTGAGGTCATAATTAGAAAATGTGTTACGTCCTGTAGCGCTCAACCGAGATATGACCTTGCCCCTGAAAAACGTATCCCTTGCCAGGTGCCTCAATAGCCGCAAGGATACGACATGACTAAGCCCAAGACAGACCGCGTTAAATACACCCTCGAGTTCAAGCTTGAGGCCGTGCGACTGGTTGATACAGGCCTGACGCTTGCTGCCGCTGGCAAGGGATACGTTTTTCAGGGGCAAGGTCAATTTGAGCTTTGTCATGATGCCCGTTATTGATCATCATGAAGCCTGCTTACCCACCGCTGCTGCTTCAGATGAGTCCAGCCTACGCACCTCGACCGCTCAAAAACCTCTTCACCGCTAACCAGTATTGGGCACATCTCCTCGAAGGGGGCTATGAAGACATGACGCCTTCTTCATAGCGTCAACTTGATGCATAGGCATCTTAAAATCCTCATGCATAAACTCATCAGTCCTCGTTTAGCCGCAGCGGAACGAACTGACACTCAGATGCTGACTTTGTACATTCATATCCTTGAATTCCAACCGCGCCACGCTCTTTAATCCAATTGTGCTGACCTTCAATGGAAACGATAAGTGTCTTTAATCTATTCTCATTTCCTGCTTTGCGATACTCAAGATCTATTACGCCATTATCTCCGCTTAGTGAATAACTACAGTTAGTCAATGTTCCTCCCTTCTGACTTTTATCCACTGAAAGATATAAAGCAGTGGAAAACTCTTTAATGGAGTGTTTCTTGTGTGGTTGAGAAACCCAGTTCCCCTCCCAACCAGCAAACGTTTCCGGCGCGATATAGATACCATTAACGTACTTCACGCTTTGCGGGACAGGACAACTCATAGCATGAGCGTTAGCCGCCATAATGCAGGGGGATGCGGTCAATATAGCCGCCAGCAGACTGCTCTTGTGAAGCCTGTTCATAGCACTTGTCCTCTTGTCTGGTTCTTATAAATAGAATGAATGACTAGGCTCTATACGTAAACCAAAAAATACGATTGCTTGTAGAGAGCACGGAAGTGTTAGTGGAGCCGCACCAGCCGGCAGTTCCCAGCCTGCGGGGAAATATGAGGGCCGGGGAGCAATGAACATCGATTTGAGCTTTGCCATGAGGCCCATTATTGATCATCATGAAGCCTGCTTACCCACCGCTGCTGCTTCAGATGAGTCCTGCCTACACGCCTCGACCGCTCAAAAACCTCTTCACCGCTAACTGTAACGACCTGCAATCGAAATGGCCCGGACCTGCAATCATAGCGTTTTTCGACCGGGATTGATTGCGTCTATCCGGCACCTCGAACCAGCATTGACTGCAAACGAACCTGCATCCACCCACTTCGACCTGCAATCGAGAGCGGCCGACCAGGATTAAATGCGACTGAAAACGGGGTCCGGGGAGCAATGGAACGACATGTTTCCCGACGCTTCTTGCGTAAGCGTTTCGATGAGAGAAGGGCCAGGCGGATTCGCCATCACCGCCGTCATTCACCACGATGAGGAGCCGCCCTGCTGACGTGGCCTCTGCACCGCCTGCTTACAAACCTCGACCGCTCAAAAACCTCTTCACGGCCAACGGCTGCTGGGCAGATTTGCTGGAGGCCGGCGGTCTGCGCCAAATCGAAGTGGAGTCGATCAGCAAAATGCTCGCCTGCGGCACCTCGATACTGGGCGTCAAACACTACACCTGCGGCAACGACAGCTGCCCGCACGTCAAATACCTGTGCAACACCTGCCATTGCCGGGCCTGTCCTTCCTGCGGCAAAAAGGCCACCGACCAGTGGATCGCCGTGCAAAACAACCGTCTGCCCGACTGCCCCTGGCAGCATCTGGTGTTCACGCTGCCCGACACGCTGTGGTCCCTGTTCTTCTACAACCGCTGGCTGCTTGATGCGCTGTTTCGTCTGGCGGCCGATAACCTGATCTACACCGCCAAGCGGCGCGGTTTGCGCGTCGGGATTTTCGGGGCGCTGCACACCTATGGACGGCGGCTCAACTGGCATCCCCACGTCCACCTGTCGGTGACCGCGGGCGGCCTGGATGAGCAGGGCGTCTGGAAAAATCTGTCGTTCCACAAAGAGGCCCTGCGGCGGCGCTGGATGTGGCTGGTGCGCGATTACCTGCTGGGACAGCCGCTTTCGCAACTGACGATGCCGCCGCCGCTGGCCCACATCCACTGTGAAAGCGACTGGCACCGTCTGATACTGACCGCTGGCGGCCAGCACTGGCACATCCACTTGTCGAAGAAGACGGAAAACGGCCGAAAGACCGTCAATTACCTGGGCCGCTACCTGAAAAAACCGCCGATCTCGGGCAGTCGTCTGGCGCATTACACCAACGGGGCCACGTTGAGCTTCACCTACCTGGATCACCGCACACAGACCTATCAGCAGGAAACGCTGAGCCAGGCCGACATGCTGCGCCGGGTGGTGCAGCACATCCCGGAAAAGCATTTCCGGATGATCCGGTATTTTGGTTTTCTGGCCAATCGGGTGTGTGGGAAATACCTGCCGAAGGTGTATGAAGCATTGAAGATGGCGACGCCAGGACCGACACCGAAGCTGTATTTTGTGCAGATGGCCAAAGCCTTTCTAAACGTCGATCCGTTCCGTTGCGTGCTGTGTGGCGCGCGGATGGTATACACGGCGGCAATCAGCGGGCTGACGGTACAGGGACTGGTCCTCAACGCTCAGGCGATCGCGCAGATGAGGTACGTGAAGCCCTGACAGGGGGAAGGTGCGTCCGCACCTAGGCTTCGCGGTGAAATAACCTGCATTAACGCTGATTTATAGGGATTTTCACTGCATAAGTAACGCATCAGCGTCTTCCTACACATCGCTATGAAGGCATGACGCCTCCTTCCAAGCGTCAGCTTGATGCATAGGCATTTTGAAATTCCTATGCATGAACCAAGCTAAGGTTAAGATCGGATACTTGGGTGAGGGCGCGCCGAAAACCGCAAGTGAGTATATGGGGGATTATTAATGCAGCTGCATGAAGCGTTTCAACTGGTGGAAGCATTGGGCGTTGAAGAAGCCAATCAGCGAATCCAACAGGAAGGGGGGAAGTTGTTAGCTATCACACAGCGTGAGCGCGTCGGATCCGTATATGTCCTTGGAAAGGCCGGACCGGTCGACCCGAAACCGAAAACGGATTGGGAAGCAATGGTTGGATAAGCCTCAGCATACGCTTGGTCACAAGGGCATGAAGGTGCTGCTGCCGAAGCAGCGAACAAGTCCGATGGGGCAATACCCACCGCATGACTATTGCAGTGGGTCATCACTAAATGTCAACTGACAAACCCTTCGATTGTCTATAAAATGAGCGTACATCCAGCCGATCCCTCTGGGAGGTCGACATGACTGCAAAAGCCAAAAAAACCAGCAAGACTGAAAACCCGCATATTGAAGCTGCGGAGCGATTTCGCCAGCTGGCTCAGATTCTTGCTGGCGATCCTGCTGAAGCTAAGGCTTTCCGCCTTAAAACAGGCGTGTATAACACAAACGGCCAGCTGAAGGCCGCCTATCGCTGATGTATCAACAGCTTCCCTCATTTGTTCTCGGTTTTCACGGTTGCGATCGAAAAATCGGGGAAGCTGTGCTCGCTGGTGAGCATGTTGCTCAGAGTGTCAATGATTATGACTGGTTGGGTGAAGGCGCATATTTCTGGGAAAACAGTCCAGAGCGTGCTTTGAGCTATGCCCAACACATCAAAAAGCACTCCGGCCGTGGCAAAGGGGCGATCAAGCGGCCATTTGTCGTTGGCGCTGTGATCGACTTAGGGAGACGCTGATTTATTCTAAAACCCAGCTGTTGCCCCCAGATAAATCAAGGCCTCCAGAGCGTTGCAGGGACGAAAAATCGAATAAATCAGCGCCTCCTTAGGTTTATGTCTAAATCTGACGGACGAAGGTGCTCTTGATGAGCTTCGAGCTGCTTACGACATCCTTGTTGCTACGTCCGAGGACATACCACTCAACACCCCTGGGTTTAATGGCGATCAGGACAATCTCAAACGTAAACTAGATTGCGCTGTGTTCCAGACATTACACCAGGCTCGCGTTGCGGTAGGGCTACCGGATTACGCATCAATCCGGTCTCCCTTTCTGGAAGGGCCGGATCTATACCCAGGCACTTCTTTTCGCAAGCAAACGCATGTGCAGATTTGCATAAGAGATATGTCCTGCATTAAGGGATATTTCCTGCCCAGAAATGCTGATGGTTCGCTCTTCCAGCTCTAGGCAGTAGGCCCACCTAGTTTGTCATACTCAATACTTCACCTGAATGGGGTTGTAAGCCGGAATCCCAGAAATTTCCGTCATGGGCGGGAAGCCAGTACTGGTGCGGATTGACGCCAAACAGTTGTTTTCCGGCAGCGACGCCGCCAAGCCGAAAACGGCTTGATTGAGCGGCCAAATATGTACGGAAAACCGTATCGGGTAACACAAGCAGCCAGGAACCACTCTGGTGATGTTTTCCGACGGAATTTTCTGGGATTCCGGCGTACACCCCCAGTACGCGTGTAAACGCAAGCAGACTCGCCGCGAGCGCTTTCTCATCGAGATGGATCAGGTGGTGCCCTGGAAAGGCTTGATCGCTCTGATTGAGCCTCATTATCCGAAGGGCGAAGGTGGCCGTCCGGCCTATCCGCTGATGGCGATGCTGCGGATTCACCTGATGCAGAACTGGTTTGGTTACAGCGATCCGGCGATGGAGGAAGCACTTTACGAGACAACGATCCTGCGCCAGTTCGCAGGGTTGAGTCTGGATCGAATCGCCGATGAAACCACGATTCTCAATTTCCGGCGCCTGCTGGAAAAGCATGAGTTGGCAGGCGGGATGTTGCAGGTCATCAATGGCTATCTGGGTGATCGAGGTTTGATGCTGCGCCAAGGTACGGTGGTCGATGCGACGATCATTCATGCGCCGAGCTCGATCAAGAACAAGGACGGCAAACGCGATCCCGAAATGCATCAGACGAAGAAAGGAAACCAGTATTTTTTCGGCATGAAAGCGCATATCGGCGTCGATGCCGAGTCGGGTTTAGTCCATAGCCTGGTGGGTACTGCGGCGAATGTGGCGGACGTGACTCAGGTTGATCAATTGCTGCACGGTGAGGAAACCTATGTCAGCGGTGATGCGGGCTACACCGGCGTGGACAAGCGTGCGCAGCATCAGGATCGCCAGATGATCTGGTCAATTGCGGCCCGTCCAAGCCGTTATAAAAAGCATGGCGAGAAAAGTTTGATCGCACGGGTCTATCGCAAAATCGAGTTCACGAAAGCCCAGTTACGGGCGAAGGTTGAACATCCGTTTCGCGTGATCAAGCGCCAGTTTGGTTATACGAAAGTCCGGTTTCGCGGGCTGGCTAAAAACACCGCGCAACAGGCTACTCTGTTTGCCTTGTCGAACCTTTGGATGGTGCGAAAACGGCTGCTGGCGATGGGAGAGGTGCGCCTGTAATGCGGAAAAACGCCTTGGAAAGGTACTGTTTGAAGGAAAATCGATGAGTTAACAGCGCAAAAACGTCTGACTATCTGATCGGGGAACAGGGCAGCCTGCGGCTGCAAATCGCCCGTTCTTGCGATCGCGTAGCAGCAGAAACATGGATTTGAGCTTTGTCATGAGGCCCATTATTGATCATCATGAAGCCTGCTTACCCACCGTTGCTGCTTCAGATGAGTCCAGCCTACACACCTCGACCACTCAAAAACCTCTTCACCGCCAATCAATGCTGGGCACACCTCCTCGAGGAGGGCGGCTTGCGCGACATCGAAGTCGAGTCCGTCACCAAAATGCTGGCCTGCGGCACCTCGATCCTGGGCGTCAAACACTACACCTGCGGCAACGACAGCTGCCCGCACGCCAAATACCTGTGCAACACCTGCAGCTGCCGCGCCTGTCCATCCTGCGGCAAAAAAGCTACCGATCAGTGGATCGCCAATCAACAGCACCGCTTACCCGAGTGTACCTGGCAACACCTGGTGTTCACATTGCCTGACACCCTGTGGCCGCTGTTCTTTCATAACCGTCACTGGCTCGATGCCTTGTGTCGCCTGGCCGTCGACAACCTGCTCTATGCGGGCCGACGCCGGGGCGTGGAAGTGGGTGTTTTCTGCGCCATCCACACCTACGGCCGGCGACTTAACTGGCACCCACACATCCATGTCTCGGTCACCTTGGGTGGGATCGATGACGCAGGTGTCTGGAAAGATCTGTCGTTTCATCCATCAGCCTTGCGTCGGCGCTGGATGTGGAATGTACGCCAGTACCTGCTCAGTCAGTGGGAGCACACCACCGTCCCACCTGAAAACGCTCATCTGCAGAGCGAAAATGACTGGCGTCACCTTGTGCTCAACGCCGGTGGTCAGCACTGGCACATCCACTTGTCGAAGAAGACGAAAAACGGCAAAAAGACCGTCAATTACCTGGGCCGCTACCTGAAAAAACCGCCCATCTCGGGCAGCCGATTGGCGCACTACACCTGCGGGGCCACGTTGAGCTTCACCTACCTGGATCACCGCACCAAGACCTATCAGCAGGAAACGCTGAGCCAGACCGACATGCTGCGCCGGGTGGTGCAGCACATCCCGGAGAAGCACTTTCGGATGATCCGGTATTTTGGATTTCTGGCCAACCGCGTCTGTGGCCGACAGCTACCCCGGGTGTATGAGGCGCTACGCATGGAAAGGCGTGGCAAAGCGCCAAAACTGTATTTTGCGCAGATGAGCAAAGCGTTCTTGCAGCGGGATCCGTTCAGCTGCGTGCTGTGCGGAGCACGGATGGTTTATACCGCAGCCATCGCCGGCCTGACCGTGCAGGGCTTGATCAACAACGCTCAAAGCATCGCGCAATTGAGGTACGTGCCGGCCTGATACGGGAGAGGTGCGTCCAAAATCTGGAAAAGGTACAGAAAAGTCGCTTTCAATCCATTTTTCGGCGTGGGTGATGGGTTAAAAAAGCTTTTTGCCGACATCGACGCCACGTTGGCATCACGCCGAGGGGACCTTTTTCGGCGGATTACCTTGTATAGGAATTATTGAAATTCCTATACATCAAGGTTTTTTGAACCTCAGGCCATGAAGGCATCAAAAATCGATGCTTACTTCAGACCCTCCCTAGGCGGATAGGCGGGGTTGGCTGACTTCAACACCACATGGTCGCCCTGCAGGATAAGAATTTTGCACAGAGGCTCATTGTTCAGTGCCGCAATCACGATGCTGCCACTGGACGGCGTTCTCGAACGATCTACGACCACCAGGCTGTCATGAAAAATCTTTGCACCTTCCATGCTGTCGCCATCGATCTTGGCCACGTAAATGTGAGGGGCGCGCAAATCCATCAGCCGATCAAACAAGCTTGATGCATAGGCATTTTGAAATTCCTATGCATCAAGCCCTTCATTTCGCCGCTCTGTGACCGCACGACCGAGATGTACCGTTGATGACCGCCGCAAGCAAATGCAGGTCGGCAATACGGTAATGTTGACCCTCAGTGGTCCGATCACGGATTTCGCCTTGGCGACCGATGCTCTCTTGAAAAACGCTGACGGTCATGGAACAATTTTAAAAGCGTACTTAGCGATATTTTTGGCATCAAGCCTTTGTCTGTTCAGCGGATGCTCGGGCTTGTCTGCCAGGTATTGGGCAAGTTTTTTCATATCCATGAATGTAAGAGCCTTGTTTACCTCTTGGCTGTAAGGCTGCGGCTTATCCGTCGGATTAACCGCTAGACCGATTACCTGCTGATCCGGATTACTCAGTGACAATTCTTCACCAAAAAGGCAGGACGTCGCGTTGTCGGGGTGATCTGCCGCATCTCTGAAACCCAACTCTTCAGATTCAGCATCTGCCTTCGAGATTGCACGCAATTGACTAAATTGTGGAGCTATATCCAAGGCTGCGCGGATATCATCCACAACTTGCTGTCGAGCCGCCGGGTCAGTTATAAAGGATGCAACTACCCTACTTACATCCGCACCCGGGTTCAGTCTACGCAAGCGTATTGCGTAAGCCACATTATCTTCATTTTCCTTCTGCGGTGGCATCACCGCCAATCTTACAGCCCTATTGAGGCGTGAGGATTGAGGCTCTGCTTCTTGCCGCATGTTCTGCTCAATCCATTCTCTTTGGCCAGACAACAACGGTGGGGAACGTAGCAGCCTCCGGCGTCCGGATTCCGCAGAAGATGCGAGCGGCGGCAATTCCGGACTGTTCGTAGTGGTCTGACGCGAAGCGAGCATGCGGTTCAGCGCAGCACTGAAGTTCAACACGGGGTGATCCACCAAGCTCAACTCCTCTGGTATAAAGGGATTAATGCCTACACTTTCTAACGCGCGCCTCAAATCTGGGGGTAGCGGTTCAAGCGACATTATATAGCGACCAAGAGAGGTGCGCAGGCGCTCCATGTCCACTCCCTCTTGAGTCAATCTGCGCAGTGCTTCGTTAGTCTGGTTGGCACTATGATTATGCCTCGCAGCACTGGCGAGGCGTGCTGATTCCAGGTCGAGGCCTTGAGGATGCCTGTCGACCGATGTTCTAGAAGCCGCCGCGCTCGAAGACGAGCTTCGGCCCGGTGTCATCAACATAGTGGACCGCCCAATTAACGAACGCTGGCTGCTTCCTGATGATGAGTCTGCGGGGCGGGCAGGCGTTGACGATTGTATTGCTACCAAAGCTCTTTGTTGGCGGACCGTTTGACGAAGCCTCTGCCGGAGCTCGTTAGCGAGCACCGAGTCGTTGCTGATTCCAGTCATAGGCATGTTAGGAAAATGTTGAAGCAAGATATCCCGTTCGACTCGAGAAAAAACTACGGCGTTGTTATCCATTACATTTCTGAGCATGGTGCGAACATTATTAAGATCAGCGCCTCCCATGACCAACTCCTGAACGATGCGCTCTGCCTGTTGTGCCTCAGGCGACTGCCTGGCTTCTGCGGGCGGAGTGGCGCCTTGGACACGGGCAGGCGTTGCCTCCAGCCATTCTCTGGTTTGCCGCGACAACGCGTTGGATCGTAGCAACCTCTGGCGTCCGGATTCCGCAGGAGATGCGGGCGGCGGCAACTCCGGACTGTTCGCCGAGCTGGCACTGCGACTGGAGTCATGTTCGCGCTCAGTTACTGGCTCGCCGTCTGTGCGCCACTGCCAAAAAAAATTTGATGGTCCTGCTCCGTTGATACCCGGCATATAGACTCTCCACTCCTGATCTCATGGTTGCGAACTGTTCCGGCTTCGGCAATTGGACATGAGTTGGCGATCGGACATAAGTGGTTCCACGACTGATGCATATGGGGTCGATAGAGAAAACGGACAAAATCGTACTACAAGGGCTTCCCCATTGAGCACAAGCCCAATAGTTTCTGTTTGACTCCGCTGCATGTGCCGGATCGACTGAAAGAAGGTGAAGGACTGCGGTACTACAAACGGTCATCTTGAGCTGATCGCTCGGACCCTGATGAAAGACGCACGTGAGGGCCTCGTTCGCTAATCGGGACTGAATTTCCCATACGATTTTTCAGGTATCCCTCACGCAGGTCCAACCCGCTTCACATCAACGACGGCAGTGCACATTGATCCTTTTATCCGCTCATGATCCTCGCCCTAAGGAGACGCTGATTTATTCTAAAACCCAGCTGTTGCCCCCAGATAAATCAAGGCCTCCAGAGCGTTGCAGGGACGAAAAATCGAATAAATCAGCGCCTCCCTAACGCCTTAGAACTGGGCAGCCTGCGGCTGCAAATTGTGGGATTTTGAAATCGGTTATCATAGCCGAAATCGAGTCGATCCCTCCTCAGCACAGGCTTACACATGGCGTCAGAGACCAAAAAACGTAAACGGGCGAGCCGGGCAAAAGCCAAGGCAAAGCAGACCCGTCTCCAACGCGCCGGGCATACCACCTTCGTTCCCGATACCGACTTTTTCTTCGATATCGATCCTTTGGGTGATGTCGATCTTTGTAGTTGCTGCCAGACAACGTATCTGAACGACATGTTTCCCGACGCTTCTTGCGTAAGCGTTTCGATGAGAGAAGGGCCAGGCGGATTCGTCATCACCGCCGTCATTCACCACGATGAGGAGCCGCCCTGCTGACGTGGCCTCTGCACCGCCTGCTTACAAACCTCGACCGCTCAAAAACCTCTTCACGGCCAACGGCTGCTGGGCAGATTTGCTGGAGGCCGGCGGTCTGCGCCAAATCGAAGTGGAGTCGATCAGCAAAATGCTCGCCTGCGGCACCTCGATACTGGGCGTCAAACACTACACCTGCGGCAACGACAGCTGCCCGCACGTCAAATACCTGTGCAACACCTGCCATTGCCGGGCCTGTCCTTCCTGCGGCAAAAAGGCCACCGACCAGTGGATCGCCGTGCAAAACAACCGTCTGCCCGACTGCCCCTGGCAGCATCTGGTGTTCACGCTGCCCGACACGCTGTGGTCCCTGTTCTTCTACAACCGCTGGCTGCTTGATGCGCTGTTTCGTCTGGCGGCCGATAACCTGATCTACACCGCCAAGCGGCGCGGTTTGCGCGTCGGGATTTTCGGGGCGCTGCACACCTATGGACGGCGGCTCAACTGGCATCCCCACGTCCACCTGTCGGTGACCGCGGGCGGCCTGGATGAGCAGGGCGTCTGGAAAAATCTGTCGTTCCACAAAGAGGCCCTGCGGCGGCGCTGGATGTGGCTGGTGCGCGATTACCTGCTGGGACAGCCGCTTTCGCAACTGACGATGCCGCCGCCGCTGGCCCACATCCACTGTGAAAGCGACTGGCACCGTCTGATACTGACCGCTGGCGGCCAGCACTGGCACATCCACTTGTCGAAGAAGACGGAAAACGGCCGAAAGACCGTCAATTACCTGGGCCGCTACCTGAAAAAACCGCCGATCTCGGGCAGTCGTCTGGCGCATTACACCAACGGGGCCACGTTGAGCTTCACCTACCTGGATCACCGCACACAGACCTATCAGCAGGAAACGCTGAGCCAGGCCGACATGCTGCGCCGGGTGGTGCAGCACATCCCGGAAAAGCATTTCCGGATGATCCGGTATTTTGGTTTTCTGGCCAATCGGGTGTGTGGGAAATACCTGCCGAAGGTGTATGAAGCATTGAAGATGGCGACGCCAGGACCGACACCGAAGCTGTATTTTGTGCAGATGGCCAAAGCCTTTCTAAACGTCGATCCGTTCCGTTGCGTGCTGTGTGGCGCGCGGATGGTATACACGGCGGCAATCAGCGGGCTGACGGTACAGGGACTGGTCCTCAACGCTCAGGCGATCGCGCAGATGAGGTACGTGAAGCCCTGACAGGGGGAAGGTGCGTCCGCACCTAGGCTTCGCGGTGAAATAACCTGCATTAACGCTGATTTATAGGGATTTTCACTGCATAAGTAACGCATCAGCGTCTTCCTACACATCGCTATGAAGGCATGACGCCTCCTTCCAAGCGTCAGCTTGATGCATAGGCATTTTGAAATTCCTATGCATGAACTCAGCAGCTGTTTTAAGCAACCGATCAATCTCTGCAAGACTGTTGGCTTCCAGCTCGACATCACCTATTTTCAACTTGATCTTGCGTCCTGACCGCCCGGTGATCCAGGTGCCTACCGCGACCCCGATAATGGGTCCGGCAATGTTGGCAAGCGGCAACACAAACTCTCCAAATAGTTTGCTTGTTGAGCCAAAATCGCGGGTCAGGTATGGCACTGCAAAAACTTGGTAGTCACCTTCCAGCAAAGCGCGGTGAACTGCTTGGAAACCTGCTTGGCTTTCAGGGAGGGTCCAATGCGGCTCTGCAGGGTCTGGGACCAGAATGAGGTGAAGATTGCTCAAATCGTCCATGCGCCTCTCCTATGTATGATAAAGGACATTATCACACATAACTTGGCTCTGAAGATGCAGCCAAATGCCCACACAAAAGGGGAAACCTTCTTAGAAATTACACTGCCCTTTACCCGCTCCTGGTAAAGCCCATTACATGGCCACAGTCAGCCGATCTGCCGGGTACTGGTTCATGAACGCTGCACTCTGCTCCGGCCGCGCGGTCAACCAGTCCGCATACGAGCCCTTGGGCAAAATCACTACCATGCGCTTTTCGTCTTGGGGCTTGTGATACGCCTTCATGAAGTCGTGATCATCCGCATTCACGGTCAGCATGGTGTAGCTGTGCAGGATCTGGTCGGTGGACGGATCGCGCCACTGCTCCCATAGGCCCGCAATGCCCAGCAGCTCGCCGTCTGCGCGGGCTATACGCGTGGCAACTGCCTTGCCCGATCGCCAGTCCGGCTCATATATGGCCACCGCAGGGATAATGCAGTGTTGCGCCTGTCGCCAGGCATGCCGGAATGACGGTTTCTCGGCCACTGTCTCTGACCGAGCATTGTACGTGCGCCTGGCAATTTTACTGTCCTTGCTCCAGGACGGGATCAGCCCAAAGGAGCCAGTCAGCACCTCCATGGATGCGGGAGATTCATTGTCCTCGACGCGTCCGTCAGCGCTACGTAGGAATGGACCGAGGTAGCCAGGCCACAAATCAAGTCTGCCCTGGTCGAACGGTGCTACGCCGAACGCTTCGGCTATCTGGTGCGGTGACGGTGCTTCGTAATGGCTGCACATAGAGCCTCACTGGAACATGTAAATGTCCTAATGTGAGGCACTGCCCCGCCCCAGCGTTCCAATTATTCGACTCTACAGACGCTAACACTTTAGGAGCCCACTAGCGCAGCACAGATTGGGTGTTAGCTGCCATTTTAAATCGCACCTGTTATGGATATTTCAGCAGCTTACCGCCCCAGGAACGGCACTGACCTCCTCAGACTTGTCGGCACATTAAACCTCAAGTGAGGGATTAGCTGCCTGCTCGGCTTGCAGCATAGTTTGATGCATGTGATTGATGTGCTCGACAGCCTTGTGACCTTGGGCCAGGTGATAGACGAAAATTTCGCTCGTCTTGGTGAACCGATGGCCAATGCGCACGGTGTACGAACGGAACATCCAGCTGAAAAACCCTGTGTAGTACATGGCGTCTTCAATGTCACGCCATTTGACACCGCGAACCCCTTTGCTCCAAGGCAAAATTCCTCGAAAAATCCACACACCAATATCATCTGTGTAGAGGCGAACACTTTTTAGGAAGAGGAACCTGTAAGCACACACTGCCAGCGTTACCACCAATACAAACACGTTGACGGTAATCCCAACACGGTACGCCGCATCAGATTGAGCATTATGTGTCGTCCACGAGCCGATGACTAATGACAAAGCAATCAAGAAAATCGACGTCATGGTCACGTTGGCATATGCAAGCCAAGACAATCTGTAGACCGCGTGCGCCGGGGTTTCGCGGGTAGGGTGTTCAAATCCATTCACGGTGCTAGCTCCTTGAAAGATGACTGATGAATGAGAGATAACAGTTTCATACGCCCGCTCCCTGTTTCATACCTTGAAGGCTATCAAGCCACCTCGTAAGGGCTTCTGCTACGCATGGCGGAGCCATGTGGCCAGCAAACTCTCTCAGTAAATGCAGATATTTAGGGTCTGAAAGCTGGCTAAGGTGCAGGTTTCGAACTGTGTTATATTCTCGCTCGGACATTATCTTCCCTCCGGTTGGTTTTGTTCACGCTGGGGGATGGTTACAGCCATTCCCCAGCATCTTTTTAGCTGATTCGATTTTGCCCTCCTACAAATCCGTTCTGACACTTACTGCTACATTTGACGCAATGACTATTTGACGCTGAATACTATTCAGTGAAGCTATTGCGCAGCCCCGGCTCTATTCATAAATTCTTCCAGTGCCTGCATGGTGACCTTCTTCACGCTGACTCTGTGGTCCAAAGCAAATTGGTCGACACGCCTTTTAAATTCATCTGGTACGCGCAGATTCATAGGTACGTCTTTTTTGGCTTCTGGTTTTTCGGTGTTGTTGCCAACAACCGTTGACAGGTCATCGCTGCGGGGTGGGATGCCTTTGCCCTTTACTCGTGAGGGCGGCTTAGGAATATTAACCATTTGAACTCCTCATTTTGCGTCAAAACGTCATAGCGTCAAATGACGCTTTAGTCATTTTGCGGCAGAGAACTTATGCGGTCAACAATTGATTGGACCAAACGATCTGCCTGTTCTCGAAGTCCTTTGTGAGAGACTTCGGTCACGGAAAATCCAGAGTCATGGGCACGGCGATACAGCACTTTTTCATACAGCGTGCCAGCGAGTAAATGATAAGGTGTTGCAGAGAGATACGAGCGAGCCTCCACAATTTCTTTGTCACTGTCGCCTCCACGAACCAAGGCTAAAGCGATCCGGTCTGGCGAAATGCCGTGTTTATCAACCAACCTGTTAGCCAGTCGAACGGTAGGGGTTAGGTCATCGAGGCTGAGACCGGTCGGAAGAATCATAAGATCAACTGATTTACCCATGTCGACCGTACCAGCAGTCGCTTGAGGGCCACCATCAAATATAAGCAAATCTATGTCATCTGAGCTAGAAGCCTTGAGCGCCTGGCTAAAAGTGCCAAACGTCTCCACCCTTATTATGGGCTCAATCCCAGCTTTCATACGGCGCAGGTTCCAGTCATGACATGTGGATTGGTCAATATCCAAGTCACAGATTTTGACTGTCCAGCCAGCTGATGCATATGTCGTAGCAAGAGCGCGAGCAATGGCGCTTTTGTAAACGCCTCCTTTTTGAGATGCCGTACCGATACGAAGTGCCATACCGCCTCCAGTCAAGTTTATTGCGTTATTGCGTTATTGCGTCAATTAACGCAAACAATCGTAACCCTCATTTATCGAACAAGCAAGCGGATTATAACGAATTGACGCTTTGACGCTTTGACGCTTTGACGCTTTGACGCAAAATGTGGGGAGAAGATAGCTTAGAGAGCAATATGGTTGAAAACCAATAATCATGGCGTAAAAGGTAGGCTCATTCTGACCTAGCGCTAAAGGGTCGCGTTTAGGCCGATTGAGCCATAGCTAATGAGCTGAGGTTCGTCGGGTATACCTAAATGGACAGAGTCGTGGCGGTCCGCTAGGACGATCCCCCTGATCCTTGGATACGCACCGAAAACGGCGCATGCAGAGATACCGAGGCCAGGAGAGGGTCTTCAAATTGAAAGAATGGGGATAGAAGTCGAGCAAAGCCGACCCCTTCGCAAAAGGCCTCGGTTGCACTAGGGTGTAGTTATCGCTAAAATGTTACATGTAACTATCTACGGAGGTTTAAATGCCTACATCCCATGTAAATGCCCGCGTTCAACGCCATCGCGACGCGCTGCGTGCGGCTGGCCTACGGCCCATTCAGATTTGGGTTCCCGATACCCGGCGGCCAGACTTTGCACAGGAGTGCCATCGACAGTGCCTGTTGGTTGCTCAGGCAGACATGGCCAATACCTATATGCAGGGGTTGATGGACGAAGCCTTAGACGATGTTGAGGGTTGGACGCCATGATGCGAGGTGACCTAGTCACCGTCGCCATGCAAGGTGACTTTGGTAAACCAAGACCCGCCTTAGTAATTCAGGCAAACCAATTCAGCGAACACACCAGCGTTACCGTGCTGCCAGTGACCAGCACCCTAGTCGCAGCACCGCTGCTGCGCATCACCTTTCAGCCGACCGCAGAAAACGGCTTGCAGAAGCCTTCTCAGGTCATGCTAGACAAGACCATGACACTCAAGCGTGAAAAAATAGGCCCGACTTTTGGGCATATCGGAGTGGATTCAATGGTGGAGGTGGAGCGCTGTTTAGCCGTGTTCTTGGGTATCGCCAATTGACACCTTTTCCTTGTGTCGCAAGACAACGTTAATCGGGGTTGTAAGCCGGAACCGCCGAAATTTCCGTCATGGGCGGGAAGCCAGTACTGGTGCGGATTGACGCCAAACTGTGGTTTATCGTACCGGCCAGGCTGCACGCGGGTTTACGGACAGGCACTGGGCTTAAGTGTAGCGGCCTGCAATCGAAATGGCCTCGACCTGCAATCATCGCATTTTTCGACCGGGATTAATTGCGTCTATCCGAGCCAGCAGACCGAGATTATTTGCGAATGAACCTGCATTCATCTGATCCGACCTGCAATCGACCGCATGAACCGGAATTGACTGCGAGTGAGCACACGCTGTTTCTGTCTCATTCGAGTACACCCTTGCGGGACGCGTGTCTGAGGCGTTTTTTATGTCTCAATAGGGCTGATTTTCATTTTTGATATAGTACTGTCACAAAATCTAGGGAAACTCTGAAAAAGACTTCCTAATTTGGCAAAATCTCCGGACACCAGTCGCCGAGCTTTTCGATGATGAAACAGATGACCTTCGCCGACGCCGAGTATGCCGGCAAGCGCAAGCAGACCCGTAAGGAATTGTTCCTGATCGAGATGGATCAGGTGGTGCCCTGGAAAGGTTTGATTGCCCTGATTGAGCCCTATTATCCAAAAGGAGAAGGTGGCCGGCCCGCCTACCCACTGATGGCGATGCTGCGTGTTCATCTGATGCAGAACTGGTTCGGCTACAGCGATCCGGCGATGGAAGAAGCGCTGTATGAGACGACCATCCTGCGTCAGTTTTCAGGCCTGAGCCTGGAGCGCATTCCAGACGAAACCACCATTCTCAACTTCCGTCGTCTGCTGGAAAAGCACGAGTTGGCGACCGGGATTCTCGGCGTAATTAATGGTTATCTGGGCGACCGTGGCTTGTCGTTGCGTCAAGGCACCATCGTCGATGCCACGCTGATTCACGCGCCCAGTTCGACCAAGAACAAGGATGGCAAACGCGATCCTGAGATGCATCAAACCAAGAAAGGTAACCAGTACTATTTCGGCGCCAAGGCTCACATCGGCGCCGACGACGAGTCAGGCCTGGTGCACAGCGTGGTAGTAACAGCGGCCAATGTGGCAGACGTCACGCAGGTTGCCAAACTGCTGCACGGCGAGGAAAACGTAGTCTGCGCCGACGCAGGTTACACCGGGGTCGAGAAGCGCGAAGAACACGCTGGGCGCAAGGTCATTTGGCAGATTGCCGCCCGCCGCAGCACTTACAAAAAGCACGGAAAACGCAGTATTTTGTACAAGGCGATCCGCAAAATCGAGAAGGCCAAGGCCCAGGTTCGCGCCAAGGTCGAGCATCCGTTTCGGGTCATCAAACGCCAGTTTGGCTATGAAAAAGTGCGCTTTCGGGGCTTGGCCAAGAACACCGCGCAGATGGTGACGTTGTTCGCCCTGTCAAACCTGTGGATGGCCCGCCGACATTTGTTGGCGAGCGCAGGAGAGGTGCGCGTGTAATGCAGGAAATGGTTACCGCAAAAGGCTTTGCAGCGGCCGAAAGAGCTAAAAAGCGAAGATAATTGAGCAAATTTCGACATGCATCGTTTTTTGAAAAGTGCTGAGGACTCGGTAGCCGGAAAACATCCGGCTACTTCAGACCTTCCTTTACACCCGTTGATTATGACTTTGCGTCGGGCAAAAGCCTCAGCGACTACGCCCTTGAGGCAAGTACGGCGTTTCCTTTTGCATCCACCGGCTTTGATGGCAATGTGCTCAGGCTTGTTGCCAGCGATGTGGCAGGAGGGGAGCTTATCATTCACACTGACGCGGGAACTCAGGGGATCGGACTGAGGCTGAAGGTGAAAAACGCGAGAGGAAATGCCACTACCGGAGGGGATGCGAACGCACTGATTAGCAATGAATATGTCGATACCACAACGGTCGGTAACGGGGTCCTCATTATATCCGTCAGGTATGGTGAGACATTCGAATTCACGGGATACAGCCTGATTAACGGGTAGACTCCTGATCCGGGTTCCGGCACAGAACCCCTGAGTACCGGGGCTGTGCCGGAAGCTGGTAAACGTCAGCTGTTTTTTCAGTAAACCTGCCACCGCTGCCGCTTTACAGCCGTGTAAATAAAAGACCTGCGGTCCGTCGGAGAGTCTTTTTCAAATCTAAAAAAGTAGTGACCGTCCGCCGCGCAGCAGATGCCAGCGTAACAAAAACAGCGGCGAACATATTGTTAAGGAAGATGAATATGATTCAGATAAAAAGCACGGCATTTAAAGAAACCGCGCTCCTCGTTCTTGTGCTTTTCCTGTTAGGGTGTGCGACCACCTTACCACCGACCATTGTGAAGAAAACAGCTCCCCCGGCTGGGGTGCCTGAACGAAAAGTCTGTTCCGGTCAAAAAGGGACGGTATTCCTGATTGCAAGCTCGTCGCAATATGACGAGAACATCATCCCGGAGATTGAGACGGCGTTTTCCCGCCAGTGCTACGCGGTTGACAAACGATATCTCGACCAGAAGCCTACCAGGCTGGGTTACGTCAATACGGATGAAAAGCGGGCCCGGACCCTCATTAATGCTCTCAGTAATCGCAACGTGCACTACCTCTGGTTTGTCAGGGGCGGCTCGGGGGCGCTCAACCTTTACCCTGCCCTGCATGCAAGCCGACAGCGTATTTCAGCCTCAACGCCGAAAATCCTCATCGGCTTCAGTGACGTAACGGCCATTCACAGCTTTGTCAGTCATGAGCTGAACTGGCCAGGCGTGCATGGCGTGGTGGCGTCTTATAATAAAGAAATGCATGAGATTGATAACAGTAAAAAACTCAGTATGAACAACAGTCTGAATGAAGTCTTTGAGGCCCTGTCTCACGGGGTTAATTACACCGGCATCGAGCCGATGAACCGTCAGGCAGCAAAAACAGTGAGTGGTAAACTGGATGGCGGGAACCTGACCCTGGTTCAGTCTCTGTTTTCCACTGTCTATGAGGGCAGCTATTCAGATAAAATTATGATGCTGGAAGATACGGGGGTAACTCCTGAACAGCTTGACCGCACCTTGCATCAGATAGAGTACAGCCGGAAATTTCACCCACGCGGTGTTATTTTTGGTCAGTTTTACGGCCTGAATGCCAGCGACGAAGAAAAAACGCTTTACCGGTATGTGATAAAACAGTTCGCCGGGCGCGTTAACTATCCGGTTTATTATTACCCGGAATTCGGGCATGGTGAAACTAATCAGCCATTTATTCTGGATCATCAGGCCAGTATTTTATGCAACAACCTGTCCCGGTTGTGCAGCCTGACACAGACTCCTGTAAATGAATAACCTGCATGGGGTCGGTTCCGGCTGGGGGCGAAATGACACCTTAAGCCGTTTCGCGATGCCTGCGCACGATGTCAGTGACGGTGTTTTTGCTGATACCCAGATATCGGGCGATCTAGGGAGGCGCTGATTTATTCGATTTTTCGTCCCTGCAACGCTCTGGAGGCCTTGATTTATCTGGGGGCAACAGCTGGGTTTTAGAATAAATCAGCGTCTCCCTAGCATTCAGGTGTGTGCAGGGTGAACGTCAGCTCGTCAGACGGGAATTCCGGAGAGCCCCAGAGCAGTGAAATGAAGAGCTTGATGTGCCGCCCGAGCTCCTGGCGCATATCTTTACCGGTGGGCTGGGCGCACGTATTTCTAACTGGCGAATATCTCTGGCCCAACGGCGAAAAGCTTAGGGTGTCATTTCGCCCCCAGCCGGAACCGACCCCAAATAGCGCGTGACGACTTCGAGGACCGGCGAGAGCGACAGCGCCAAGGCATAGACTTGGCCAAGTGCGCCGGTCGATACGCTGGGCGTAAACCGAACACCAAAATGCATGAACGGGTCATCGCTCTTAAAAGCGGTGGGTGTAGCATTGCGGAGACTGCGCGGCTGGCCGGGGTCAGTGTCAGTCAGGTAAAGCGTGTCTGGGCACAGAACCAGGCTAAGGTTAAGATCTGATACTTGGGTGAGGGCGAGCCTAAAACCGCCAGTCAGTATATAGGGGATTATTAATGCAGCTACATGAAGCGTTTCAACTGGTGGAAGCACTGGGCGTTGAAGAAGCCAATCAGCTAATCCAGCAGGAAGGGTGGAAGTTGTTAGCTATCACGCAGCGTGAGCGCGTCGGGTCCGTATATGTACTTGGGAAGGCCAAAGAGAAACCGTCATTGAAGGTTTCAAAGGACCTACTGACAAGGGCAGCGCGGGAGTAAGCCCATCACGTTTCATTTAACGTGGCAGGCTTGGAAGAAAATTAAAACCCCACCTAGTGTGCTGTTCGCGAAATATCTTTTCGTTATTTTCGGCTACACTTCAGATGTCATCCCAGCCGTGGAGAGCTTATCGTGAGCGCTCTGGACATCACGCTTAGCCTTGAAGAAACGATCGAACTCAAACGACGCGTTCGCTCTGCCACCATACCTCAGCGAGAGGGTCGTCGAGCACGCATAATCCTGCTGGCTGCCGAAGGTGAAACCCGAGACAACATTGCACGTTTGACGGGCTTTTCCTGCCCAACGATCACGCTCTGGTGCCAGCGTTTCTAGGCTCGTCGACTGGACGGACTGGTCGACGAACCTGGGCGTGGACGCAAGTCATCTTTGCCTGCCGAGACAGTTCGCCGTGTCCTGGAACAGGTCACCCGTCCTCGCATCGGAGAACCACGCTGGAGCTGTCGGAGCATGGCAAAGGCGGCGGGTATTTCCTCGACCACCGTCCATAAGCTGTGGGCTGCCAATGATTTAAAGCCCCACCTGACGCGCACATTCAAGTTGTCCAACGATCCGCAGTTTGAGGAGAAATTCTGGGATGTGATCGGGCTTTATCTGGCCCCACCGGATAAGGCTTTAGTGTTGTGCTGTGATGAGAAAAGCCAGGTTCAGGCGTTGGAGCGAACACAGCCGGGTTTGCCTTTGGGCATCGGTCATATCCAGACTAAATCCCATGATTACACCCGTCATGGCACGGTCACGTTATTCGCCGCACTGCATTACCTCCAAGGAAAATTGATCAGCAGCATCGAGCGTCAGCACCGGCATCAAGAGTGGTTGGCCTTTCTCAAGAAGATCAATAAAGAAACGCCCAAACACCTCCAGCTTCATCTGATCGTCGATAACTACGCGACCCACAAGCATGCCGCAGTGAAGGCCTGGCTGGCGAAGCATCCGCGTTTTCATATTCATTTCACGCCGACCTCCAGCTCTTGGATGAACATGGTTGAACGCTTCTTTCGAGACATCACGGTGTATCTTCGCGACGGCAGTTTTGCCTCGGTTCGCGAGCTGGAGAGCTCCATTACAGCGTTCATGGCGTTACGTAATGCTCAGCCGACCCGATACGTTTGGAACGCAAAGGGAGAGGAGATTCTGAACAAAATTCAACGGGCGCGTGAAGCACTTGAAACCGCAGGCAATAAGTAACTTATTTCGAAAACATCACACTAGGGAGGCGCTGCAAAAATAGCCAACTGTCCCCACCCTTGGCACACTAAGTTCCTTCAACAGCCTCCCTCTCCGTGAGCGTTACGCGCGTGCAGAAGACCTTCTCCGAACTCGAATATACCGGCAAGAAAAAGCAGACTCGCCGAGATCGCTTCCTGGCTGACCTTGAACAGTTGGTGCCCTGGGCCCTGCTGGAGGCGCAAGTGGCGCCGTTTTATAGCAACACCGCAGGCAAGCGCGGACGCCCTGCGATAGGGGTGTCGCGCATGTTGCGCATGTACGTCGTGCAGCAGTGTTTCGGTTTCTCCGATGAAGGTTGCGAAGATGCCGTCTACGACAGCCAGGCCATCCGCGGTTTTATGGGTATCGACCTGGGTCGCGAGTCTGCACCGGATGCCACCACCTTGCTGCGTTTTCGCCGCTTGCTGGAAGTCCATCAGCTAACCCGGCTGCTGTTTGAAACGATTAACCAGCATCTGGCCAGCCGGGGGCTGCTGCTCAAGGAAGGCACTATCGTCGACGCTACTCTGATCGCCGCGCCGCCCTCGGTCAAGAACCGAGAAGGCAAGCGTGATCCTGAGATGCATCAGGCCAGGAAAGGCAATCAATGGCACTTTGGGATGAAGGCCCACATTGGTGTAGACGCCACGTCGGGGCTGGTGCACAGCGTAGTAGGGACGGCCGCTAACGTGGCGGATGTCACCTAGGTTGGCCAGTTGCTTCACGGTGACGAAACCTATGTTTCGGGTGACGCTGGATACACCGGTGCGGCCAAGCGACCGGAGCATGCTGAACGGGACGTTATCTGGTCGATTGCAGAACGGCCAAGCAGTTACAAGCAGCACGGCGAAGGCAGCGTGCTGTATCGGGTCAAGCGCAAAATTGAATATGCCAAGGCGCAACTGCGTGCCAAGGTCGAGCACCCCTTCCAGGTAATCAAGGTGCGCTTCAATCATCGCAAGGTTCGCTACCGTGGGCTGGAAAAGAATACAGCGCAGTTGTTCAGTTTGTTTGGGTTGGCCAATCTGATGCTGGCCAAGCGGTATTTACAACAGACGGCAGGATAAATCCGTCTGAAAGGCGGGACTGGCCCGCCTTTCAGCAAAATGAGGGCAGAAATCTGCTCGAGAAACGTAAAATAAGGCCGGCAGGTTGAAAAAAACCGGCTTGGAAATGGGGACGGTGCGAACGGGTTAATTGTTCAGCGTCTCCTTAGGGCATCTCGCAAATCAGGACGTGAATGACGACGTCCGTAGGATGGCCAATCTCGTCATGAATAATCTCGAGCAGTTGGCAGAGGTAGGCGCGAATCGGCGAGCACGGTCTGTCCGGTTGGCCCCGCTTGCGGTCCAACACCTTCCGAGTGTAGATCCACACCTACCGGACATTGCACATGCGCCCATCGACCGCAAGCAGATGCGCCTTCAGCGTCTAGAGGTAGGCCCATTTCGCGGGTTCATGCAGGCTGAAGTATTTGACCTAAGCCACGACATTACCTTGGTCTATGGGCCGAATGGCACAGGCAAAAGCAGCTTCTTTGAAGCGCTTGAGACAGCAATGCTCGGATCTATCAGTGAGGCCGGAGCGAAGCGTTTTGACCACCGTGCCTATTGCAACAATGCTCGCCTAGGGCGGCATGTAGCACCACGCCTTCTGGCATCGGTGGGCGGTGCAGAGGCTGATGCGCTGAGGGCCAGTGACGAAGAATACCGTTTCTGCTTCGTGGAAAAGAATCGACTGGATGACTTTGGTCGTATTGCGGCGAGAACGCCAGGTGACCAGCGCCAGTTGATAGCGACTCTGTTTGGCGTTGAGCAGTACAGCGAGTTCGTACGTGGTTTCAATCCTAGCTTGGATGAGAACCTGAACGTACTTGGCGTCAAGGCAGCGGATCTTGAGGGACGACGTAGTCAGGTCGCGGCCTCCCAGCAGATAATTGATAACTATGAGCAACGTATTGCAGGTCTGGTTCAGATAGAGGATGTATTAGCCGCACGCATTTCACCTGGCTATTCCTATCAGGCATGCAGTGTATGGCTGCTCGGGACGAATGAAGTTCGGGGCCGTTTGGCGGATGTGCAATGCCTCTTGGAGGCGCCTGTTGCTGTGGTGCATGGACCCACAGCAACAGGACTCGATCACAGGCTAAGCGAAGTTTATCGGCTCCACGAACTAAGTGAAGCTGCACGGCGCCCTCTAAATGATCGTGCTGCTGAGGTATCGTTTTCAAGCCTTTATAACGCGGTACTCCAGTTATCTGAGAGCGCAACAGAGTGCCCAGCATGCGGCACAGGGTTGGATCAGGTCAGAAAAAACCCATTCGAACGCGCGCGTGCGGGCCTAGCTGAACTCGCTGGACTCCATACCCTCCAGCAACAGGCACAAGTCGCCGCTCAGAATCTAGACGAAGCGTTTCGCGCATTGCTGGCGGAGATGCAGAGTGCCATCAAAGCCGCATCTCAAGTTTACAATGAAGATCTTCAAACGTCCCAGCTCCCTCAATTGCCCCAATTATCCAGCGGTCAATGGCTTCAGCCTTGGATTGATGATAATCGAAGAGCTTGGCGCGCCTTGCTCGAAATAATCAGCCGGATCGAGCAGGTTGATGCCAATACACGCGAACTAGCTGCACAAAGACAGCAGCTAGCCCAAGAGCGTGAGCAACTTGATAGTTTCAGGATAGAGATTGAGCGATGCCGTCTACTGCGATCTCAGGCTTTAACAGAGCTGGAGCAGGCCCAGGCAACGGTGGCACACTTTGAACTGGGCAACCAGCAGTTGATCGAGGACGTCGCTCAGGAAGCCCTGGTGGTTGAGCACCACAAGCGAATCAAAGCGGCTTACGACGCTTACCTTCCACAGCTACAGGGGTACCTTGCAGACCTACCACGTCAGCTCCTTCAAGGGCTGGCAGAAAGCGCCCGGGACTTGTACAACTCGTTCAATCGAGAGGATCCACTACCTGCTCAGATCCATGCGTTGTGGTTGCCATTGGCTGAGAACGGCAAAATTGAGATCGAATTCGTAGGTCAACCAAGTGAACGATTCGATGCACTCATGATTTTGAGCGAGGGGCACATTCGTTGCCTGGGCCTCGCTATTCTCCTTGCCAAGAACCTCGCCGAGAATTGTCCTGTCGTGATTTTCGACGACGTAGTCAACGCGATCGATGATGAACTGGGCAGCCTGCGGCTGCAAATTGTGGGATTTTGAAATCGGTTATCATAGCCGAAATCGAGTCGATCCCTCCTCAGCACAGGCTTACACATGGCGTCAGAGACCAAAAAACGTAAACGGGCGAGCCGGGCAAAAGCCAAGGCAAAGCAGACCCGTCTCCAACGCGCCGGGCATACCACCTTCGTTCCCGATACCGACTTTTTCTTCGATATCGATCCTTTGGGTGATGTCGATCTTTGTAGTTGCTGCCAGACAACGTATCTGAACGACATGTTTCCCGACGCTTCTTGCGTAAGCGTTTCGATGAGAGAAGGGCCAGGCGGATTCGCCATCACCGCCGTCATTCACCACGATGAGGAGCCGCCCTGCTGACGTGGCCTCTGCACCGCCTGCTTACAAACCTCGACCGCTCAAAAACCTCTTCACGGCCAACGGCTGCTGGGCAGATTTGCTGGAGGCCGGCGGTCTGCGCCAAATCGAAGTGGAGTCGATCAGCAAAATGCTCGCCTGCGGCACCTCGATACTGGGCGTCAAACACTACACCTGCGGCAACGACAGCTGCCCGCACGTCAAATACCTGTGCAACACCTGCCATTGCCGGGCCTGTCCTTCCTGCGGCAAAAAGGCCACCGACCAGTGGATCGCCGTGCAAAACAACCGTCTGCCCGACTGCCCCTGGCAGCATCTGGTGTTCACGCTGCCCGACACGCTGTGGTCCCTGTTCTTCTACAACCGCTGGCTGCTTGATGCGCTGTTTCGTCTGGCGGCCGATAACCTGATCTACACCGCCAAGCGGCGCGGTTTGCGCGTCGGGATTTTCGGGGCGCTGCACACCTATGGACGGCGGCTCAACTGGCATCCCCACGTCCACCTGTCGGTGACCGCGGGCGGCCTGGATGAGCAGGGCGTCTGGAAAAATCTGTCGTTCCACAAAGAGGCCCTGCGGCGGCGCTGGATGTGGCTGGTGCGCGATTACCTGCTGGGACAGCCGCTTTCGCAACTGACGATGCCGCCGCCGCTGGCCCACATCCACTGTGAAAGCGACTGGCACCGTCTGATACTGACCGCTGGCGGCCAGCACTGGCACATCCACTTGTCGAAGAAGACGGAAAACGGCCGAAAGACCGTCAATTACCTGGGCCGCTACCTGAAAAAACCGCCGATCTCGGGCAGTCGTCTGGCGCATTACACCAACGGGGCCACGTTGAGCTTCACCTACCTGGATCACCGCACACAGACCTATCAGCAGGAAACGCTGAGCCAGGCCGACATGCTGCGCCGGGTGGTGCAGCACATCCCGGAAAAGCATTTCCGGATGATCCGGTATTTTGGTTTTCTGGCCAATCGGGTCTGCAGGCAGTACCTGCCAAAGGTCTATGAAGCACTGAAGATGGCGACGCCAGGACCGACACCGAAGCTGTATTTTGTGCAGATGGCCAAAGCCTTTCTAAACGTCGATCCGTTCCGTTGCGTGCTGTGTGGCGCGCGGATGGTATACACGGCGGCAATCAGCGGGCTGACGGTACAGGGACTGGTCCTCAACGCTCAGGCGATCGCGCAGATGAGGTACGTGAAGCCCTGACAGGGGGAAGGTGCGTCCGCACCTAGGCTTCGCGGTGAAATAACCTGCATTAACGCTGATTTATAGGGATTTTCACTGCATAAGTAACGCATCAGCGTCTTCCTACACATCGCTATGAAGGCATGACGCCTCCTTCCAAGCGTCAGCTTGATGCATAGGCATTTTGAAATTCCTATGCATGAACACCGTGATGGGATTTGGCGTACCTTCTTTGAAAGTGGCTTACTCGACAACAAACAGGTGATTTTGACCTCTCACGCCGAGGAGTTTTTGCACCGAATTCAGCAAGAGCTGGGGGCCGAGAGGGCATCGCAAATACGTCTCTACCGATTCCTGCCTCATCAAGGTGAGTATCACCTACGCATCGATACTGATCCTCCTACCAAAAACTATGTGCTACTGGCACAGGCCTCCGTGCATGCAGAGGAGAAGCGGGAGGCATTGCGTCACTCTCGTGCAGCCATTGAAAGCCTGACGGATCGAGCTTGGACGTGGTTAGGCAAGAAGCACGATGGAGCTCTTGAGATCAAGCTTTCGGGGCCACGGGCCAACTGGGAACTGAACAACAAGTGCGTGAAGCTTCGGAGCGCCATGAGAAAAATCCCTAACCCGCACCAAGGCGTGCAAGCAATCTTGGCGGGCCTCGATGCATTGCTCGACAGAAGCGGGACTTCTATCGAATGGCGTTACCTAAATGGTGGGACCCATGACTCACAGCGTGATCACGAATTCGATCGAGCTGCAGTTCGGACTATCGTGGATGCCGCTTCGACTATAGATAGCGGCCTTGAAGCCTTGAGAAACGGCTAAATTTCTTGGGTAAAGTGAAGGGTATTGGTGTAGTGGTCTAATGATTCCGGACACTCATTTAGGCGAGAATATCGCCAGATAGAGGTGTCTGATGACCAAACAACGCCGTACCTTTTCCATTGAATTCAAACGCGAGCCGCTACAATTAAACAGGACCAATCGAATTCACCAGTATTTTGGTTTATCGGCAGGTTTTTTGCGAGTTGGTATGCGAGGCGGAAATTGATGTTCGGCCAGTTCGTTGTTCGTTACGACACGGCGCATCCAATCCGAATAGAGCTTTAGAGAGCCGGGAACGGTGCGTTTTGCTCCCTCTCGATGGGGTAAGATCACACCAAGGCGAACGTCAGGAAAATCTTCCCTGATTGCTCTCATCGCTGGTGTCATGTCGGTATCTGCCGATACTAGGACTATCTGCTGTATACGTTCTTCAGGCGGCAGCACCATTTGGCGAGCGGCGAGGCGATACATACTGATCGCGATATGAACATCCGTTTCCTTTTCCTCTAGCTTCCAGATGCCAATTTGATCAGCTCTTGATGCTGGCGTGTTTTTGTCTACAAAGCGTGGTGCGTACCTGGGTTCGAGCTGGTGACGACCATAAAACACCTCAACTCCACGCGCTTTCAATGCGCGCAGGTATGTGTCCTGCGCCTCTTTTGAAAGGATGCCACGAGTGGCCAGTGTCGGCATTACGCCGGTAGTGAAAAAACTAACGGCCTGGAGCGTACTGTCCGGGCGTTCTACTCGAATGATGTGAGCCAGAAGAGAAGGAATATCGAGCCACTTGTACGGTGTGCCTGCCAGCAGGCCGTAAAACAGGTTGTAGCCGTCTACGAAACAGGCTGTGCGCAAGATTTTCAGTCCTTAAAACGAAAAAACCGGCTATGGGCCGGTTTTTTCACCCCAACGGCCAGCGAACTTAATCGCTGCGTACGGGGCTGAGTAGTGGGTCAATAATCTCATAAATAACAATTATGTCAACCCGGCGCTTTAACGAACGCCTAAACGGGAACAACCGAGAAAACAGAAGCGGTCCCATGCTGGTGCGCTTGATTACTTGGCTTTTACAACCCATAGCTGATCGAGCCGTGTCGTGTAGCTCTGGCTCATCAGCTCACGCCGCATGCCCCAGTCCGGCGTCATTGGCACTGAACCAGTGCGCAAAGTCCCACGACCCCACTTGCCGTTGATTGAATCCAAAGCAGCCATCAGTCGATCTGAACTCACCGACTGATTGACCGCGAACAGGTCATCGGTAAATTCGCCTGGCTGGCAAATATCCATCAGTAGCACTTCTGCTTTGCTGTACCTAAGGAGACGCTGATTTATTCTAAAACCCAGCTGTTGCCCCCAGATAAATCAAGGCCTCCAGAGCGTTGCAGGGACGAAAAATCGAATAAATCAGCGCCTCCCTAAAGCCTGGGCGAAATATCCGCGAAACCGCCTCTGTCGCGTATTGGGTCATCACCCTCACATCGTTGGTGGGGTAGGGCAGCTGGACCAGTGCGCCATTCGCATACTTGGCCTCGTCAGGGTTGAACATGCCGGTGCGGATACTCACCCTGATCTTTTTACACACGGAGCCCTGGGCGCGTAGTTTTTCAGACGCACGCATCATGTACGTGGCCACCGCCTCCTTGATCGGCCCCAGCTCGGTCAGTCGCTTGCCGAACATCCTGCTGCAACAAATCTCCTGCCGTGGCGGTTCGACTTCGTCCAGCTCCAGGCACGCGGTACCCGCAAGTTCGCGTGCGGTTTTCTCGATCACAACGCTAAACGTTTTGCGCAACATCCAGGGATCGGCCATGGCCAAGTCCTTGGCTGACAGAATCCGCATGCCCTCCAGATGCGCTTTCATCTTTCGACCGATGCCCCAGACCTCTCCGACAGAGGTATTGCGCAGCACCCAATCACGTTTGACAGGGTCGCAGATGTCCACGACCCCGCCGGTGTGCGCCTGGATACGCTTTGCCGTGTGATTGGCCAGCTTGGCCAGTGTCTTGGTCGGTGCAATCCCCACACCCACGGGAATACCTGTGCAGCGATGGACTTTGGCTCGAATCGATCTTCCCAACTCGGTGAGATTGCCAGGCATGCCGGTCAGGTCTGCAAACGCCTCATCGATGCTGAAAACCTCAACGGCAGGTACCATGGATTCTATGATGGCCATCACGCTCTGGCTTAAGTTGCCATTTATGTGGAATGGAAAATCAACCCAAGGTCAGGCGAGACAGTGAAACTTGGTACGCGGCATCATGCTTTGGCGTCTTGCGACCGCGCCCCAGAGACTTGCTGACTACTGCCATTAAGCGCGGCAAGTCAAGCAGCGGCAAGTCAAGCATGTGCTGCGCTGGCCCCACATACAGCCCTTGTAGCTCTCTGAAGCGAGCCCGTTGAGGCTGGAACTATTTTCCACGTTAAGCCACTCAACCTCTCCATGATCAACTGGAGCCCCCCCATGCCTCGCATTAACCCAACTAGCTTTACTGGAATCTATATTGAAACGACAGGCAATCCGAATCGAAGTGACTACTATAAGGAGACCACATCTGCGCTGGATGAGCTGAATAGAGGACACGCCGGTCGGACGGTAATTCGCAATATTGAGGCCGCCTGTGAAATGGATCCGCAGAAGCGGGTGGTCATCTCCAAGACAGATCAGGGCTCGGAAGCCAACATGCCAGGGCACTGGACTGGCTGCGCGCGGCCGACTCGCGACCCTTTTGTACCCTTTGTAGCCGGGAGAGGCGAGTCTGTCGCGGTACGATATAACTCTAGGTTTGGTATACGGTTCGATGATCAGTCTGTCAATGGGCAACCTGACCCAAGCCTTGCTTACGTCTTTCTCGGTCATGAACTTATTCATGCATCCAGAACGTTACAAGGTACTCAATACCGAGTGAGTCGAGGCCGACCGGATGTCGACGAAGATAGCGGAGCGGCGGAGGAAGAAATCCGAACGGTTGGCATCGGGCAGTACGAAGACGAATATCCGTCAGAAAACGCAATACGTCGCGAGCATGGATTGGCGCCTCGCACAAGTTATTCGGGGAATACAGGAACAAATCTTCGTGAGCCGCCTGAACGGAACTCGCAATATACGGAGGCACGGCTCAGATCGCTCAACGCCAGACGCTGGTCAGATATGTAATCCAGCTGATGGAGTACAGGGCGGCTTTGTAGCTGACGTTGATGGGTACGGGGAGCCATGGAACAAGAAGTGCGCATAGGTGCCGTAGGCTTAGCGCACGATGTTCCCGAATTCTGTGGGCGCTCCCCTCCTATCTTTGCTGCCTGGAGGTTCTGGCTGCCGCCAGGCAGCTTCATGATCGGCAGCAATTGCCCGCGCACCATCCACGGATCAGCACAAGCAGAATCAGCCCTTGCGCCGTATTCTTACCTCTCGTCCCCGCATGGTCGGATGCTGGCGAAGTTTCTCTACGGCATTGCGGAGTTCGAACGTGATCTGATCAGCGAGCGAGTCAAATCAGGTCTCGCGGCTGCTCGTGCTCGAGGACGTAAGCTAGGGCGCCAAGTGGGAGTACGTCCAAAATCCGAAAAGCTTTACCCAAAAGTCATGGAAGCAATTGAAGCAGGCCGCAGCTACAGGTGGATCGCCCGAGATCTTGGTATCAGCAAAAACACCGTCACTGAAATTGTGCGTAGGCATCGCGAAACGGCTTAGGGTGTCATTTCGCTCACAGCCGCAACCACCCCTATTTTGTCCGTTTTCTCTCTCACCCCCAAGTATCTGAGGACCTGAGGGGGGGGGAAGTGCGCCTGACATTAACGAAACACGTCGTAAAGTCGCATAGGACCCGTTTTTAGAGGCCGATGAGGCGTGAAAAAAGCGTTTCCCCAACATCAATGCCACCTTAGCATCACGCAGAGGATGCCTTTTTCGACTGATTGCACACTACGTTACCTTTGTATGGAACCGAACCCATATCAAGGGCCACTCAAGCAGCGCAACATATCTACGACATAGATGTATGCACACGGGAGTGTAATTTTCAGGTAATCCTGGATGGTCCATTGGACTCCCTGCCAAACCATGTCAGCAACAATTGGGGTAGCGCCA
Organism: Pseudomonas cannabina; assembly: GCF_900100365.1. Lineage (NCBI taxonomy): Bacteria > Pseudomonadati > Pseudomonadota > Gammaproteobacteria > Pseudomonadales > Pseudomonadaceae > Pseudomonas > Pseudomonas cannabina. Next base: position 11,544 of record NZ_FNKU01000006.1, on the reverse strand, counting down.
ATAGTTGCAATTTCAAGCGATCATATAGCTCAATTAACTTCTTAGGATAGTCATGATCACTCCGTCTCGATACCCAGGCATCTATATCGCCCCCCTCAGTAGCGAACCGACAGCAGCTCACACATTCAAAGAACAGGCAGAGGAAGCACTTGACCATATCAGCGCCGGCCCATCTGGCGATAAGCTATTGCGAAAAATATCTACTCTTGCCAGTCAAAAAGATAGAAAAATCACTCTAAAAGAGATTGAAATAAATAAACAGTGTTATACCGAAGCTGTTCTGAGCAGGAGGCAGCTGGAAAAGTACGAACTGGGCAGCCTGCGGCTGCAAATTGTGGGATTTTGAAATCGGTTATCATAGCCGAAATCGAGTCGATCCCTCCTCAGCACAGGCTTACACATGGCGTCAGAGACCAAAAAACGTAAACGGGCGAGCCGGGCAAAAGCCAAGGCAAAGCAGACCCGTCTCCAACGCGCCGGGCATACCACCTTCGTTCCCGATACCGACTTTTTCTTCGATATCGATCCTTTGGGTGATGTCGATCTTTGTAGTTGCTGCCAGACAACGTATCTGAACGACATGTTTCCCGACGCTTCTTGCGTAAGCGTTTCGATGAGAGAAGGGCCAGGCGGATTCGCCATCACCGCCGTCATTCACCACGATGAGGAGCCGCCCTGCTGACGTGGCCTCTGCACCGCCTGCTTACAAACCTCGACCGCTCAAAAACCTCTTCACGGCCAACGGCTGCTGGGCAGATTTGCTGGAGGCCGGCGGTCTGCGCCAAATCGAAGTGGAGTCGATCAGCAAAATGCTCGCCTGCGGCACCTCGATACTGGGCGTCAAACACTACACCTGCGGCAACGACAGCTGCCCGCACGTCAAATACCTGTGCAACACCTGCCATTGCCGGGCCTGTCCTTCCTGCGGCAAAAAGGCCACCGACCAGTGGATCGCCGTGCAAAACAACCGTCTGCCCGACTGCCCCTGGCAGCATCTGGTGTTCACGCTGCCCGACACGCTGTGGTCCCTGTTCTTCTACAACCGCTGGCTGCTTGATGCGCTGTTTCGTCTGGCGGCCGATAACCTGATCTACACCGCCAAGCGGCGCGGTTTGCGCGTCGGGATTTTCGGGGCGCTGCACACCTATGGACGGCGGCTCAACTGGCATCCCCACGTCCACCTGTCGGTGACCGCGGGCGGCCTGGATGAGCAGGGCGTCTGGAAAAATCTGTCGTTCCACAAAGAGGCCCTGCGGCGGCGCTGGATGTGGCTGGTGCGCGATTACCTGCTGGGACAGCCGCTTTCGCAACTGACGATGCCGCCGCCGCTGGCCCACATCCACTGTGAAAGCGACTGGCACCGTCTGATACTGACCGCTGGCGGCCAGCACTGGCACATCCACTTGTCGAAGAAGACGGAAAACGGCCGAAAGACCGTCAATTACCTGGGCCGCTACCTGAAAAAACCGCCGATCTCGGGCAGTCGTCTGGCGCATTACACCAACGGGGCCACGTTGAGCTTCACCTACCTGGATCACCGCACACAGACCTATCAGCAGGAAACGCTGAGCCAGGCCGACATGCTGCGCCGGGTGGTGCAGCACATCCCGGAAAAGCATTTCCGGATGATCCGGTATTTTGGTTTTCTGGCCAATCGGGTGTGTGGGAAATACCTGCCGAAGGTGTATGAAGCATTGAAGATGGCGACGCCAGGACCGACACCGAAGCTGTATTTTGTGCAGATGGCCAAAGCCTTTCTAAACGTCGATCCGTTCCGTTGCGTGCTGTGTGGCGCGCGGATGGTATACACGGCGGCAATCAGCGGGCTGACGGTACAGGGACTGGTCCTCAACGCTCAGGCGATCGCGCAGATGAGGTACGTGAAGCCCTGACAGGGGGAAGGTGCGTCCGCACCTAGGCTTCGCGGTGAAATAACCTGCATTAACGCTGATTTATAGGGATTTTCACTGCATAAGTAACGCATCAGCGTCTTCCTACACATCGCTATGAAGGCATGACGCCTCCTTCCAAGCGTCAGCTTGATGCATAGGCATTTTGAAATTCCTATGCATCGAGTCTGGGTACACTCGATTGTAGATAGGCCAAGTCGGAACGATACCGACGATTCGAAAGTATAGTTCGCTCCAGATCCGACAGTTTCTCTTGACGCTCATAATGATCCACATCAAATGGCACGTAGCTCATGGTAAGTAATGCTCCCGTGACGATTACTCCGACTTGAAGAGTTCAGCGAACAGTCGGGCGTCCAGACTACCCACCGAATGCGCCATTTTTGCAGTCAGGTCCGCGCCCGACAGGTGCACATAAATCAAGGTGGTCTTCGGATCCCGGTGACCTGCATAGGCCGTCAACTCATGCAGTTTCCACCCCGCACGAGCCAAATGCGTGAGTCGCAGATGACGAAAAGTGTGTGTGCTCAGGCATGACAGATTTGAGTCTGCGGCCCATCTTTCTACCGTTTTACTCCACGTCCACCGCGTGAGTGCCGAACCTCGATTGCGATCAGACTCGGATCGAAACAGGGCTCCTTTCGACCAACCGGCCAGACGAAGGGCATGAAGATGCGTTCCAAGTATCGGCGCAATGTCAGGGCTGTAGCACACGACACGGCTGCGTCGGCCTTTGGTCGTTTCTGCGCGCACTGAAATGAGTCGATGGGCGAGATCCAGGTCTTCGATTCTAAGGGCCACCAGTTCGGCACGACGGAGCGCACCGCAGTACGCCAACGAGAGCATAAGCCGATCACGAATAGACGACCTGGCCGCGATGCTGAGAAAGTAACGCCACTGCTCATCCGTGGGGATGTCGGGCAGCTTTATCAAGCGAGGTACCAGCCCTCTCACAAAGCCTGAATGTCCAGGGACCTGACACAAGCGGCCGTGCTGGCCGCGAGGTACCGGATTCCGTGCGCAACGCCCCTGAAAAACCAGGTGGTCGTACCACAGGCGGATCGCGGTGAGGCGCTGGTGCAAGGTCGAACTCGCCACCGCGTTTTCTTGCCCGGGCAGTAGCCGACGGATGTAGAGCGTGACTTGCTCAAATGTGATGGATTCAGCCTCCAGACCGGAGGCTTCGCAGTGGAGCAAGTAATGCGCCAATCCCCTGCCGTACGCATCCAAAGTAGCCGGCGCTCTTCCCAGGTTATCGAGCAGTGTCAGCCATTCCTGAACGCTGGGGTAGCGGTGAAGCACGTGCTCATAAGAGGCAGTAGAGGCCATGGGCAATCCCCCAGAACGTCGACAGAATCAGCGTAGTCCAAAAGCATTCCACCTAACTTACTAAAGCCCAAAATTGCTGCTGAACGACTGGATTCCATACCGACGCAAAACATCCTTGATCTGGAAATAGGGCGCGCCCATTTTCACGTAGGGTTTTGCATCGTAGCTGCGGGCAATAACGCAACCATCGTTGTTGCTGAGCACAACTATAGGAACCTTGGCCAAGTCTGGTCGAAACACGCGCTCACAGCTGGCGTAGAACGAGTTGCAATCGACCAGACCAAACACCGGCGTTGGCTTGTTACTCAAAGCTTGTGACGCCATGTCGCACAACGCCCCATATCGACAGCTCTTCACCTTCCAGGATATGCCGAGGCGGATAGGCAGGGTTGGCTGACTTCAGCACCACATGGTCACCCTGCAGGATGAGAATTTTGCACAGCGGCTCGTTGTTCACGGCAGCAATGACAATGCTCCCGCTGGACGGTTTTCTGGAGCGATCCACGACAACCAGGCTGTCATGAAAAATCTTGGCACCCTCCATGCTGTCGCCATCGATCTTGGCCACGTAAATGTGAGGGGCGCGCAAGTCCATCAGCCGGTCGAATGAGAAGTCCTGCTCGATGTGGTCCGCAGCCGGATTAGGAAAACCGGCAGGGATTTTGAAAGTGTAGAAGGGTATGACCTTTCCGGATTCGCACAACCGGCCGAGTATTTTGACGTTCATGAGGCGAACCTGGCAGGAACAGAGTTAACTGTATGAACTGGGCAGCCTGCGGCTGCAAATTGTGGGATTTTGAAATCGGTTATCATAGCCGAAATCGAGTCGATCCCTCCTCAGCACAGGCTTACACATGGCGTCAGAGACCAAAAAACGTAAACGGGCGAGCCGGGCAAAAGCCAAGGCAAAGCAGACCCGTCTCCAACGCGCCGGGCATACCACCTTCGTTCCCGATACCGACTTTTTCTTCGATATCGATCCTTTGGGTGATGTCGATCTTTGTAGTTGCTGCCAGACAACGTATCTGAACGACATGTTTCCCGACGCTTCTTGCGTAAGCGTTTCGATGAGAGAAGGGCCAGGCGGATTCGTCATCACCGCCGTCATTCACCACGATGAGGAGCCGCCCTGCTGACGTGGCCTCTGCACCGCCTGCTTACAAACCTCGACCGCTCAAAAACCTCTTCACCGCCAATCAATGCTGGGCACACCTCCTCGAGGAGGGCGGCTTGCGCGACATCGAAGTCGAGTCCGTCACCAAAATGCTGGCCTGCGGCACCTCGATCCTGGGCGTCAAACACTACACCTGCGGCAACGACAGCTGCCCGCACGCCAAATACCTGTGCAACACCTGCAGCTGCCGCGCCTGTCCATCCTGCGGCAAAAAAGCTACCGATCAGTGGATCGCCAATCAACAGCACCGCTTACCCGAGTGTACCTGGCAACACCTGGTGTTCACATTGCCTGACACCCTGTGGCCGCTGTTCTTTCATAACCGTCACTGGCTCGATGCCTTGTGTCGCCTGGCCGTCGACAACCTGCTCTATGCGGGCCGACGCCGGGGCGTGGAAGTGGGTGTTTTCTGCGCCATCCACACCTACGGCCGGCGACTTAACTGGCACCCACACATCCATGTCTCGGTCACCTTGGGTGGGATCGATGACGCAGGTGTCTGGAAAGATCTGTCGTTTCATCCATCAGCCTTGCGTCGGCGCTGGATGTGGAATGTACGCCAGTACCTGCTCAGTCAGTGGGAGCACACCACCGTCCCACCTGAAAACGCTCATCTGCAGAGCGAAAATGACTGGCGTCACCTTGTGCTCAACGCCGGTGGTCAGCACTGGCACATCCACTTGTCGAAGAAGACGAAAAACGGCAAAAAGACCGTCAATTACCTGGGCCGCTACCTGAAAAAACCGCCCATCTCGGGCAGCCGATTGGCGCACTACACCTGCGGGGCCACGTTGAGCTTCACCTACCTGGATCACCGCACCAAGACCTATCAGCAGGAAACGCTGAGCCAGACCGACATGCTGCGCCGGGTGGTGCAGCACATCCCGGAGAAGCACTTTCGGATGATCCGGTATTTTGGATTTCTGGCCAACCGCGTCTGTGGCCGACAGCTACCCCGGGTGTATGAGGCGCTACGCATGGAAAGGCGTGGCAAAGCGCCAAAACTGTATTTTGCGCAGATGAGCAAAGCGTTCTTGCAGCGGGATCCGTTCAGCTGCGTGCTGTGCGGAGCACGGATGGTTTATACCGCAGCCATCGCCGGCCTGACCGTGCAGGGCTTGATCAACAACGCTCAAAGCATCGCGCAATTGAGGTACGTGCCGGCCTGATACGGGAGAGGTGCGTCCAAAATCTGGAAAAGGTACAGAAAAGTCGCTTTCAATCCATTTTTCGGCGTGGGTGATGGGTTAAAAAAGCTTTTTGCCGACATCGACGCCACGTTGGCATCACGCCGAGGGGACCTTTTTCGGCGGATTACCTTGTATAGGAATTATTGAAATTCCTATACATGGACGTACAGTTAACGGCGTGCCGCCATCACCCGTCAACTCAAGCCGACCAACTGCGCAAAACGCATGCCTTCATTGAAGGCAAAGAGCGATTGACCATGCACATAATTATTTGAACAGCCTGCGCGCACACGCGCCCGGTTGAGGACTGGGGCGGCTTGCCGTTCCAGGCCGATTTATCCGGGTCTTAGCGCCCGTAGGGTGGCCGCAGGCCAGGGCAGGGCAGCTTCATCGCCCTGGGCCGCTTAGACAGGCTGTTTCACTGACGTATAGGCGCAGACATACGCGCCGTGCCGAAGGCACGACTTGCGCGTGCATTACTGCTTTATGAGGTGGGTTCCCACCGCGTAAATCCCTGTTTTTCCTGAAAGGGATAACTGAAGGGGGGATAAAATTTCATTTATTTCAAACACTCCAGTGCGCCACCTCCGGCGTGGCCAAAAAGAGCCGTTGGCACAGCTAAAAAACGGCACAACCAGCACCGGCGTGCGGTCCTTGCAATGCCTGGCCATAGGGTCACCCACCGCCCTTAAAACGCAGGCGTGACAATGCCTCCGCGTGAGCGGATGCAGTTTTCGGACAAAGTGGGGGCCTGTTAGGCTTTTTTGCTCCTCGACGCCAGGAGCCTATCCAGCGCACTGGACACGGTGTTGCTCACTGGCGGCGATGTGCTGGTGTCCGCGACATCTTGCGTATCCGGTACGCCCGCCTCCCGATTTTCCTTGGCCTGCCAGCGCTGACGCGACGTTTCACGGCGCTGGAGTTCCAGAGAGTGCTTTTCCATGTCCGCCAAGCGCTGTTGCCCTATGTCGCGCAACTGAGCATCGCGACGCTTCTTGGCCGACTTCTGCACGCGTTCATGAACATAGGCCAGGCCAAGGTCTTTCCAGAAAAGCTTGGTGAAGCGGATCAGGACGCGGGTGCGCACTAGGTGCAGACCGTTATCGTCCTTCTCGTCCAGGCGAATGCGCTCGATACGACGATACACATACCCCGCATCATCCAGGGTTTTCATCAAGCGACACAGCGCCGGTGCAGAGATACCCGCATCCTCGGCAATGCCACACTGAGTGTTAAGCACATAGCGGCCATTGTCGGGGTCGATGTAGCCCAGCACGCTGGTGGCCAGGTCCAGGCGAACCAGCAGCTGCTCGGCCACGCGCTCGATGGCCAGAAACTTCTCCCGCCGGGTACGCCTGTCGCCATGAACGCCATCCAGGCGGCGCAGGTATTGGCCCCGGTAGCGGTCCATGTTGCTCAGACGCTCATAGGCCGAGCGGATCAGGGGATTTTTAAGCTGTTGTTCAGAGAGGTGACGGGGAGCCGCGTAACGGGCAGGCATTACCCGACCGGGGCGACGTAAAGCGGAGTGAGGGTCAGAAGGGGGGAGCCTGACAGCCTTGAGGTGCCTCATGCTTCACCGCCTTGGCCATGAAGGCCATGCGCAACGGTAAAACGTGTCAGGTATTGGTGATGCTGGGGGTACAGGTCTGCCTTTAGAAGGGGCACAGCCTGCTGAAGAATCTTTTCCATAAGTCCACCGTTCAGCGGTGAACTGAAGGCTTCACTTTTGACGACTTGCACAAAGCCGCAGTGAACGCCATAATCAGCTCACGTTATGTGTGTTGAACAGGTGATCCGCTTGCTAACGGCCTGTTCAGGATTTTCCAAAAAGCCCCGGCGCCAACCGGGGCTTTTTGGTTTCTGCGATTCGTGAATCTACATCGTCGCTTTCCTGCAAATAAAACTGTGCCGGATAGTAGCATGGGACCTCCGCTTTTCGCCCTACAAAATCCGCTGCTTTCAACGAGCTAGGACGCTTTCCTGGACACCACCGGCCTTTCATCGCTCGATTTGTTCAGCAGCCGTGGGTAAAGCCCGCGCCGGAACCGCTGAAAATCAGCCGCGTCAAGCCAGACGGCACTGGCCTCCCATCCGTCGCGAGACACACCGTCGAGCCGATCCTGGCTGATCAGCAGAGACGCTTCGTCATTGCGGCCATTGTCGTTGCGGATGAATTCACAAAGGTGGTTTGTCATGGTTGTCTTTCCTCAGTTAGCGTTTCAGTGCCAATAACTGGATGCAGAACTGCCAGACCTACAGCGCCTCACTGGAGCATCCGCTCGGGGTTGGACGCAGTCGGCCCAGGACGCGCAGGATTTCGTTTTCAAAGGCGACTTTTGCTTCGAGGTCGCCCAGCTGCGTATGCCGTTCTGCCACGCACCTCAGCAAGCCAGGCAGGTGACCGTGCAGGGGCAACTCCTGGCCGTTCGTGACCCGATAGCCTTTGTGATACGCCGTCGCGATGTAGCCCTGCGTCTCCAGCGAACGCAGGGCTTCACGCACCGGCATCCGGCTGACCTGGAAGGCATCGGCAATGGCTTGCTGCGTAAGCCGTTCACCCGGTTCAAGTCGTCCGTCCATGATGGCTGCGCGCAGCGCTTCTTCAATGGTCTCGCGGGGCAGCGCTATCGGCTGTGCCAGACCGTGGGCCAGGTGCTCAAGCACCTGCTGAGCGTGCAGTTTTTGCGTTCTGTGGTTAATCATGTCCTTCACCTCTTTAACGGATGCAAACTGCCCCCTGCGCCGTAGCGCTGGGCTCAGCGCTGCACATGATTGAGGGGTTGTGATGCGTATCAGGAACCGCTTGAGAGCCCCGAAGAGCTGGGCGGGTCGATCAGTCGATGATCAGGCTGGCTTTCTTGCCAGTGGCCGCATATTCCTGCCAATGCGCGATAGCCTGTGCCTGCATATGGCGTGGATAGCGAGTGCGAACATAGCCCTGTGCCGTGTGAAGAATGACTAGATATTCCATCGACATGCCCCTTGGACTTTGCGTCTTGATGGGGCAATTGTGAAGTATATTTCGCAAAAGATAAAGAAATATATTTCTATTTTAGGATTGCCGGGAGCGCCATCACGGCATCGTCGTAGTACCTGGGCCGGTCTCCATCCGCAATGATCTGATGCACTCGGCGTTTGCTCATGGCCCAGCGTACGGCCAGCAGCTCAGGCTCCCAGCCTCTACGTTTGATTTCAGCCTTGAAGGCTTCTGGTGCCATCGGCACAAGCTCTTTGACTTCCAATTGGATTATCCGGATGAGAAATATGCTTCTATAGTAGTGGCTCACTGTAGGTGCGTCGAATGGTTTCTGGGAACCACCTCCAGGCAAGGAGGTGGTGTAACCGGACGGCTCAGTCCACGCTCATGCCGTCATCTTCATCCGGCGATGACAGCTCCGGTGTGCCGGCTGCTGCGGCCTGCCCCTTGGGCGTGGTCTCTGCCACTTCCCGCTCAGGCGCGGTCGGCTGCGCTGACCATTCGCGGCGGTTGACCGTTTTGTCCGTGACAGTGCCGTCCTCTTCGATGACCTGCACCACGACAGGCTGAGTGCCCAGGTCTTGCAACCGTACCTGGTCGCCTTGCTTCAGATTCGAATCCTTCATGGCATCTTCCAGCCCTACGCCCCACACCGTGCGGGGTCTACCCCCCTCGGGCTTGAGCGTCACGAAGTAGCTCATCTGGTTGTCGTCCTTGTGCTGATAGGGTGCTTCCCCGTGCTCGATCAGCGTGCCCTCGATGACTTTGCCCCTGACCGGGGCTGTCTGGCCCGTTGCTGGTTGAGGTGCAGGGAACAAACGGTCTTCCACCTCATTGACTATTTGCGCAGCCATCGCCGTGAGGTGGTCTAGGTCATCGATCAACTTAGGCGAGTTTTCGACTTGCTTGTAAGCGGCCACGATGCTGGCTTTGAACGCTTCACGATAGCTGTCGTTTTCCATGTAAGCCGTCAGCATGGCAGCGGCTTCAGGGGTCTTGTCATTTGTCGCAATGATCCAGACGGCATGGTCTTCACCTCGCAAGCCCATGACCGTATCCGAGGCCCTGACATCCGCTTCGGACATCGGGAAATCACGACGCCATTGTGCTTCAAGCCTCACCAGCTCGCTGGGGCTCTGCAAGTCCGGATCGTCGGCCCGTGCAGGCTTCGCGGCTTCTGGACTCGCCGACGCAGTGCTGGTGGCCACTGTCGGGCTAACGGGCTCGGGCGCAGCGTCTGAAGGCGTTGGCACGTTGGCCTGCGCTTCAGACGTTGCCGTTGCTGCAACATCCGCAGCCGGTTGCGCACGCTGCGCCTGCCACTGTGCAAACGCCTGGTCGCCCTTGGGCACGCCACGTTCTGGAATGCCCAGGGTGATCGCCACCGTCTCCACAAATGCAACGCGCTCTGGTTCCGGCACGGTGTCCAGCTGGGTGGCCAGCGCCTGGCTAACCTGCTCAGCCGTTTTGCCTTCGCCATACAGTGCTTCGATGGACACCGTAACGCCCATCCGATCCGCCTGGTCCCGCACGTCCCGTGTGGCGTCATCAACGTGCCGAGGCAAGTCGGTGGCAGGACCAATGCTCTGGCCACCACGCTCAATGTCCAGCTCTGCACGACGAGCCGCAAGGCTTTGGTTCATGGCCTTGTCAGTGAAATGAACGTCCAGACCGTTCTTGGCCACGGCCTCGATCACCAGCTTTTTGAATTCGGCGGTGCCGGTGATGGTCAGTGTGCTGCCGAACCGCTCCCGGGCAAGCTGGAGGGCCACCGACACCCCGGATTCGGTAATGCCCGTGCGGCGCATGGAGATAGTTTTGCCCGTGTCCACAAACAAAGTCTTGTCGGTCTGCTTGTCCAGGTAATGCACGTTCTGGCTGAACTTGGCTTTGCGTGTGTAAAGATCCTTGGCGCTGAGGTCGCGGGCCCGCTGACTGGCGGCGGCGGGATCAACCTGTTTGGCAAAGCGATCCATGACACGCTTCACACGGTCACGCACGCCTTCTGGGCCAGGCCCTCTTGCACCGCTGATGCTGAAGCCTGGGTCTTCCTTTTCATCGTCTAAAAGATTGCGTATGGCTGCACTGCCCATGAGATTTACCTCGATGTTGGGTTTCGGGTTACGGAACTGTTCACGTGCTTTGAGCCGTTCGAAGGTCAGCACGGAAACCAGCTGCGCCTTGTCCTGGCGGGTTAAGCGTTGATCGGAGAACACGGCGCGCCTGAGCGCGTAATACTGCTGATCGATCCGGCGTATGGCCCGGCGATGAGCCGGGGCAATCTGGTTGTGCTGCGCTTCCCGCGTGAAATACGCGGCCACCGTCGAGGCCTGCCTGTTAACGGTCAGGGCCTTGATCGAGGCGCGCTTGAACACCAGCGCCTTGTCTGCGGGCCGCTTGAGCGGATCGAACAGCATCCGGGCGCGCTGCTCGATGTCAGCCACCGTGGCGACCCGGTGGGGTTCTTGGCGTAGGGCGGGACGACAGAACCAGGCCGCCATTGGCGGGAGGGCGAGGCTTGCCGGAAGTCCTTGGCCTACGCCCGGCAGTGGATCGTCCAGGCGTTGCTGTCGCAGTCGCTGCCTTGGGCATCGACGTGACGGAAGGTGCTCTGTAGAACACCAGCGCGTTGTCAGAAGGCTTCTTGAGCGGATCAAACAGGCGTCGGCCTCGCTCCTCGATGTCAGCGATGGTGGCGACACGGTGAGGTTCTTGGCATACGGCGGGATATTCGTCCAGCTCGTACTCGGCGTTTCGGGCTTTCCAGCTCCGGCCCGGCGTCGGCCTGTAGCGCCTGCTGGCGTTGCTGTTCCGTTGCTTCCTGAGAAACGCGGCAGGCCGCTTCCTCCTCTTCCTCGCTCAGCTGTGGACCGTTCCGTCTTCCTCGTCCTCCTCCTGGTACAGGTGGTCGCAATCCAGAATCTCCTCCTGGTTGCGACTGTCCCAGGTGAACGTGTGCAT
>NZ_FNKU01000005.1 GCF_900100365.1 Pseudomonas cannabina | reverse complement strand
TGGGAACCACCTCCAGACCAGGAGGTGGTTTATCCAAACGGCTCAGTCCATGCTCATGCCGTCTTCTTCATCCGGGGATGACAGCTCCGGTGTGCCTGCTGCGGCGGCCTGCCCCTTGAGCGTGGTCTCAGCCACTTCCCGCTCAGGCGCGGTCGGCTGCGCAGACCATTCGCGGCGGTTGACCGTTTTGTCCGTCACAGTGCCATCCTCTTCGATGACCTGCACCACGACAGGCCGTGTGCCCAAGTCTTCTAAACGCACCTGGTCGCCTTGCTTCAGATTTGAATCGTTCATGGCGTCTTCCAGCCCTACGCCCCACACCGTGCGAGGTTTACCCCCATCGGGCTTGAGCGTCACAAAGTAGCTCAACTGATTGGTGTCCTTGTGCTGATACGGCGCTTCCCCGTGCTCGATCAGCGCGCCCTCGATGACCTTGCTGCTGGAAGGGGTGGCCTGCCCGGATGCTGCTTGAGGTGCCGAGTACAAACGCGCTTCCACCTGCTGGACTATTTTTACGGCCATCTCCGTGATTTGGTCCAGGTCCTGGACCGCCTGAGGCCAGTTCTCCACTTGCCTGTAAGCGGTTTCAAGGCCGCTTTTGAACGCTTCACGATAGCTGTCGTTTTCCATGTAGGCCGTCAGCATGGCAGCGGCTTCTGGGGTCTTGTCATCCGTCGCAATAATCCAGATGGCGTGGTCCTCACCTCGCAAGCCCATGACCGTATCTGACGCTCTGACATCCGCTTCGGACATCGGGAAATCCCGACGCCATTGCGCTTCACGCCTGACCAGCTCGCTGGGGCTCTGCTGGTCAGGGTCGTTGGCCTGCGCAGGCTTCGCGGCTTCTGGACTCGCCGACGCAGTGCTGGTGGCCACTGTCGGGCTAACGGGCTCGGGCGCAGCGTCTGAAGGCGTTGGCACGTTGGCCTGCGCTTCAGACGTTGACGTTGCTGCGGAATCCGCAGCCGGTTGCGCACGCTGCGCCTGCCACTGTGCAAACGCCTGGTCGCCCTTGGGCTCGCCACGTTCTGGAATGCCCAGGGTGATCGCCACCAGCTCGACGAACGCTATGCGCTCCGGCTCGGGCACAGTGTCGAGCTGGGTGGCCAGCGCCTGGCTAACCTGCTCAGCGGTTTTGCCCTCTCCATAAAGCGCTTCGAGCGGCACCGTAACGCCCAGGCGATCCGCCTGGTCCCTGACGTCCCTTGTGGCGTCGTCCACGTGCCGGGGCAGGTCAGTGGCAGGGCCTATGCTCTGGCCACCGCGCTCGATGTCCAGCTCTGCACGGCGATCCGCCAGGCTTTGGTTCATGGCCTTGTCGGTGAAATGCACGTCCAGGCCATTCTTGGCCACGGCCTCGATCACCAGCTTTTTGAAGTCGGCGGTGCCGGTGATGGTGAGTGTGCTGCCAAACCTTTCCCGGGCCAGCTGAAGGGCCACGGACACACCGGACTCGGTAATCCCCGTGCGACGCATGGAGATTGTTTTGCCCGTGTCCACAAACAGGGTCTTGTCGGTCTGTTTGTCCAGGTAATGCACGTTCTGACTGAACTTGGCCTTGCGCGTGTACAGATCCTTGGCGCTGAGGTCACGCGCGCGCTGACTGGCGGCGGCGGGATCAACCTGTTTGGCAAAGCGATCCATGACCCGCTTCACACGGTCACGCACGCCTTCAGGGCCAGGCCCTCTGGCACCGCTGATGCTGAAGCCTGGGTCTTCCTTTTCGTCTTCTAAAAGATTGCGTATGGCTGCACTGCCCATGAGATTTACCTCGATGTTGGGTTTAGGGTTATGGAACTGTTCACGTGCTTTGAGCCGTTCGAAGGTCAGCACGGAAACCAGCTGCGCCTTGTCCTGGCGGGTTAAGCGTTGATCGGAGAACACGGCGCGCCTGAGCGCGTAATACTGCTGATCGATCCGGCGTATGGCCCGGCGATGAGCCGGGGCAATCTGGTTGTGCTGCGCTTCCCGCGTGAAATACGCGGCCACCGTCGAGGCCTGCCTGTTAACGGTCAGGGCCTTGATCGAGGCGCGCTTGAACACCAGCGCCTTGTCTGCGGGCCGCTTGAGCGGATCGAACAGCATCCGGGCGCGCTGCTCGATGTCAGCCACCGTGGCGACCCGGTGGGGGTTCTTGGCGTAGGGCGGGACGACAGAGCCAGGCCGCCATTGGCGGGGAGGGCGAGGCTTGCCTGGAGCCCTGGGCCTACGCCCGGCAGTGGATCGTCCAGGCGTTGCTGTCGCAGTCGCTGCCTTGGGCATCGACGTGACGGAAGGTGCTCTGTAGAACACCAGCGCGTTGTCAGAAGGCTTCTTGAGCGGATCAAAAAGGCGTCGGCCTCGCTCCTCGATGTCAGCGATGGTGGCGACACGGTGAGGGTTCTTGGCATACGGCGGGATTATTCGTCCAGCTCGTACTCGGGCGTTTCGGGGCTTTCCAGCTCCGGCCCGGCGTCGGCCTGTAGCGCCTGCTGGCGTTGCTGTTCCCGTTGCTTCCTGAGAAACGGCGGCAGGCCCGCTTCCTCCTCTTCCTCGCTCAGCTGTGGACCCGTTCCGTCTTCCTCGTCCTCCTCCTGGTACAGGTGGTCGCAATCCAGAATCTCCTCCTGGTTGCGACTGTCCCAGGTGAACGTGTGCATCACTGGGCAGTAACAGCGCACCGTCACGGCTTCGGGCCGATCCGGCTTGCCGGTGATCTGCCACATCGCTGACGGACAGGTCTTGCAGGCCATCGGCAGGTGCGGCAGTGCGTCGCCCCGCAGTTTCAGCAGGACTTCGCTGGTGATCTCTCTGTCGTTGCCCGGTGTGTACTGAGTCATGGGATTCTCCATAAGTTTGATAGAACCTGGCTTCGCGTTCGGCCAGTAGCCGAACACGATCTTCAGGGGAGGCTTCGGAATAGGCTTTGCGAAACTTGGGGGTGGCCTTGTTGACGTACTTGATTTCCCTCGCGCGCTGCGGCCAGGCGAGCAAGCGCTCCTGAATCACACTGGCTTCAAGCGGTGGTTTCTTCAGTTCACGCCTGACAATGAAGTCATCCTGAAAGATGGTGTCTTTCAGATTCGTGCCCTTTGCGTCACCCGGCAACTTGACCGAAATGTATTCAGTGTCCTTACCTTCATTACGGATGCGTGTTTCACCGTGTTCAGCCACCAGGGCATAAAAATCGGCGCGCGAAGTCACGCCACGTTCAATAACCTGCTTGACCAGCTCCTGTTTGAACTGACGGTTCTTGCCGTAAAAGTCATCGCCTTTATAGCGAGACAGGACACTGGCCGCGTCGGCGATGTCCGCACGGACATTCTCACGCGGCGAAGACAGGCCATACTTCTGGTTTATGTGTTCCTGAAAAGCTTCAAAGTACTTTTCATGATTCTTGTACACATCAACCGGATTGGCCTCATTGCCGCTTAGCAGGTTGATGCGCGGGATAATGATGTGGATGTGTGGCTTGCGGTCAATGACCTCACCGGTTTTCCTGTCAGTCACCGTTTTCATTTTGGGCAAATGCGCTTCGGCATACAGATTGAACTCTTCTGGCTTATACGCATGCATGAAAAAGTTTTTGAAGTCGGTCGTGATAGATTTAAGCAACTCAGGCGAAACGGTGTCTTCTTTGAAACTGAGTGTAAAAGTAAGATAACGGTCCTGACCGTAATCTGGGATACTTTCGTAGATGGCCCTGGTCAGACTGAGCTGCCCCTCAATGATTAAGCGATGGTCCAGTTCATCACGGGTGAACTCCCGACCTGACTTATTGCCTTTCTCTAAGTACTCCTGCGCCCCGGTGTTATAGCCACTGACTCTAATCAGCATATTCTATACCTGCTAATAAAATCGTTTCGATGACCACAAGCGATTCATACCATTTGTCTCTCACACTGTCGGCAATAAGGCCCCTATCACTGGCTGATTTAGCGATATAAGCCAACTGAGAAATGTTGTTACCGGCTTTGTTGACGATGAATACTATTCTTTTCCTAAACCCGGTAAACTCTCTGAACACCGGTTTTTGATTTAAAATCAGCTCTCTAAAAAAGGCTGATGCAGAACAGCCCGCCCGTTTGATCATGTCATTAAACTGGGCCATTTCGTCTTGGGTGAGTCGAAACCGGATGATATGAACTTTTTTGCCAGATACGTTAGGTGAGCCACGGTTGCCGTTATGGACTGGCCTCGCCGGTTTTGGCGGGTCAGTCTCGGGCAATACCGTGAGCAATAGTTGTTGAATAGCGTTCAGCTTATTAAGCCAGTGGAGATACTGCTTTTGATAAAGCGTGCCGTTGTAAGGTGCCGAGTTTGCGGAGTAGGCAACTCGGTTTAGAGCATGTCCGGACTTTTCGAATACCTGCTGCATCCGCTTCTTGTCGATTGCGGACTGCTCGAAGGTAGGCGAACGGCTCATCACCAGGTCATGAAAGAAGCGGGCTGGCTTGAGGCCGGATTGCGCGATGGGCTCGGCAAACCGGGCGAACTGTTCATCCGTGAAACGGCATGACACGGGGCATGATTTGGTCACTTTTTTGGCCACAAAATCACCTCCTGAGGGCACCTGGATGACGACAACCAACAACGACAAAGACAACGCTTTCCCGCTCTGCGGGGTTCCAAAGGGGTATCCCCTTTGGCACGTCGATTGGCTACGAAAAAGGCGAAGCTCTTTTTTGTAGACAATCGGTAACGTGCCTGTTTAGCGAATTCGAGATAGGGGGTCAGCAGGGTGAATCTGCGGGTTACATCAGATTTACATCTGAAATGCTCTGGATTACATCAGGATTGCTTTGAATTGCGTTTTTTTACATCAGTGGTACGCTTCTTTACGACAGATTTACATCACTTTTACATCACTTTTCAGATGACAAGGGGCAAATCATGGTTCAAGAAACCCACGACAGGCTTGAAGCCCTGACAGAACTGGCCCAGGACAACGGAGTCAGGTCGTACACTGCGCAAATCCGCGACCTGTATGACGTAATCGAAAACGCCCTGGATTCAGGAGTAAGCAGAACGATGATTCACCAGAAACTCGTGGATACCGGACTGACGATCAGCCTTCGTCACTTCGATCAGGCGTTGTACAGAATCCGTAAAAGCCAGAAACGAGCTGGACAGGTTAAACACCCCCTGCCTGAGAAAAGCGACAGCGTAGCCGTCAGTAAAAACGCCTTACTGAATGGCGAGAAAATCACGCCACAAGCCAACTTCAGGCAAAGCATGAAGCAGATCAGGGAGGAGGTGGAAAACACGGATTGGGCCAAAGTTATAAATGATGCGAATAGGGCCAGGAAGTAAAGACCCTAATAGCTTTCTTCACTGTACAAAACGTTTTTTCAAGGCGGGTGGTAGCGTATCAATGAGAGCCCGCTGATTCTTGTATTCGTTATAAAACCACTTATTGGTTTCGTTAACATCTTGAGAGGTTATCGCAATCCAACCCATTGCACACATCATCACAATGGTCACGAACACAAACCCCGCGAGAACTATGTAGTTGAAACGTGTCGCCTGGGTATCTCGAATGTTTCCGGATAGATGCGTGATTCGCTTTTCTAGATCATCGATCTTTATCGCTGCGCGATGCAAAGCAGGTTCGAATACTCGCTCTAGGCTCTGGTGAATAGCTGTGGACATTTCCAGCGCCACGTCCACACCCGCTTTCGCGGCAGTGGCCTGAATAACTTCCTTTGTACTGTCTTGCAAAAGCAATGCAGTTTCTTCAGCATCTTCTACCGCGTCTGCCACGATATCCAGCGAATCCCTCATGGATATTTCAAGCAGCTTCGGAATTCTTTTGACGTCATCGTGCAAGCGGCCTACATCGCTCAGAAGCTCAATAATCAGAGCGTCACGCGCCGTAGAAGGAAGATTTTCATGCTCGCTCATTTAATCACCTCAATATCAAAAAGTTCTGCGAAAACACTATCAAGCTTGCGGTTAACGCCTTTGCACAGCAGTTTCAAGCCATACATATCAGACCAGCGATTACGATCTTGCACACTGGCGTTTTTGTCTTTGAGAAGCGTTTTATAATCCGTTTCATCTTCCATCAAGCTTTTCATTGAAAGACGATTGATCGACAAGGCGTCAAACAATTCAGACTCAAATATTGCACACTGGTAATTAATCCTGAATGCGCTGGCACGTTCGTGGTATGCAGTAATAATAGGAAACTCTGCTTGCACGTCACGTTTGACGCGATTGAATACCACGCGAATTTTATCGGAGGGAACACCCATCGAAGCCAGACTGCCAATCATGCTGACTGTTTCCTTTTGCTCCTTGGTGCCGGAGGTTACTGGCACAATGTAATAATCGATTTCTTCATGGGCTTCCTCAAACCCTTCGAGATTGGACATGAAGTCCTCAACATTGGAAGCACCTACGTCGATGATGGCGTTGTCTTCAAGCATGAGTCGTTTGAACAGCTCACGAAACTTGTTACCGCGCAGCTTTTCCACGTCCAGGCCTAGATTTTCTGCGGTCTCGTTGATCGACTCGATAGCGTAGATCGGGGCACCGTCCATGCGTGGCGATAGCAGGTTGGCGGCAATGGTGGTTTTGCCGACAGTGCCGGTGTAATTGATGATGACGACTTTCATAATGAATGATCCTGAGTGATTTAAGGTTGATCGAAGTCGCGGTGCCAATAACTGGGCACCGTCTTGAAATGTGGTTGGCTGGGCCGTTTGAACACCAAGGGCGCTGCCCTTGTCATCCCGCAACGGCCGCGTTGACCTCGGGAGCGCGGGGTGGTGAAGCTACCCCACACTCCCAAGGTGAGCCTTTTCTGAACGGGGTTGCGTCAAGTGTTCGCTGCGCCCGTGCTTCCGTTCGCCGCGACGATAAGGCGCGTCACGACGAGCCGGGAGCGCGGCACCTGACGTGGGCAAGATCGATGTGTGGGTGGGTCAGACCAGCATCCAGCTGAACCGGTAGGGGTCCATGAACGGGATATCGTCATCAAAACTGTCGAAATCCGCAGCGGGCTGCGGTGCTTGCTGTTGCGGCGCAGGGCGCGAGTCGGGTTGCTGCGGCTGGTTGTGGTTTTGCTGAGGTGCGGATTGCTGCGGCGCTGACTGTTGTGGCCGCGACTGCTGCGGACGAGGGGCAGACTGGTTGTAGTTGCCGCCACCCTGGCCCTGTTGAGCGTCGCCCTGTGGACGGCCACCAATCAGTTGCATGGTGCCCTGCATGTCCACGACGATTTCCGTGGTGTAGCGCTTGACCCCGTCCTTTTCCCATTCGCGGGTTTGCAGCTTGCCCTCGATGTAGACCTGCGAACCCTTGCGCAGATATTCGCCGGCAATTTCGGCCACCTTGCCAAACAGCGACACGCGGTGCCATTCGGTCTTTTCGACCTTCTGCCCGCTCTGCTTGTCAGTCCACTGCTCGCTGGTGGCCAGGCTCAGGTTGGTTACCGCCGTTCCGTTGGGCAGGTAACGACAGTCAGGGTCTTGTCCGCAGGTGCCTACCAGGATTGCTTTATTGATTCCACGCGCGATGATTGCGCTCCTTCTTCAATGAGTTCGTTAAGGGGTGTCTTCGTTCGGGTCAAACACGAATATCGTGCCCAGAAGCGCTCGGCCACGGGCTGTGGACTGCTCGGCAGGGGCCAAAATCAATGCTGTTGAGCCGTCTGCCGACAACTCGAACTCCGCAAAACAGTTGTCGCAATCCACCGGACGCCAGGGCATGTCCCACTCTCTGACGTTGACGATATCGACGGTCGCAGGGGTTTCGCAGTTGGGGCAGTGCGCCGTCATCGTGTCACCGGCTGGCCACTGCGCCGCCTTGGGCTGTTGTTCCTCTGGCATAGCTAAAGCCTCCTTTGTAGAGGGGGTCATGCGCGCTTTGGTTTGCGGCTGAACACGAACTCCAGCTTCGCTTCGTTGTTGAGCTTCAGGGCTGCTTCAAAGGACTTGCCGGTTTTCTTGCTGTGAAACCCCTTCAGTACGCCGGTCTTGCCATTCGTCAGCAGCGCCTCGATCTGGCCGGGGGACAGCATCTTCCCGCTGACTTCCGGGTAAAACTTGAAGTCGCAGGCGCGACACCCAATCACTCGTGGGGTGACGGCCAGGTCACTGCCGCACATGGGGCACTGAGCGTTCAGGCTGTCCAGTACCGGCTTACCGTCACCCTGTACATTGCCCAGATCGACGTTGTGCACCTGGTGGGCAATGAAGTCCTCAAGTTCGTCTAGGAACGCCTCCACGGTCAGTTCACCGGCCTCAATCATCTGTTGCTGTTCATGCCAGAGCGCGGTCATGTCCGGCGTGGTCGCAATCGCTGGCAACGCGGCGATGAACTCCAGCCCCAACTGGGTGGGGATCAGTTTTTTCTTTTCTACCGCATAGAAACCACGCTCCTGCAACTTGGCCAGCACCGCGCCACGGGTCGCCGGGGTGCCGATGCCGCCGTTCTCGCCTTTCTTGCCCTGGTCGCGGTCGATCAGCAGCTGCTTGATGCGCGGGTCTTTCACATACTTGGCGACCCGCCGTAGGTCCTTTAGCAGCTCGGCTTCGGTGTAGAGCGGCAGGGGCTTGGTTTTTTCCTTGGCCACCGTGATGCCGTCGCATACCCCGGCGTCACCGACCTTCAGATCCGCCAGCGCATCGAAGGGGCTCGCGACCTCGGCGGCGTCCGACCCGTCTTCGTCTTGCTCGTTTTCTTCAGTGACCTGCGCCGTCCAGCCTGGCTGCGTCACTTTGGTGGAGCGCGCTACGAAGGTGTGGCCGTTCACGCCAAAACTCACTTCGGCACTGAGGTAGCGTTTTTCGGGCAAGAACAGCGCGACGTAGCGTTTGACGATGGCCAGGTACACAACGCGTTCATCGGCGCTCAGCTGGGTGATGTCGATCTTCACCGCCGTTGGGATGATCGCGGTGTGGGCAGACACCTTGCTGTCGTCGAAAGCCCGGCTTTTGCGTTCCGAATTCACCTCGGTGAACATCCCGGCGAGGTCCGGCAGAGCTTCGCTCAGCAGGCTTAAGGTCTGCGGAGCCTCGGCAAATTGTTCGTCGGACAGGTAACTGCAATCAGAACGGTTGTAGGTGGTGGCCTTGTACTTTTCGCGCAGCGCCTGGGTCAGGGCCAGGGTTTTCTCGGCATCGATGCTGTGGGTCTTGCTCATGTACACCTGCAGGTCGAGCAACGCGAACGGCAGGGGTGCTGGGGTTTGCTTTTCCTCCACTCGGGCATCGGTCACGTCTGCGGGCTTCATTCGGCACGCGTCAGCCACCTGAATAGCGTATGCCACGTCGATGATCCGGTTCTTGTCATCGAGCGGGGCATCAGCGGCAACGACGAGGCGGGCCTGCGCACGACTGCTACCAAAGGCCAGGCTTGCCGCAACCGTGTAGTAAAACGCGCTGGCATGACTCTTGTTGGCCAGGTAGCGGTTCACGATCAGTCCCAAGATCGGGGTTTGTACGCGGCCTACTGACAACACGCTTTTAACGCCCTTGGCCCTACCGGCCAGGGTGCAGGCGCGGGTCATGTTGAACCCGTAGATCTGGTCGCCGATACTTCGAGCCAGGGCCTTTTGGTACAGGCCGTAAAACTCGCTGTTGTCGCGCAGGCCGTCCAGTGCCTTACGAGCGGCATTGGCGTTCATGTCGTTGATCAGGATGCGTTTGACCGGCGCGGTGTTGCCGAAATGCACCAGGACCTCGTCGACCAGCAACTGGCCTTCGTCGTCCGGGTCACCGGCGTGGACGATTTCCGAGGCGCGACCGATCAGCTGCTGGACCACTTTGAGCTGGTCGCGAGTACGGGCAATGGGTTGGTACTTGGCCGGGCGCAACCTCAGGGGCAAATCGGCCTGAACCCAGTTTTTATAGGCAGGGTTGTGAACTTCGGGTGGGGCCAGTTCGAGTAGGTGGCCGATGCACCAGGTGACGATATTGTTGCTGCCACATTCGAAATAGCCGTCCTTGCGTATGACGGTGCCCAAAGCCTCGGCAATAACCTTGCCCAGGTCAGGCTTTTCCGCAATAAATACTCGCATGGTGTTCTCCTTCTTGTGACGTGGGGCTTAGCCCTGGACCTTGCCGAACTTGTCGTTGATTTTTTGGGTGTATCCGCGATCAGCACCGGGGCAGCTGTTGAGGTAGTCCTGGCGCGCCGTGGCGGTCTGGCTCCATCTGATGTTCCCGTGCTTCTTGACCAGAATGCTGAAGTAGTCCTGTTCGGCGCTGCGGCATTCGCTGCCACCGCTGTTGCCGGTGAACCTGCCGTAGAGGCACAGCACGGACTTGCACGGGTCACCGGCGAAGGCTGAGCCACTGCCCAACAGGCACACCGCAAACAGTGCGCAGACCCGCGTTTTGCCGCGACCAGGCACGGCGTTGCCAGCGACATGACCCTGGCGGTCAGCCGTTTTGCTGAAGGTATTCATGTTTTGCTCCTGCTGACGCCGGATGGCGCCGGTGGGGGGACTACATCGGTTCGGAGGTGTCGTCAGCCTGCACAGGCTCTGGATCAGGCTCGACCTCAACTGGCTGTGCCTTGTCCGCTTCGGCCTGAGCCACTTCGGACGCTTTGTCTTTGGGATTCCAGCGCTGCCGTTGTTCGGCCTGCATGGGCTTGGTGTCGGCCACAGCCACCTTGGCTTCGACGGTGCGCACCGGCACGGTGAGCGCATCGATTTTGGTGGCGTCTCCGACCGGCAAAGGCGGAGGCGTCATATTCTTTCGCGCTTTAAACACTTCCTCTTCGAAGTAAATGATCTTGCGCGCCAGGATTTTCATGGGCTCTGTCTGCCGGTTGCCTTGGACAAAAATCAATTGCTTGTCAAAAGGTAACTCGTTCACCTCTTGGGGGAGCATCAAGGGCCGGGGCTGCTCGCTATAACTATCGGTTTGACCCCGAGCACCAATCTCGTGCTTCTGCCTGTTCAATGACTGGTTATGGACACGCACAGTCGTGTTGCCCAAGCGCCTGCTGTATTCCTCGGCCAGCTTGATGTCACCGGGGGCGAACACAATTTCGTTGTGGATTGCCTTCATGATGCCGTTGGCCGCTTCCTCGCCATAAATAGCGCGGATCTGATCCTTGCCCTGGAAGATGAGGAAAAACCTCAGTCCAGCACCTCGGGTCAGTGCAGGCGCGGTTTCCATGATTTCCATGCGGCCCATGATGGCGAATTCGTCCATCATCAGGGCCAGTTGGTATTTGTACCGAAGCGTCCCGTCCGCACAGTGCCCCCCTTGCTCGGGAATGACCTTGGAATTGAGCCGTATGGCCTGAGTGAAGAACAGGTTCATCAGCGGGCCGTACTTCTTCAGGTTTCCTTCCGTCACGCTAAAGTAAACGGTGGTCTTCTCCTCACGCATTTTGGCAAAGTCGATGTCATCCCCTGACACGGCCCAGGCCACCGTCTTTTCGGCATACACCGACAACACGTCACGCACGATATCCACGGTGGTGGACCAACCGCTGCTCTTGTTTTTCGAGGCCTCGAACACACCGTTCAATTCGCGCAGGGTTTCAACGGTCAATGCATTAGGGCCGGTGCTGCGCAGCTCGATGATCTGCTGAGCCCATGCCCCCATCCCGGTACCCAATGAGCCAATTTCGTAGGCCTGGGGCAACGTACAAGGCATGGCCGGGGTTTCCATCAGGTACAGCAGGATGGATGAGAAGACGTTACCGGCCTTGTTGTACCACTCCTGGTTTTTCGGGTTGTCGGAGACAAACAGCACGCGGGCCAGGGTACGAATATCGCCTAGCCGGTACAGCGGGTCGCGGCTAATGGCACTGACCGGGTTCCAGCGGTGCGTTTCCAGGCGCTCCGGCGAAAAGCGGTAGACCTTGTGGCCAGCTGAGGCGCGAAAGCCCGAAGTAACATCCCAGTTTTCGAATTTCGGATCGTTGACCACCATTGAATCGGGGTAGCTCAACAGGTTGGGGATCACCGCACTGACGCCTTTCATCGAGCCTGGGGGCGCAGCCAACATCACAAACTGTTGGCCGTAACTGGCCAAAAATACGTCTTTGGTGGGGTGCTTACCCATGAGGAATGCAGGATGCTCCTCGATCCGCTCTTGTGGATTGTCCGGGCTGATGGGTTGTGGTTTGGCTTTGGCCATCAGCGGCTCCTCGCTTGACGCTGAAGCGCCTGTTCGTTGTTGCTTTGCTGCTGAAGATCAGCCTGGCGTTTTTGCAGCTCGATGGACTGCTGCTGGTTGGCCTGTATCTGCTTGAGCGAGGCGCTGATGACTTCGAGCTGGTTCGCCTGTCGATCAAGCTGTGACTGAGTCGCGCAGCCGGTCAGGGACAGCATGAATACAGCGGACAGGGTCAGTGCGGTACGAACGTTCATAGTTTGGAATCCTTGATGGGATCGTGGACGACAACCGAATCGGGATAACGGAGCAAACTGGGAATCACAACCCCTACGGGCTTGCCGGAACCTGGCGGAGCAGCCAGCAGAAACGAATCCTCCGTGGGGTGCTTGCCGAGCAAGAACGCGGGATGCTCTTCAATACGTTCTTGGGGATTGTCCGGGCTGATGGGTTGCGATTTAGCTCTGGCCATCAGCGGCTCCCGGCTTGACGCTGAAGCGCCTGTTCGTTGTTGCTTTGCTGCTGAAGATCAGCCTGGAGTTTTTGCAGATCGATGGACTGCTGCTGGTTGGCCTGAATCTGCTTGAGCGAGGCGTTGATGACTTCGAGCAGATGGGTCTGTTCATCAACCTGTGACTGGGTGGCACAGCCGGTCAGGGACAGCATGAATACAGCGGACAAGGTCAGTGCGGTACGTACATTCATGATCATATTTCCTTTGAGTAGGCACAGCCAAACGCCAGGCGGCTGGTAGATGACTGTGTGGCGTTGCATGGGGATGGTCTGAAAATGCGGGTGTATCAGGGGGCGATGTGGCTATTTATTTGCGCAGTCCCCGCAATAATCCGAGTAGCAATTGATCGGCATGTCGCCACTTCAAGTAGTCCTCGACACGCCAGAAACCGGCAGCGGCAGCATTGCGTTCAAGCACCCACCAGGTTTCGCCAGGCTCGACCATGCCGTGGTATTCCTTAGCTAACTTACAGCGTGGATCATCTGCCTGGTCCGCAGCCAGCTGCTCCAGATTGGCCTGGTCTTCGCTGCGCATCTCCTGCGCGTCGCCGCCGGTTGTCAGCAAATACTCCAGAGCTGCGGCTGGAATATCTTCAGGCTCTGCGAACTGGCATTCCCATTCACTGCGTATCTCCTGTTCATCGCTTCCAGTGGCCAGCAAATGACCGAGGTAGTCCAGGGCACCGGCTGGAATGTCCGCTAACGGCATGTCCAGAATCCGGGCGACTTCGGGCTTCGCTTTCTCTGTGGCCTCATCAAGCGCCTGACTGATCCGCTCATATTCAGCCTCATCGGCTTCCCGTTTAGCGCGCAACCGCTCGCTGTTCGCCACCTGATCGGCCTTGGCCTGCTCGATGACCCTGTTCCAGTCGGGCGGCGGTGGGCAGACGCCCTTATCAATTAACCCGGCATTGATCCTGCTGAGCAAGGCCATGTCCTGCTCCGGCACCGGCGTGCTAACGATCGGATCCGCCGAATCGTCATCGATGGCGTCCGACAAGCCGCGCTTCATACGGCCAGTGCCCACACGCCTCACCAGGTGAAGCTCTCCCCAAGCGCTGCCGGTCGCTTTCTTGCCTTCCATTTCCATGCTCGTGGTGTATTTCATCAACCACTTGTGCATGAACCGCTGACGCTCGGGTGCCATGCGCAGGGAAATGTCATGGAAACGCTGATAGAACGCTTCGTCATGCCCGCACGCCAGGCTGTCGCCCTGGTGCGCCACCTCGTGCTCGACCAGCCCGAAGATATAGGCCGCCGTTTTCATGGGCTCAGATTTAAGGCGTTGGACGATAGTGCGGTTGATGGCCAGGTATGTTTTACCATCCGTCCACGCTTCACTGGTGTTCGATTCACCAAGCAACACCGCCAGGAGGTCTTTGCTATGCCGAACGGTGCCATCTCTCCAGCGTTCAGCCCCAACACAGGCACCGGCGTAGTGTTGCAGGCACCAGCGCAACGCGATCCAGGCCCGGCGCGTTTCTTTGTCCAGCGCTTTTTTCTCATCGACAATCGATGTTCGCTCGACATAAGCCTTCTTGACCGTCGCAAACGCGGCGCACTGGGGCACCGTCAGGTCTCGGTACCAGTGACTGACGGCAGGTCTGGCATTGGCAATCACCCGTTCCAGCACATCTTCAAAATCTTCAACGCTATGGCAACCGAAGCGGTCGAGCGTTTGCGGATGCAGTACCTGGATGATGCGCTGCCCGGCAATGCCTTCGCCCTTGGGTATGTCACTGCCCTTTAAAACAACGGTGTAGGTGCCTTTGTGTTCACGAAACGCCTTGCCAATAAAATCCATCAGGGTGATATGCCGTTTACCTGGCAGCACCGTAATGACTTCTTCATGGCAGAATATTTTGGCCACATCAGCTGCACCGCCGAGCAACGACAGTGCTGATCGCGCTCGACGTGCTTCTGTCTTGCGTCGTCCACCCAACTCTCCCGAGACCTTATCGGCCAACGGGCCGAACACCTTGGCGATGGCTTTCCAGACCGGGCAGGTCTTGCGCAGTATCTCGCTACGGGAGACGTTGAGGGCAATCGCCCGCTTGGTCACGATCAGGCCTCCAGCTCCCCAGAGGTGCGAGGAATCGTGACGGACCAGCACGCCTTGGTTGTAGATCGAAACCGCGCCTTCTTCCTTGGCCCGGTAATAGGCGTATTCATCCTCGAAGTCCCATTTTTCCGTTGCAGGATCGCGCGTAATGACACGGCCATTGAGTTCAACGCTGATGCGGGTGTAGCGCACCAGGTCACGAATCTCCTGAACGGCAGACATCAACTCCAAATCGTTGAGCGGTTCGTACCAGATGCCCTCGATGGAGCAACCCGGTGCGCCGTGTTCAAGATCGTCCAGCTCGTAGTTGTAGCCCATCGAGCGGGTATCAACGGTCATCTGCCAATCGTTGGAAGCCCAACGTGTTTTGGCGTGCGCCATGATCTGACCCCGGCCCAAGCGAAACCGGCCATAGGTGGCATCGCCTTCCTGGTGCGGTGTCCCAAAGCGTCCGAAGTAGCGCAGTACGTCTTCACGGCTGGCAAAGCCGCGACCGTCATCAGCGCAGTGAAAACCCTCTTTGGTCATGGTCAGGCGCAATGCGGTGGCATCGGCGTCTACAGAGTTCATCACCAGCTCGATGATGGCCTTGCCGATGGATCCGGCCTGACTATGGATGATGTGTTGAATGATTTCAGGGTCCAGCTCAAAAGGTAGCAGCACGGTACACCTCATATAGGTAAGGTAAGGTCAGGCACAGCTCGACGCCAGGCGGCTTCAGCCGTCTGCGTAGCGGTGCATTGGGATGGTTTGAAAGTGCGGGGGTATCAGGAGGTGATACGCGCGTAATGACTACTTGTAACGGGTCGCAATCAGCGCGCTTTTTGGCTCAGATTATCTACGACTGAAGGATCCCTCTGGCTCGTATTAAGGAGCCGCTGATTTATTCTGAAACCCAGCTATTGCACCCGGATAAATCAAGGCATCCAGAGCGTTGCCGGGACGAAAAATCGAATGAATCAGCGACTCCTTAGCGCTTAGTTCAATTGCAAAATCATTGGATCAAATACGGACCCAATCAAGATCTACATCAGCCTCAATGCCATCGATGCGACCTTTGTTACTGTGCTGCCAAATCGACCAGCTTTTACCTGCTACTTTCCATGTAGATGGAACTTCAGGTTCGCTAACATCCCAATTAGCGATCCACAGAGGGTATTCACTAAAAGCATATTTACCTCCTGAAATATTATTCATCCAGAAATTGTTATTGCAATATATAAATGGTTTTTTCCCCTGTAGAATTTTTTCGCTTTCCAATAAAGTCAGCAGCTTATTAAGGTTATCAGCCATTTCGTCCGGGGTAGCTTTTTCGTTGCCCGCTAGTTCCAAATCGATGGCAAAAATCTCAGTACACGCATCGAAGCCGACAGCAGTAAGTGTACTAACGATGTTATCTCGCTGTGCTTCCGGCGTGCTACTGAGCGCTCGAAAGTAATGATATGCCCCCGTTTTTATTCCGACAGCTCTAGCGTCAGTACGATACGTGGTATATTTTGCATCCTGTACGGTAGCGCCTTCTGTTGCTTTGATAAAGGCATACTCAATGCCAGCCTCAGAAACTTTTTTAAAATCGACATTACCTTGAAAATGCGACAGGTCAATACCTTTGCTATTTGTACTCACGAATCTCTCCTGTTTTTCGTATCGGGAAACTTTATAACTAGTATCAGCAGTTCTTTAAAGACACTGCCAACGTTATAAGTGGCCCCTTTCTACTCTTGGTTCCACTCATCTACTGCGCATCGGGATTTTCGGCACGACAAAGGTTGCCCAAGCATCCTTCTGATATTTCCATTGAGAATCTCCTGCAAGGTGCTTCCGGGCATAGCCGACTGCGTGGCGGTACATGGAAAGGTTTGAAAATGCGGACGTATCAGGGGGCGATGCGAGTGCAAGGCCTACTTGCTGGTGTTCTTGTACTCGCCCTGGTACTCGAACTGGCGCAGCTCGCGGTCGTTGGCAAAGCGGGCATCACCGTGCAGCGAGGTCTTGGGCTTCAGGCGCACGAAAACGGCCATCAACGTAACGCCGACCGGCAGGAAGGTGAGGGCTGCCGTCACACACCATGACCAGGGCACGTACAGCATCCGCCGGTCGTTCCAGGGCAGCTTGCGGGCCTCCCACAGCGTGTCCCAGGACAAGCCCGCGAAGTGCCCTTGGGTCAGCTGCAGAAACATCGCACCCCCTGCGTACAGGCCTGCCACGAAGAACACCAGCATCAATGCGATGACCAGTAATGTCAGTCTCCACCACATAAACTTCTCCTGTCACCCTGCCGGGCGAGCGTGTGCTCGGCCTCCTGAACATGAGCACGTGCCGCCTCGAATGCTGCAAACGTCCTCGGATAAGGCTGCATCGCTTCGATCATCGTGAACACTTGCCCCAATGCATCACGGTTGTGCCGCTCGCGTTCTACAAGGGCTTTCTCCAGGCCGCGTGCAGGGTTGCGCGTAATGCTGTTGTGCAGCGTGACGTAATCCATCTGGATGGCTTCGGCCACTGCGTAGAACTGTGAGTAATTGAGCAGCAGAACGTATGGCTGCGTGGGTGGCTTGGGCCTTTCTGCTACGCGCTTACCGCTACCGCGTGTTGCAAACTTCCGAGTAAAAATCCGTTTCAACCACATGACCCACTCCTATTTAGCTCGTTGACGCTGACCATTGAGCAAGGCCAGCTTGTATTCGGGTTCGTAATGCACTTCCAGGATGTCCTGCTTTTCCATGTACACCACCACGTCGAACGAGGTCCGTACCAGACGCTCGATGTAAGCGTAGTCCAAGCCCTTGCCGACTTCCGACTGCTTCACCAGACCGCACACACGGGCATAGCCCGCTTCACTGTCGTTGGCGTGCGCGGTAGTCACCGTGCCCTTGGTGCCGGTGTTCAGAATCTCGATGAAGTGCCACACCTCGTTACCGGTCAGCTCGGCCAGAAACAGGTGGTCAGGCTTCATCCGCAGCGCGCTGGCCACCAGGGCTTTGGGGCCCACCACATGCCCGTAGTGCAGATGCACATGGTTGGGATGAAACGGCAGGGTGTCTTCCAGCATTTCCTGGATCGTGACCATGCGCCGGTGAGCCGGAAACAGGTCGATCAGCGTCTTGCCGTAGGTGGTTTTTCCCGAGCCAGGCCCGCCGAACACGATGATGTTCTGGAGATGGGCAACGGCAGTTTCCATGAACGGGTCCCAGTCCCCGGCAGCGTGAGCGTCCTTCATGTCGCACTGCCAGGGCTTGAGGGTCAGCACCGGTGAAGCGATGGCCTGGGCCCGGTCATAGCGGCCGCTGTTGACGTAATCCTTGTGGGTGAAGCGCAGCAAGGAGGGTTTGCGAAACGTCATCGACAGGGTGCCTTCCTCGCACGCCGGTGCCATGACGATCTGCCCCCGCTCCCCGCCAGGCAATTTAACGGTGTGAATCGGTGAATGCGGGGCCAGCACGCGGTAGTTCAGCGCACAGAGCGCATTGGCCAGCCGCCAGCACAGGCTGTAGGTGAGCCAGGGCGCGTCCTCGCGCACCCAGCCGTCTGGACCGTCTACCCAGATTTCAAAGGGCCGGTTAATGGCCACGTCCTGGGTGCCGGGGCGATTCAGGCGCTCGGTGACGCCTGCCTGGGCGAGAAAGTCCAGGACCAGCGTGTCTTCGGTCAGCCCTTGTTCCTCTGGGTCTTGCGAGTGATCTGGTTCTTGCGTCATGAATACTCCTTAGCGGTTCTCGAAAACCGATGAAAAGTCGATGTCGCGGGCCACGATGACGGTGATGACCGTGCCCGGCAGCAGATGCCCGGTGTCCGGGATGTTGATGGTGCTGTCCAACGCCTTGTTGGCCATGCTCTCCACGTTCTGCTCGCTGTTGTTCACCGTGTAGCCCCCGGACCCCGAGCTTTTCTGCGTCGTGTTGGACGCGGCCTGAAGCGCGTCCTGGATGAACGACAACATCACTGCACCGCCAAAGCGCTGCATGTAGTGGCGATTGATCCAGGCTTCGGTCCCGCTGGCTCCCATGGGGCCTGCACCCAAGCTGTCAATCTTGGCCCGTACACCCGATTGGGTTTCGATTTCGGTCCAGGTGGTAAACACGCTGGTTTCGCCTGGCCCAACCTCAACCGTCTGTTCACCGGTGAGCTTGTCACCCGCCGCCGCAATCACCGTGGAGCCATCGGCGGAATACAACGGATCGGTCAGACGACAATCCACCAGCCCTGGGTGGGTGCTGATGATTTCGGTGTACAGCGCGCAGCGCGTGTAGGTGTTGTGGCTGACCAGGTACTTGCGGTTCGGTGCCAGGTACGCCTTGGCCGGGGCAAAGGTGGTGCCGCCCAGATCACTCAGACTGCTGCGTTTTCTGGAGGGCGATTCACCCCCCAAACCGCTGCCCGATCCACCCTGAACGTCAGCCAGTAATGAAGGCGGCAGTGAGGGCTGATCGTTGGTCGGCTGTTGCGGCTGAGTATCCGCAGCGCCGGTGCCCATCGCATCTTCCGAGGTGACGAACATTGCAGCCCCCAGTTTGCGTTGCCGGGGGGTCTCCACGACCGGTGCGTTCTGGCCGGGCGGTGGCGGCACACTGGCGGCATGTCCCTGATAGGTCGATCCGCGATTGGCGTCCCTTTTATCCTTTTCCTCCTTCGCCAGTCGGTCCCTTTCAGCGCGGGCTCTCCTGTCCTCTTCGGCTTTGTCAGCGGCCAGCTTGGCTTCCCGAGCCTTCTTCATGCTGTCGTCGCTGCCCAGATTCACGTCCAGGGTCGCGTCCTTCTTGACGTGGGTTTCATCGACCTCGGAGCCGGTGGTTTTCATCTGGGAAATGGTGAAGTACCAGAGCCCTACGCCAGCCAGCAGCCCCACCAACCCCAGCGCGGCCAGGCTCAGGTAAAGGGTTTTCCTGTTTTGGGTATCGCCTGTGCGTTTGGTCCGCACGTCAAAGGCCCCACGGGCCTGGGTGCTGGCGGGCTCCGAGGCCGGGGCGTGTTCCGGCGCTGCTGCTGTAGACGCTGCGGGTTCGGGTGGCCCTATGCTGTCCGGCCCTGGGGTGCTCTCCGGAGTTTGGTCGTTGTCATTGTTCTGCATGCTTGAGCTCCCGAATCTCGCCGGTGGTGGTCCCGTTGAAGTTGTAACCCGTGTTCACCTGGGCGGTAGGCCGGGCCTCTACAACCAGGCCGTTCAAGCGGAAGCGGAACAACTGGCCAACGCCATGCACTACAACTACGTTCTTTTCGTTGTGCATGTCGGCCACCGTTTCGGTGCCGTCTGGTAGAACCTGGTACAGCGTCGGACGCGGGCCATTGCCGGTGAAGCGGAAGCAGGTCAGCATGCCGTTGTCCCAGCCCTCATAGGGCGCTATGGACCGACTCTCTGCACTGGAGCGCTTTTGATAGGGACCGTTTTGCACCGGGCCGTCGCAGGGGTTGCCGGGGTCACGGCGTACAGCGCTGGACTTTTTGGGCGGCTCGGGGTAGGTGAAGCGCAGCGCATAGGTCATGTCCGCAGCCCGAGTCACCAGTTTCAGTTCCAGCAGGTAGGTGTGCCGGTTGGTATTGATCACCAGGTTCGTATTGGGCTCCTGATCGGTGATGGGTTTAATGGCCACCAGGTTACCGGCCTTGTTCGGGCCGATGGACCAGGCCTTGGGATCGCCGGACACCATCAGGCCTGACGCCTCATTGATCGTCTCGTTGGCCGGAAGCTGTACCAGCGAGGTACGACCCACCGAGGTCTGGATGCGGTACACGTTGTCCGGGCTGTAAACAGCGGTCTGCACGCGCCGGTCGAGTGATGAGCCGGTGCCCATGCTCTCGGCCAAGACCGGCAGGCCGGACGCAAGGAGGAACAGTGCCGTGAGGCTTGAAGCCGTTCTATTTCCCATTGGACACCCCCACTTCCTGGGTCATCGTGTAGGCCCTGACCCCGAAGCCACGGGGGTTAAGCCATTGGTCACCGGCTTTTTTGGCAGGGTTCTTGTAGTCGTAGGTCACCGTCGCCACCCAGGTCACCGGAGCCAACTGGGGATCGGGCGTGCCGTTGCGGTCCAGCACGGTTTTGGTGATCCGCACCTGGGCGGTGCCTTCCCGGTCTTTGCGTTCCAGGAAGTTGATATTGTTGATATCCGTGCGGATTTGCCGGTTGGTCCCCAGCACTTCCAGATAGCCTTTGGAGGACAATTGGAAGTTGCGGTACTCGGTAAACGTCTCGCCGTAGGACATCAGCTCCACCATGCCGAACTCTGCGTCGTGGCTTGAGAAGTTGTAGCTCTCGCGAAACCGTACATAAGTCGAGAGCCAGAACTCGTCATCGATCTGCTCCGGTGGCTTGCCCTTGTCGTCGGCCCACACCACGTCCGTGTAGCCGGAGTTGTTGTCTACCCGTACCAGGCCAAGTTGCACAGTCTTGAGCGGGGTCAGGCCCATCACGGCGGCGATGGACATAAAGGTCAGCACACCGAAGAAGCCCGCCAGGCGACGGGCGTTTTTGGTCTTGGCCTTCTCGTCGGCGGCGATGTTCTTCTCGAAATACCGCGCTGCATGGATGAAGGCCTGTTCAGCCAGGCTGATTTCTTGTGCGGTGGCCGCGTCGATGCTGGTACGGGCGGCCAGTTGCCGCTCCTGCTCGATCACGTCCTGTTTGGATTTTCGAAGCTTTCTCATAAGTCACCTAAACCTGGACAAACACGCGCTGCGCGGATCAGTTCGCGGAGCATTTGGAATCGTTGGGCGGGGCCTCGGCGGGCTTTGCCGGGGAGGCGCTTGCGGCAGTTGCCGGGCGCTTTTGACTGGTGGTCTTGAGCGGCTGGGCCTGGGGCGTGGGGCTTGCAGCTGGCTGTACCCGGCCAGGCACGGGGCGCGGAGCCGTTATCACGGCGGCTGGTACAGGAGCAGGCTTGTGGGTAAAGGGCATGTCTTCCCACTGCCCTTCCGGTTCGGACAGTTTGGGTGCAGAGCCACACCCGGACAGCAAGGCAGCCGAAAGCAGCCCGCTCAAAGCAAGTTTGACATTCATAGTGGAGTACCTGAGAGAAGCGAGGGTGTTGCGAGTAGGGAGAGGATGTAGCCAGTAACGATATATCGGTGTGCTATTTGATGTTGTTGCGTCCCCTCCGCAGTCTTGAAATGCCGGCGGCGGCACCGCTGGTCATGCTTCTTGCTGCTCCAAACCCTGAAATTTTGCTGATCATTCCGCCTCCGGAGGGACCGCCGCCCATGATGGAAGCTGCTTGCTGAGGCAGTTCGATGACCAGCGCTGTGAACGTGCAAAAGACAATCAGGATGGTGAGATTCCCCTCCAGGGTGGTCGTCAACGTTCCGTCTTTAATCATCATGGTGTTGATAAAGCCGATTTCGATGGCCAGCACAACCGATATCAGAACTTGAGCCAACATAAAGCCCGCGATGGCTGATACCCACCCCCAGAAATACTGCCTGGTCTGGTCAAACAGCAGAAAGGCAATGAACAGAGGCCCTACGGCCACAATAGCCGTTGTCGAGACTTTCAGTACAAACAGCGTAGCCACGGCAGCCAGTAAGAACGGGATACCGCCCAGCACGTAAAACACCACCCCCTGAATGCCTAACCAAATATTAGCAAAACTGGTGTCGAATATATTGAACTTCATAGCCCCTATCAGGGCTTTTAAGTTGGAGCCGTAAACAACGATCAAGCTGTCGATCTGGTTGGTTTGCGTGCCCTCCTGGCCGGACAAGAGCCCCCCCATCCAGTTGGGCAAGCCGGTGACGAAGGGCACAATCGTTTGTACGTACCATTGCACACTGAACGCACACGCGGTGATGGCAGCCATTTTCATAATTTCTTTGGCCACATCCTCGAAGGCAACGTTCATCCCCCGGTACAGCCAGTGCATGTTTCGCAGCGTGAAGTGGATCAACCACATCGTCCCGAAGAGCGCTCCTAGCCCCAGCATCACCTTGGCCATCCCGGTGACCAAGGCGCTTTGCAGGGCGGCATCAACGAAATTGAACAACGTCTGGGCTATGTTTTTGATGTCCATGCCGCCTCCGTTATTTTGCTCGGGTGTAGGTGGTGCTGTCGAAATAGATGACATCACCGTCCAAACGCATGGTTACAAGACCGCCACGCATACTCAGTACCGTATCCGACTCCGCCTTGGCTTCGAGCAGCTTCATGCTTTTTTCTCTTTTACCACCCCCCCAAATGTCATCCGTGGTTTCAAGGTTTACGTGAAACATTTCTCCGTCTTTTGAGATATCCATGACAAAGGTTGGTTTACCCATCCTTTCCATGTCTTCTCCAGTCCATCGCCCCACAAATCCATCCCCTTTGCTATCGAAGCAACCCGACAGCGCCAGTGCAAACAGGACCAAGCAAGAAAAAGCCGTCATTCTTTTAAACATGGGTCATCTTCCCTTCTGAATTTATTGGTTAATCACTCGTAACTGGGCCGCACGCTCGTTTTACCGTTCATGTAATCACTGAACGCTTGGGCCCGTTTTTCGTTTTCCATCTTCTCTTGCTGCTGCTGAAGCATCTGCATGTTGGCCAGCCGCATCTGCTGGTTCTGTTGCTCGATCAGCTCCTGCTGGTAACGCAGCTGTAAATCCTCCTTCTGCTGTGGGGTCGTCACCTCGTTTAGCCGTGCCCGTAGGAACTCGGCGTTCTTGACCCGTTCGGTGCTGGCGTTGTAATTGCGCTCCAGCGCATCGGCAACCGACATCATCTGGTCGAATTTCTGCTGCACGCTGGCATTATCCGAGGTTAAGCCGTAGCGGTCACGCAAACTGGCGATGTCCCGTGCCGTGCCGTAGACATCGGCCCAGTCCCCCATGGGCATCACCTTGTTCAAGGCCGGGTCGTTCAGGAACCCACCCAGCATGTCATTGCCGGTGATGATGCTCTTGTAGTGGTTGTACTGCTGCGCGGTCTCGCGGATGGCGTCCTTGGCCGTGGTCAGTGCATCCATGGCCTGCTTGGCCTGGGCCAACGCATTCGCCCTCAGCGTGAGCAGATTAGACGGGTCCAGGACCGGAACGCCTGGTACTGCTGCGTAGGCCGCAGGCAGGGCTGCGGTCAACATGAGCGCACTCAGCGCGTAAGCAATCGCGTGTTTTTTCATGACGCATCCTCCATTTCGTTGTGTTCCTGAAGGGCCTTCCAGGCTTTTTGGAAGGCTGGTAGCCAGCGCTGTGCATCCCGCGTGTTCATGGACTGGCGCAGGTTGTCGGCGTAGTCGAACGCGGGCAGCCATACAGCGGGGTCGTCGGTGTTCAACCATTGGCGCACGGCCTCGGCCACCAGAAACGCATCGATCCACACCTTGGGATCGGTCGTGCCCAGGTGTTGCCGGATGCGCTCGGCCACCGGCAAGTTCTGTTCCGTAGCAGACAGCAGCGGCAACCAGTATTTGAGCGGTTCACCCAACTCCATCTTCAGCTTCACCGTCTGGTGACCTTGCTGCACCACCATTTCCCGGCTCAGCGGCCCCATTGTTCGCACAGCTTCAAACAGCTTGCCCCTGACGCCAAACTTGGCGTAGCTCTCGGCCTGGGCGTTTTTGTTGGGCAGCCAGATGGGCGTAATCACCTGCTGAATGACCGCCGGAGCATACTTCGTCGCCAGCGCTTGCTCGGGGTACTGGGTGTCCATGATCAGGATTTCCCCGCGCATGCGTCCGCTTTGCAGCACCTCCTGGATGGCGTCTGCCGTACTCTTGAAGGACAGCGGTGCCCAGTACTCGGCCACCACGTTGAGCAGCAGGTTGCCGGGGCGGGCCTGGTGCATTTCGCGCTTCATGTAGAACAGCGTGTTCAGAAACGCCTCCATGACCTCGGGGTGTTTCTCGGCATAATTGTTTTTGAGCAGCTGCGTGCAATCGAAGGCGAGACGCCGGTAGGTCTGCGCATCGAACTGGTTGACCGGCGAATCCAGTACCCAGGCGTATTGCCCTACACGGCCCTCACCGGCCAGGCGACACCATTTCAATAGCCGGGTCCGCAAGCAGTTTTCGCCTTGTTCGGGGATGTTTCGCAGCAGCAATGACATGCTGCGATTGCGCACGTTGGTGTGCGCCATGACCGCCTCGATAGAGTCCTTGATCCTTGTCTGGTCAGCGTCGTTGCTCTTGTCAGGGCCACCGGCGCAGCACAGCACCAGGTCAAACAGCATTTGCCGCAACCCCGGACTGTCGTGAAACTGGAACGGGTTGACGCCGGTGAATTGCCCCAGCTGCACGGTGTAATACTCGGCCCCCAATGCACACAGCAGGTGCCTCAGCGACTCGTTGTAGTCGATACCGAAAATCAGCGGATCAAAGCGGCTGAGAAAGGTCAGCAGGATGGCCTCAGCGGTGGTTTTACCGACCCCCGTCTGCCCCGTGAAGACCGCATGCCCTGGCAGCATTTCACCGAGGTTGTTCTGGCCGGGCGGGCTGTCGTGCACGTTGAGGACATACAACGCCTTGTTGGCCGTCAGCACGGGCATGACGCCTGTCCCGTCACCAATGGGGTTGCCCTTGACCTTGCCCGTGGGGGTGGAGTGCAGGGAAAAGCTGCACGCCAGGTTCTCGGTCGATTTCATCATGGGGTACATGGCCTCGGTCACACCGGGGAACTGCGTGTACCAGGTGTCGATGTTGCTCATGGTCGAACGCACAAAGGTCGCGTCACGCACCGTAAACACCGACGCCATTTTCGTGCCGTTCTCGATGGCCTGGTCCGGGGTCTTGCCGAAGACGATCAGGGAGGCGTGATAGCGACCAAACGCCTTGTCGCCCAGGGTGATGGCCTCGATGGCATTTTCAAGCTCCTCGGTCTGCCTGGAATCGCGCTCGACCGAACCCAGATCCGCCACGTGCTTTTTGAATTTGTCCTTGGCCTTGTTACGGTCTTCGAACAGAAACGTTTGCACCAGGGTGAACTCGAATTGCTGCTCGATGGCCTCGTCCCACATGCCAGGGTAAGTCCCGCCACTGGGGTAGTCGCGCAGATCAAAGGTCGTCGCAAAGCGCTGGCCACCCCGATTGGGCCGGTTCTCGACAAAATCGTAGTTTTCGAAGTTGGTGACGCTATCAATGATCGCGTCACCCAGGCGGGTATCACTGACCAGCACGTCTTTTTCATGGCCGTTGATCAGCAGGCTGTAGTAGCGCCCGATCTGCGAGAACAGCGCGCCGTGTTCGTTTTCCTCCAGCCCCATGATGACCGGGTCATATTCGGCCAACAACGTTGAGGACAGCGACAGCAGGTCGCTCATGCGCTCGATCCCTTCATCCACCTCGCGGTATTTGAGGATCAGGGCAATGCTGTACCCGACCTGATAGAAGGTGCCGTTGCGAAATGGTGCGGTGTAAGCGTCCACGAAGTCCTGAAGCGCGGGCAGCGGCAAGGTGTACGGCGTGTCCAGCTCGATGCCCGTCTTGGTGATGTAGGTTTGCAGCATCAGGTGCTTGCCTTCCTTCTTGCCCAGGGCCAGAAAGTAGCGGTTGAGGTTGTGGAACAGGTGGACCAGTTCGTCATCACTGCGGGTCTCGCTGGAAACCCCCTTCAACTGAATCAGACTCACCAGGCGATTGCCGGGCAGGGTCACCATGTGTTCGTGGACCGGATAGCGCATCAATGGCGCTTTCTTTTCCGGGGGCATAACGCTTTTGTGAAAATCGTGCGCCATAGAATTCATTCCATTGCGGGTTAAAGGGGGTCAGCAACAACGGTTTGCCGTACTTGAGGCTCAGCCAGAGACGCCGCCGCGCAAAGCGGATACGTCGCAGGTACTGCGGATCGATCAGGCCCACGACCCTCAAGGCGATGAGGGCAATCAGGAACGGGGAGGCAGCGACCAGGCCCCACACCCAGGACAGCAGGAAGGTCGCGGCTACACCGAAGACCAGGCCGCCCATCAGCAAGCCCACCATCGGCATGATGGGGATGTTCCAGAACATCGCGGGCCGACTCATCGCGTTGTAGCTTTCGAAGGTCAGTTTCTTGAGTACTTCGTTACCGGCCATAAGCGCTCCTGGTCAACCCGGCACGCCGGTGCCGAACACCTGCCAGGCCGCCGTGCCAAGAACCACCGAAGCCCCGACGACCAGAATCACACCGACCTGCTGCAGGTAGTCCATGAAGGTGTGCGAGCGGTCGCCCGTGGAGCGAGCAATCAGCCATTGGGCACCTGACCAGATCAGGCAAACCAGGCCCAGGGTGCCCGCCAGGGTATAGATGCCCAGACGGATATTGCTTCCCCACTGGTTCAGCGTTGTCAGCCAGTCAGCGGAGGCGATACTGGGCAGGCAGGCCAGAGCCACCAGCAGAATGCCCAGCTCGCCTTTGTTGGGCACAAGGGTACGTTTGATCATCATTGATCCTCTTGAGGGAGAGTTGAGGGTTCATCAGGGGGTGAAGCGGGAACAGCGGGTGCAGCGGATGGAGCAGAAACAGCCGGTGTTGCCGGTGGCAGATAGCGCGGGTACTGGCGCAGCACGTCCCAGCTTTCATAGGTCGGTTCAACCGTGGAAGCCGGGGCCTGAGCGCGCTGGAGCTTGTTCGGTTCAGGTGATCCGCCTTCCAGTGCAGGGACCGTCACGGTGGTCGTGCCTGCGTTGGCCAACACCCGTTGCACATGGCTGCTACCGCCAAAAGCGGCCTCGGCCTTGAAGCCGCGTTTGGGGTTGCCGCTGTAGTAGCAGGAAATGGCCTTGTGCAGCGCTACCTGCCGGTTGGGCTCCTTGGCGCTGGTCACTGCATAGCACTGTTCAAGAACAGCGGCGGCCATGCGCAGGTTGGTGCAGGGTTCGAATACAGTTTCAGGGCGGCTGACATCGAAATGCTGCCGGTTGATTTGGCCCAGGCCGATGCTGAAGTTAGCGCCCTCCTCCACCAGCTGCTTCACCACCAATACAGCTTCATCCAGGCTTTGCGGTTGACGCGGCAACACTTTGCCGACCACGCCAATGGCATAGGGATTGAAGGAGGATTCTGTCTTGACGATGGGGGTAAGCGTGGCTGGGTGAATCGAGGGAGCGCATTGCATGGCCAGGGCCAGAAAGGCACTGGTGGTGAGCATTGCAGGTTCCTTCTAGTCAGTAGCCGTAAGAGGCGTGCCAGGTGCCGCTTTTTGGGAATCTTCAATCAACTGCTCAACGGCCATTTCAAGAAAATTATCGATCAGATACCGAGCGAGCTCCGAGGGTGAAATCTGCCTGGAGCTTTGGGTTTCATAGCTCACCCGTATCGCAGCTTTATTCAGCGCCTCCACCCTGATCGGTCGGATATATACGCTTGATGTCTTGGTGGTTGCTTCATCTTCGGATGACGCCATGGGAACTCCTAAGGGCTGTGAGAACGCAAAAAAACACCGCCTGGCTAGACCAGGCGGTGAAATGGGAAATCGTGGGAAGTGGTAATGCCTAAGCGGCACGTACCCTCGAATAGCAAAGGGTTCCGGAGCGTCTGACAAGGCGTTCCAGCGCTGCGTCCTGGGCCAGAAGCGCAAAGAAAGCGGCTTTGCGCGAAGCCTCAGATTTCATGTCGATGATCAGACGAAGCGTTTTTTCAAGCTCGGTCGGCACATTGCGAAACTCGATGCAATCGAGCGGACGGTTAGAACGAACCATGGCAACAGCCTTTAATTCCTCTACCGTGCTGTCCTGCATAACACAGGTTTGACCGCCGAACTGAACGAACCCATGGGCGCCGTTCAACGCTGTGATGGTGGTGGTGTGCGTCACTTGGGGATCGAAGCGCAGCAGCAGATAGCCAGGAAACAAACGCACCACCTTCTCTGTCGATGAAGGGCGATCAGGACGTTTGCGGTAGGTAATGCTTTCGGGGGAATACACCTCCACATCCAATCGCTCGATCGACGTGATAAGTGACTGGTAAACGGAAGAATTGTGCATCAAAACACGCCAATTTTTCATAATCGGATCCTTTTGATCAGGCGCTCTTTCGAATTCCCAAACCGCTGAGCGCAGGGGCGAGTGGTGTGCTGATGAAAACCAGCTCCATCTGTATCTGGGCCATGGGATGGCCAGCAGGTGATGGATTTGTAGAGGACAAAATAAATCACATCGAGCAAAAAGTAAACACAAAACGATACTTTATCTATATTTGGCTACTTAAAAATCGATAAATGTATGAAATAATTAGCTTTTTTGGAGTGGAAATGGACTCATTAGGAGCGTTTATTGGCGTTCGAGTGCGAGCTTTCAGGAAAGCGCACGGGTTCAATCAGGATCAGCTAGCAGAACTCGTTGGTTGCGAGAAAATGACAATCAGCCGATACGAGAGGGGGGTAGGCACTCCTAACCTTGATCATCTCGTGAAATTATGTGTGGCATTAAAAATTTCCCCGGCAGAACTTTTACCAGCTGATGGCATATCTTCTTCC
This sequence comes from Pseudomonas cannabina, assembly GCF_900100365.1. Taxonomy (NCBI): domain Bacteria; kingdom Pseudomonadati; phylum Pseudomonadota; class Gammaproteobacteria; order Pseudomonadales; family Pseudomonadaceae; genus Pseudomonas; species Pseudomonas cannabina. The sequence continues at coordinate 19,482 of NZ_FNKU01000005.1, read as the reverse complement.
AGGGAGCATCTTCCAAAGCTCCGTGATGAGGCCGTAAAAAAAATACTGACAATAGATTCGACAGATGGTTTGAAAGACGTAATCCGTCTAGCAGACTGGATTTTAAACTCTCAGGACATTAACAAAATTTAATGATTTATAACCTATGAGCTAACAAAGCCCGTATTTGTTTTTTATTTCTTTCATGCGCTCAATATAAAGCTCATAAAATTTTGATGATTCATAATCAGGCGTAATTAATTTAGTAGAAGACACAGTCAAATATTTTTCAACATACTCGGCAATAAAAACGAGTTCTTTTATATCTGATTCGGTCTCTTTGTCCATACTCTCTTCCCTCACGCTAAAACACACCTATCTTGATGTGACGAAATATAAGCAGTTTTTCATTCTCAATCTGTTCTTGATACGCATAGCAATGAACTAAGCGCTAGCTGCAACGTTCCTGGAAAATTAAGCTTAGCGTCAAGAATTTCAATAACAGCTTAACTCCTCGAATCCATAACATCATTTTAGCACCTCTAAGGAATCGCTGATTTATTCAATTTTCGTCCCAGAAACGCTCTGCGCCCGTGGCATGTTATGGGCGAAGCTAGTCTTACGTAGTACAAAGAGGCCCATACAAGTTATCAACGCTGCGGCGGCGAGATAGTAAGACACCACCATATTGTCGCCTGTTTTGCTCAGTAAGGCCGTGACGATCAGAGGCGTGAAGCCGCCGAACACTGAAACCCCAAGCGCGTAGGAGAAGCCCACCCCTGTTGCCCGAAAAGTTGTGGGATACAATTTGCTCAAGACTGTGGATGCGCACGCTGCGTGGCAAGCGAGGAGCAGAGCAATGACAATCTGTGCAGCAACCAATGCAGGCAAACTAGGGTATTGAGTGAGCATGTAGAACAAGGGGTAGGCACAGATGACAGTCAAGCCTGCGCCGAAGAGCATGGGCCTGAAAGGTCCCACGCGGTCAGCCAATCGACCAACCAGCGGACAGGTGCAGATCATGACCAGGCTGTAACATATCTGACCAATGAAACTGTCTACTGGGGTCAGATGGAGTTGACGAACAGTATAGGTAGTGAAGTAATTGGAAATATAAGTCGCTACGGTCCAGAACACCATCACCGACAGACCCAGAAGCAACGAGCGCCTATAGGTAATGAACTGTCTAAGCAACGGCAGGTTTCGTTCCTCGACGGAGGTTTTGCTGAACAGCAATGTTTCAGGCACTGAGCGCCTTATGTACCAGCCCACCGGCCCTATCAACAGGCCGAACGCAAAGGCGATTCGCCAAGCTCCATCAAGTATCTGCTGCTCGTTGAAAAACGAGTAAAGGGCCAAGCCCATGCAACCTGCCGTCAGCACGCCTGCACCTTGCGCTGCCTGCTGCAGCGATGCGTAGAAAAATCGTCGCTGCGGCGGAGCATTTTCGACCAACATGCACACAACGCCACCAATCTCACCTCCTGCTGAAAACCCTTGGAGCAAGCGTCCCAGCAGGATGATTATCGGAGCTAGTACGCCTAGCGTTGCATACGCCGGACAAATGGCCGGAATAATTGTGCCAGCAGCCATCATTAAGAGCGTTAGGGACAGCGCCTTTTTACGACCGACACTGTCGGCATAACGCCCCAGTACCAATGCGCCGATCGGGCGAGCGAGAAATCCGGCCGCAAAGGTGCCCATAGTCAACAGCATCGCGTTGAGTTCAGACACTGCGGGAAAGAACACTTTTGAGATGGGGATTGCAAAAATTCCGAAGGCGATGAAGTCATATATCTCCAACACGTTGCCCACCGTCGCCGCCGCTGCCGCGCGCCGTAGCGAGGCTGGTGCAGACTGCTGTTCCATCATACTGGCTACTGAGTTCATGAACGGTCCATGTTAAATATGCTATTCGTAATTTTATAAATTTTATTCGCCACGAAAGCACGTTTCTGGCTTTATGCTCCGTGTGAGCATTAGTATAAACAAACGTATTTTACTGAGATAACACTATCGACATTACCAACCTATACTTTCTAGGTATACCATACCTTACTAATCTGACGAGCTATCCGATAATACAAATCAGCCGTAATTGGCAATAAAGCCGGGGGAATTTCGCAAAATTACTTGCATTCCACTAATTTTCAACCTTAACCCTTTACAAGGTGGTCCGTGTGGAGCTTCGTCATTTGCGCTACTTTGTTACGGTTGCCGAACACCTCAGCGTGTCAAAGGCTGCGCGGCACTTGCACATAGTGCAGCCAGCGCTAAGTCGGCAGATCCGCGAGCTGGAGCAAGATTTGGGTGTCGATCTGTTCCGACGAAGCTCCAAGGGAGTAGAATTGACACCGGCCGGCGAACAATTCATTCGTGATGCACGGGCCATCATGAGCGACTTGCAAAACGCGCGTGAGCGTGTTGCCCGGATTGCTAATGGCCAGTATGGCGCGCTACGCATAGGTATCGCGCCCAATTACAGTTGGCACCCATCGATACTACGACCGTTGCGCGAGTTCAAGCGATTGCAACCCGATATAACCCTCATGCTGGAGCCAGCTCTTGCGGCGCGTCAACAATTGAAGATAGCCGATGGCAAACTGGATGGTGGTTTTCTGGCCTGGCGCGATCCAGAGAACCCGGTTTTATCCGGGCTAGCGATGTTCGATTGTCGGCTTGTACTAGCGGTGCCTCGTGACAGCGAGTTGCATCTGAACCCGCCGATGCATCTCGCCGACCTGCAAAACCAGCAGTGCGTGTGGTTCTCCAGGGATAAGGCACCGAGCTACTACGATTTTTTGATTAACAGCTGCCATGTCGCCGGGCTATCACCGCAACTGGTTCACCTAGGAGCGGATATCAATACCGTGTTGGGCCTGGTGGGAGCAGGCATGGGCTATTCAATCGTGCCTGATTCTTCGCAATACAACTGCCCCAGCGAAGTGGCGCTCGTGCCGCATCCTGAACTCACCGGACTCTACACCATTGAGTTCGTCTGGCGCAGTGATTCTGAAGACCCCGCGCTATGGCGCTTGGTCGATCACTTCAAAAGCGGTTAAGCCACTTCATCAAGGCTTCTGCTACGCACGGAGGGGCCATGTGGCCTGCGAACTCTCGCAGCAAGTGCAGATACTTAGGGAGGCGCTGATTTATTCGATTTTTCGTCCCTGCAACGCTCTGGAGGCCTTGATTTATCTGGGGGCAACAGCTGGGTTTTAGAATAAATCAGCGTCTCCTTAGGGTCTGAAAGCTGGCATATGGGCAGGTTACGGACTGTGTTATAGTCTCGCTCGGACATAATATTTCCCTCTCAGGATGCGTTGTGTTCCACGCTGGGGATGGTTCCAGCCATGCCCCGGCACCTTTATTGCCATACGCTTGCTACTATTTTTTCTGTGCCAACGTGAGTTGCAGACGCTCGGATAAAATTGAGAATGCTCTACGGGCCGCGTTACGTACCGGCGTTGATGGACTGTCTAAACGTTGTCCTAACAGCTCAAGCGCAGAGTTGACGAAGTAGATAGGGGTTTTGACTACCCGCCCTGGGTACACTTGCTCCAGCGCATCAATAAATTTCTGTGCAGCCTCTTGGGCGTGTTTGTTTGTAGGCCAAGCAGACGGCAACGCCACAGCATTTGGCATTGCAGCAAGGTCGCGAGAAATAGTTTCTAAGTCTTCTTCTGATCCACGAAAAGGCAGGATGGTTAACTGCGCTTGCTCGGAAATGGCCCTGTCCAGTTCGGGCCGATTCCCGCCTCCATCGATGATTAACCATCCGTTCTTGGTGTTGCTGCTTGCAGTAATAATTTTGGCCAGTTCTGCCCCATCCCTTCCGTCCATTACGCCATAAGGACGACCTTCTGGCTTGAGAAGTCGATGTGGATCAGTTAACACATAGGCAGCTGGCTGACCCCGTAGAATTGCTCCTAGGCTCATCAGATGCGCTGTAGTGGTTTTGGTGGTACCGCCTTTCTGCCCACCTATAAAGATCAAATTACTCATACCTGCGCCCCTTTTTCTAGCACCTCCAACATGATTTCCTGAACAGACACGTTGCGCCCTTCTTGCTTGCTTCGCTCAGCAGCTTTACCAACGTAGAGGCTGTACAGAGAACGCGCAGGCCGTAATGTCATCTGCATCGTGCCACCCTCCCCGGCCACTTTTTTTACCGCCTTTTCTGGAGCTGGAGGCGGTGCGACTAACGACGCCGAGGCAGCAGCAGTCAGTGTTGCAGCGAGGTCTATCACACCTTTTGAAGTTTTCATCTCATAGCCTCATAAATTCATAGCTTTTTAGCCTCAAGCAACTATAAACCAATAACTTTACAGCTTCAAGCAGTTATAAACTTGTGAGGTTGTGAGGTTGTGAGGTTGTGAGGTTGTGAGGTTGTGAGGTTGTGAGGTTGTGAGGTTGTGAGGTTGTGAGGTTGTGAGGTTGTGAGGTTGTGAGGTTGTGAGGTTGTGAGGTTGTGAGGTTGTGAGGTTGTGAGGTTGTGAGGTTGTGAGGTTGTGACATCACCTCGCGCTATGTCAAGGTTTACGCGTAAAATCGAGCTCTTAACCCGTGTGCTTGAGGACTGAGCTTGGCTAAATTTCACGTCGACTCTATCCAAGAGTGGCAGCCGTTCGAGCACGACGGTGTTAAGTACGATCTCGGTCACCTGTCATCGCACCTGGTAATCTTCAAGGCAGACAAAAAAGACTACGAATTCGTTGTGACTTACGGCCTCCACTGCTTCACGAAAGACGACACCGGCACCAACATTCCGTACTGGTACGAAGACGGTCGGCATGGGCAAATGGTCTGCCTGGAACGCTACGAAGCCTCTAAGCAGCTCATGGGCATTATAGAGAAGCTGGACGCCGCTACGATCTACCACACGGAAGGGGAGCGGTTTTTCACCATGCGCGTGTTGAACAGCGCTACCGGTCTGCTGGAACCGTACAAAGTGTGTCTAGCGTTCTATCGTGAACACCGCTTGCTGCGGATTCACGTCACCAGCGCGTATTTCGCACGCACTGGCGAAGGCTCAGCGGATACCCCGATCAGCAAAAAGGGGTTCAGTATCTTCAAGGTCGCGATGGATACACAAAAAAAACCCAAAGGCCAATACCCCAAGGAAGTACGGAATCGGCCGAAGCCGCAAAAGTGAAGGGCCAGAAACGGCGAATCCCGCTCTAGGCGGGATTCTCAGCCGTCGATTGCATGCGTTCGACGGGGCAGGACGCTGTTACCTGGCACTGGGCCATCTGACTTTCATCAGAAGCGGGGCGCGATCAGAAGATCCCTGTAACCACCCTGTAGTTCACGCCTAGGCGCAGTCAAATAATGCGTCATAGTTGACACGTATGTCAACTATGACCACGGATCACTTGGCCTTTACAACCCACAGCTGATCAAGCCGCGTCGTGTAACTCTGGCTCATTTGCTCACGACGCATGCCCAAGTCCGGCGTCATAGGCACTGAACCAGTGCGCAAAGTCCCACGACCCACTTGCCATTGATCATATCCAATGCCGACATCAGTCGATCCGAACTCACCGGCTGATTGGTCATGAAAAGATCATCGGTAAATTCACTGGTTGGCAGATATCCATCAGTAGCACTTCGGCTTTGCTGTACCTGAAGCCTGGTCGAAAAATCCGTGAAACCGCCTCCGTCGCGTAATGGGGGTTGTAAGCCGGAATCCCAGAAATTTCCGTCATGGGCGGGAAGCCAGTACTGGTGCGGATTGACGCCAAACAGTTGTTTTCCGGCAGCGACACCGCCAAGCCGAAAACGGCTTGATTGAGCGGCCAAATATGTACGGAAAACCGTATCGGATAGCAAAAGCAGCCGGGAACCACTCTCATGATGTTTTCCGACGGAATTTTCGGGGATTCCGGCGTACACCCCCTAATGTTGTGGCCTTGGAACTGGCGCAAGGCCATGCCCGGCTCAACCAAGTAGACGCTTTTCCAGAGTCGCGATTGTGGTAAATTAGCTAATTAGCACAATCGCGAACTGACCTATTCCTGTGCTTAGCGCCGAAAGGACACAAAGGTGTAGCGGTGCAAAATGATACGGTTCAAATGGGTAGCTCTTTTCAGCATAGCTCTTTAGGATTGCTTTATGGAGAAATGAGCCACCCCTGATAGACTCTGTCCCTTTGGGTATACCAAAATGGGCCATATGACTACGACTCTCAATGTTGCGCGGGTGTACCTGCGTGTCAGTACCGAAGACGGGGTCCGGGGAGCAATGGAACCGAAAACCAACGTAAGGCATGGTTAGAGTTCGCTTTTCCCGTCAGATGGTGTGGATTAGCGAACTTTGATTTGCAGAACGAGTTTATCGCACTGCTTTTCGGGGCGTTATTGCCTTCGGTGGTGCTCGCTGAAGCGGTTTCATAAAACGGCGGTTTTATCGTATCGGCTAGGCTGCACGCGGGTTCACAGACACCTGCAAACCCCGCCGCTTGTAGGTGGCAGTTACGCATGCTTCGATTGGGCCTTCGCTATTGTTTACCCCCGACGGTGGAGTTGGCGGCAATGACGTTGGCGACAGGTCTCACACCCTCTTTAGGATCGCCACCTCGGGCGATTTGCATCAAGCCTTGCTCGTTCCGAATGCCTAGAAACACCGAGCCGCCTCCATCCAGATTGAGGGTGGAGACTTGGGCGTTTTTGGTAGCGCCTGTACGCGTGCCCGATGGATCAGCACCGACACAGGTAATGGTCTGCCAGTCCTCCATCTTCACACCCTTTGATCGCTGGCCATTCGCCGTCAAGGTGTGAAATACCGCATCGGTCGGAGCGTTCGACTCGTGGTGGAGCACGCTTAAGGCGGCTCGCTCGTTGGCGTCGCTGGCATGGGTAAGTGCGCCGGCAAGCTTGTTTAAGGGATTGTCTTTCCCCTCGAGTCGGTACTGGAACCGATCGGCATTGCCGAGCTTTGTCTGCTGTCCGCTCAACGCGAGCATTGGACCACTCGTGACGGCGACCTGGCCATTTGCAAATCGGAGTTGGCCATTGTCGTGCTCCCAGGCTGGCGCGACCGGTACATGGTCAGTTCGCGTCGCGGTGGGGCCCACGGGTCTACCTAAATCGCTCTTCCCCGCACTCACGCCATCGGGATTCCCGTCGATCCTCAGTTTTTCTTTATGCACGAAGTAGCCACCGTTGATGACAGCCGATGACGGGGGAGCATGTTGGAAAAGCTCTTTCGGCAACTGAGCATCTTCGCCGTTCTCCGTCCCGATCAACATGCCGGACTTTGCGCCGCCGAGGACAGCTAGCCTGGTGTAGGTTGCGCCGTCCTGCAATTTGTTCAAAATATCGGCGAGCGCTGTGCCCTCGGGAGGCGTGCCCTTAAACCCACCGTGGATCTTCGTCTGAATCATTCCGGGGACGGGCTGCTTCACGCTCACCGTGTTCGCTCGTACTTGGTAGCCTCTGAAGGCACTTTGTATGATGGTGGCGGCGTCATCTCTAGGATCCTCAGTGGCGGGCTTTTGCGAAGCACTGCGCGGCTTAGGTCCGGAGATCGCGGGATTATCTGATGCAGTTGTCGACAATGATGTGTTGATAACCGGCGCGTTGAAGTCGACGTGTTCAGAACAAGTAATGTACAGAGTTGACGGTCCAATGATCTTGGTCATTTGAAAGTACCTATCGAATTGACTGGTGGGTAACTATTGATGCATAGAGATTTTGATTTTCCGTAACTTCTCACTGATTTTCCTACAATTCAGTAGCGTGGCGGCGGGCTGAATGACTGCTGAAAACCGCCGACCTCCGGCAACTGGCTAGGAACAGGGCAGCCTGCGGCTGCAAATCGCCCGTTCTTATGATCGCGTAGCAGCAGAAACATTGATTTGAGCTTTGTCATGAGGCCCGTTATTGATCATCATGAAGCCTGCTTACCCACCGCTGCTGCTTCAGATGAGTCCAGCCTACACACCTCGACCGCTCAAAAACCTCTTCACCGCCAATCAATGCTGGGCACACCTCCTCAAGCTGTTGCGGATCAGATGCACGATGCAGGTTTGCAGCGTCGTGGCAGGAAAAACCGCTCCCAAAGCCTCCGGTATTCCTTTGAGGCCATCCGTGACGGCGATCAGAACATCCTCAACGCCACGAGTCTTGAGGTCGTTGTACCCGGAATCGTCGATGTATCGGAATTGGCGCACTGTATAGGAATTTTGAAACTCCTATACATTGAGGTTTGTAGGCTGGACTCATCTGAAGCAGCAACGGTGGGTACGTAGGTTTCATGATGATCAATAACGGGCATCATGACAGAGCGGAACCGAATAAGAGGTTACTACCACTAAGGCTCGTCACCTAAAAAACGGGGTTTAATTATGGGATGCATTACTTCAAAACCACTGGTTAGCTCTCCCCGGTGGCATAATTCAGCTACTAATTCCGAAAATTTAGAAACTGGTCAAAGAAGCCATAAAGCCTCTCGTTATGGTGCTATTTCTGGATCACCGGAAAGGAGTGAATTGACTTGGCATCAGCAGTCGTTGGTTGGCGTAGCCCGATGGCCTGACAAAGAATATAATAGAGATCATGTCCCCCTGCAAATGGAATACGGTAGGTCTTTTTGGAATGAGTCGCGAAAAATAGGAAGTGCATTAGCTAATGGTGAAATTCAGAATTTTGAAGACTTATGGGAGAAAGCACGCGATTGGCGATGTTCAATGGCTAATCATGATGAGAATATATTTAAGAAACCTCGCAATAGTTATAATGAGTTTCCTTTTACAACCCCATTAATAAATCAATACAATTATATTAAAGAAAGATATAGTTCCCGTACTGATGGGAGCTTGCAAAAACTCGATGATGAAGGCTTATTGCCACCAGCAAAAGAATTTTTGATAACGGATAAGATTTTTGGAGAGCCAATAAGCCTGACAAAAATAGTTTGCAGTTCAGATAGTTCTGCGCACCGAGACCAAAGACGATATTCGGATTTATGGTCGCGAGGCTTAGACTATGGAGAGCCACACTACATCCAACATACTTCATCGGAAGAAGTCCCTAAAATTCTTCATCATGTAAACGATTTGTTTAATGAGGTCCTACAATCAAACTTATCTACCAAGAAAGCACTTAAATTTTTAGGCGAAATTCACTGGTGGTTGGCACATGCTATGCCTGATGAAAGGGGGAGCGCAGCCAAGAGTGAGCTTTGTGTACGTGCTATAGCCCAAGCCAAGGGCTTAGATTTACCTCCTATGAAAAGTGGAATAGTTCCAGACTTGGAAGCAATGACTATGTCGCGTGAGCAATTTATCAAGCAGTATCCGTCAATGTTTGATGATTAATGCAGAGAAGCCCGCAGAATTCGTAACAAATCGTACTAGGTTCATGCATAGGCATTTCAAAATGCCTATGCATGAACAGGGCAGCCTGCGGCTGCAAATCGCCCGTTCTTATGATCGCGTAGCAGCAGAAACATCGATTTGAGCTTTGTCATGAGGCCCATTATTGATCATCATGAAGCCTGCTTACCCACCGCTGCTTCAGATGAGTCCAGCCTACACACCTCGACCGCTCAAAAACCTCTTCACCGCCAATCAATGCTGGGCACACCTCCTCGAGGAGGGCGGCTTGCGCGACATCGAAGTCGAGTCCGTCACCAAAATGCTGGCCTGCGGCACCTCGATCCTGGGCGTCAAACACTATACCTGCGGCAACCACAGCTGCCCGCACGTCAAATACCTGTGCAACACCTGCAGTTGCCGCGCCTGTCCATCCTGCGGCAAAAAAGCTACCGATCAGTGGATCGCCAATCAACAGCACCGCTTACCCGAGTGTACCTGGCAACACCTGGTGTTCACATTGCCTGACACCCTGTGGCCGCTGTTCTTTCATAACCGTCACTGGCTCGATGCCTTGTGTCGCCTGGCCGTCGACAACCTGCTCTATGCGGGCCGACGCCGGGGCGTGGAGGTGGGTGTTTTCTGCGCCATCCACACCTACGGCCGGCGACTTAACTGGCACCCACACATCCATGTCTCGGTCACCTTGGGTGGGATCGATGACGCAGGTGTCTGGAAAGATCTGTCGTTTCATCCATCAGCCTTGCGTCGGCGCTGGATGTGGAATGTACGCCAGTACCTGCTCAGTCAGTGGGAGCACACCACCGTCCCACCTGAAAACGCTCATCTGCAGAGCGAAAATGACTGGCGTCACCTTGTGCTCAACGCCGGTGGTCAGCACTGGCACATCCACTTGTCGAAGAAGACGAAAAACGGCAAAAAGACCGTCAATTACCTGGGCCGCTACCTGAAAAAACCGCCCATCTCGGGCAGCCGATTGGCCCATTACACCTGCGGGGCCACGTTGAGCTTCACCTACCTGGATCACCGCACCAAGACCTATCAGCAGGAAACGCTGAGCCAGACCGACATGCTGCGCCGGGTGGTGCAGCACATCCCGGAGAAGCACTTTCGGATGATCCGGTATTTTGGATTTCTGGCCAACCGCGTCTGTGGCCGACAGCTACCCCGGGTGTATGAGGCGCTACGCATGGAAAGGCGTGGCAAAGCGCAAAAACTGTATTTTGCGCAGATGAGCAAAGCGTTCTTGCATCGGGATCCGTTCAGCTGCGTGCTGTGCGGAGCGCGGATGGTGTACACCGCAGCCATCGCCGGCCTGACCGTGCAGGGCTTGATCAACAACGCTCAAAGCATCGCGCAATTGAAGTACGTGCCGGCCTGATACGGGAGAGGTGCGTCCAAAATCTGGAAAAGGTACAGAAAAGTCGCTTTCAATCCCTTTTTCGGCGTGGGTGATGGGTGAAAAAAACTTTTTGCCGACATCGATGCCACATTGACATCCCCCCGAGGGGACCTTTTTCGGCGGATTACCCTGTATAGGAATTATTGAAATTCCTATACATGAACTGGGCAGCCTGCGGCTGCAAATTGTGGGATTTTGAAATCGGTTATCATAGCCGAAATCGAGTCGATCCCTCCTCAGCACAGGCTTACACATGGCGTCAGAGACCAAAAAACGTAAACGGGCGAGCCGGGCAAAAGCCAAGGCAAAGCAGACCCGTCTCCAACGCGCCGGGCATACCACCTTCGTTCCCGATACCGACTTTTTCTTCGATATCGATCCTTTGGGTGATGTCGATCTTTGTAGTTGCTGCCAGACAACGTATCTGAACGACATGTTTCCCGACGCTTCTTGCGTAAGCGTTTCGATGAGAGAAGGGCCAGGCGGATTCGCCATCACCGCCGTCATTCACCACGATGAGGAGCCGCCCTGCTGACGTGGCCTCTGCACCGCCTGCTTACAAACCTCGACCGCTCAAAAACCTCTTCACGGCCAACGGCTGCTGGGCAGATTTGCTGGAGGCCGGCGGTCTGCGCCAAATCGAAGTGGAGTCGATCAGCAAAATGCTCGCCTGCGGCACCTCGATACTGGGCGTCAAACACTACACCTGCGGCAACGACAGCTGCCCGCACGTCAAATACCTGTGCAACACCTGCCATTGCCGGGCCTGTCCTTCCTGCGGCAAAAAGGCCACCGACCAGTGGATCGCCGTGCAAAACAACCGTCTGCCCGACTGCCCCTGGCAGCATCTGGTGTTCACGCTGCCCGACACGCTGTGGTCCCTGTTCTTCTACAACCGCTGGCTGCTTGATGCGCTGTTTCGTCTGGCGGCCGATAACCTGATCTACACCGCCAAGCGGCGCGGTTTGCGCGTCGGGATTTTCGGGGCGCTGCACACCTATGGACGGCGGCTCAACTGGCATCCCCACGTCCACCTGTCGGTGACCGCGGGCGGCCTGGATGAGCAGGGCGTCTGGAAAAATCTGTCGTTCCACAAAGAGGCCCTGCGGCGGCGCTGGATGTGGCTGGTGCGCGATTACCTGCTGGGACAGCCGCTTTCGCAACTGACGATGCCGCCGCCGCTGGCCCACATCCACTGTGAAAGCGACTGGCACCGTCTGATACTGACCGCTGGCGGCCAGCACTGGCACATCCACTTGTCGAAGAAGACGGAAAACGGCCGAAAGACCGTCAATTACCTGGGCCGCTACCTGAAAAAACCGCCGATCTCGGGCAGTCGTCTGGCGCATTACACCAACGGGGCCACGTTGAGCTTCACCTACCTGGATCACCGCACACAGACCTATCAGCAGGAAACGCTGAGCCAGGCCGACATGCTGCGCCGGGTGGTGCAGCACATCCCGGAAAAGCATTTCCGGATGATCCGGTATTTTGGTTTTCTGGCCAATCGGGTGTGTGGGAAATACCTGCCGAAGGTGTATGAAGCATTGAAGATGGCGACGCCAGGACCGACACCGAAGCTGTATTTTGTGCAGATGGCCAAAGCCTTTCTAAACGTCGATCCGTTCCGTTGCGTGCTGTGTGGCGCGCGGATGGTATACACGGCGGCAATCAGCGGGCTGACGGTACAGGGACTGGTCCTCAACGCTCAGGCGATCGCGCAGATGAGGTACGTGAAGCCCTGACAGGGGGAAGGTGCGTCCGCACCTAGGCTTCGCGGTGAAATAACCTGCATTAACGCTGATTTATAGGGATTTTCACTGCATAAGTAACGCATCAGCGTCTTCCTACACATCGCTATGAAGGCATGACGCCTCCTTCCAAGCGTCAGCTTGATGCATAGGCATTTTGAAATTCCTATGCATGAACAGGGCAGCCTACGGCTGCAAATTGTGGGATTTTGAAATCGGTTATCATAGCCGAAATCGAGTCGATCCCTCCTCAGCACAGGCTTACACATGGCGTCAGAGACCAAAAAACGTAAACGGGCGAGCCGGGCAAAAGCCAAGGCAAAGCAGACCCGTCTCCAACGCGCCGGGCATACTACCTTCGTTCCCGATACCGACTTTTCCTTCGGTATCGACCCTTTCGGTGATGTCGATCTTTGTAGTTGCTGCCAGACAGCGTATCTGAACGACAGGTTTCCCGACGCTTCTTGCGTAAGCGTTTCGATGAGAGAAGGGCCAGGCGGATTCGCCATCACCGCCGTCATTCACCACGATGAGGAGCCATCCTGCTGACGTGGCCTCTGCACCGCCTGCTTACACACCTCGACCGCTCAAAAACCTCTTCACGGGGAGCCCGCAGAATTCGGAAAAAGTCGTACGTTAAGCACTGCCGACAGGAGGCATGCCCTCGTGCAACCTGGACTGTGTCCGATTGAAGTACATCTCAACCGGGTGTCAGGCTGCTCACTGGCACCGCGTCAGACTAGGGCCGTTTTCTGCATTTTCTAACGCCGAGGCGTTTATCTCTATGGTCTCAACCTGACAGGTCGAATGCTTAACGTACGATTTTGTCCGTTTTCTCTATCGATCCCTTTAATGAAGGCCCGTGCATTTCTGAATCTGTGACAACTGGCGGACCGAAGGCGGTATGACGCGCGCTAGCCATTTTTCATCCAATGGCGGAATGGCACCTAATTGTTCTGCTATGTACACACATTGCAGCAAGGTTTGCTCCAGTAGCAGATAGGGCGCACCGGTTTCGTCTTCCGACATTTCCAAGAAAGACGGTGACGTCGTCGCCTTTGTGGCCTTCTTGGCATGCTCTACGGCAAATTTCATATCCAAACGCTCTAGCCTCGACTCACTAGAGACCGTCACAACGGGTTTACCCCATTGCTTGTTAAGCTCGGCTTTGCTCCACCAGGTGGTACCTAACGGTGCCACCAGTTTCGCTTCCTCTAAACTCCATAGCGCGTCTAACATCTGCTCCAGACTGAGCATAACCATGCGCTCACCATTGACCTCCAATTCGAAGGCCAGCCGCTCTGGCGTATTGTCATCCTCATCGAATCGAACTCTGGTCGGCCAAGCTATCAATTTCAAGTCATCAGAAAGCTGCAATGTCCTCTCCTGTGATCATGGAAAAAAAGGGTCCGAAGAGCAATGGAATAGCCAACCAACTTAAGCAGCATCGAAGCATGAATACCAGCACTTCCCTGGAACGCTGGAGTGAGCACTACGCTAGTCCAGTTTGGGGATATTCTTGCCGTGCGTGGACGACGTTCACCACTTCTATGCGCGTTGAGGTGACGCGATAAAACACCAGGTAGTTAGGATGGGCCACGATCTCGCGCATTCCTGGAACGCGGTCACTTATCGCATACAGATAAGGATGTTCTGAAAGGGGCAGAACAATGCTACGCAAGCGCTGCCACAACCTTTCGGCAGCAGCTATATCACGTAAACCTATGTATTCGATTATTGCCGCCAAATCGTTGTCCGCTGATTCTAGCCAGAAAATGGGTAGCATCAGGACGCTCGCCGATGGCGCAATCGTGCCAACCGCTCTGCCATCCTTCGCTCGACTTCATCATGCGGGATAGCAGGGCGAGAGTCGGCCAGACTTGCCTCCACCTTCGCGCGTAGCCAGGCGGTGTAATTGGCCTCTAGCTCTTCAGTTTCAAACTCCGAAACGATAGGCGAACGATCAATCATAAGGATTTTCTCCATTTATCTCTGAGTGAGTTTACACCCGAGCGACTGACGAAGGAATTTTCGGCGGTTCCGGCGTGCAACCCCTTCTATGAGACGCCGCCCTTGTTGATCGCGTCGTTCAGCACTTTAGCCGAGACGAACTTGACGACTTTCTTGGCAGCGATTTCGATAGAGGCACCAGTCGAAGGGTTGCGGCCAGTGCGTGCTGGACGCTCTGCCACTTTCAGTTTTCCGATGCCCGGTAGAGTGATTTCTGCACCGCTTTCCAGTTGGTCGGCAACGATCTGTCCCAATTGCTCAAGAGCGTTACGCGCGGTGTTTTTTGGCACGTCGATAGCTTCAGCAATACCGGCAACCAATTGGTCTTTCGTCAGAGCCATGGTGGTGTTCCTTCCCTATCAAATTCATTTGGATAGCAGAGTAAGGGGTCAGCTTGGGGCAGGCAAGAGTCACGCTCTCCAATAGCAGCCCCCATCTACCACGAAATGTAGAGACACGAACCAGGCATGAGTTAGGTCCGAATACTCACTGACGTAGTACTGAATTCATACGCGCACTCCCCATCATGAACCATCCTAATGTTCTGTTTTTAAGGGCTCTCCGGCTTGCGGCCCCTGCGGGACCGCAGATATCTGATGTACACCATATTGCACACTCGAGGCGCGGCCATCAGCAGGCTGACCAACGGGGGCCTGAACGGGTGGGGTAGTGGGTGAACGATCTTGCCGAGGTGGTACGGACACAGCCTTACGGCTGGCCCTGAGAACGCTCACAGTGGCCGGTTGGGCGACTTCAGTGAGGATGTGCGTGTAGCTGGCCACCGTTCTCACCGAAACTCCGGCGAGCGTTGCAATCGCAGAACGCACCAGTGCCTTGCCCTGGTCTTGAAGCTGCCTGCACGCGGCACGTATCTTCGATTCTGTGGCTTTGTGCCGCAGCTCATTGGTGCGCTTCGCAGCGAGGCTCTGCCGCTCGGTGAGCGACAAGCTGCTATCGAGCTGCATTGCGCCTCGATGGCAGCGACGATCACCGGTGTACCGATCCCACGTCCAGCGGCCTACGGATTTGACCGTGGCGCGTATCGACGACAGCGGCAGGTTTTCCGAAAAACCCTGCTTTAGAAAGCTGTTGTGGTTGTACGCATACGCATCGAGAGAGCGCATAAACGACTCAAACGAACCCAGCTCGCGCTCGCGATTGACGATGCTGTACGCAAAATAGCGCAGCTGCTCGAACAGGATGCAGTGGCGCGAATGGCTGACCTGGTCCAGCTTGGGGCCTGTGGCCCAAGGCTTGACGGTCAACTCCACAGCGCTCGCCAGTTCGCCCAGTTCATACACGTGGCTGTGAAATTCGGTCGTCTCCCACCAGGGGTGGCCGGGTGTTTTGGCCACGGGGCCACCGTGATAGTCCACGTCTGCGTCGAGGCGAGCGGCAAACGCGGCATAGATCGCTTTCATGTACTGAATCGGCTTGGCCCGTGCGTTCTCGGTGGTGCACACGGACGGCACGGCATAGAACAACTGGGAATGGCCGCTTTTGCGGTTGCGCACCATCAGGTTCGGCGCAGGCAACCCGGCATCGTCCCAGGCCAAGGCGTTGGCATGGTCGAGGTCGAACACCAGCCACGACACCATGCCGGGGCGATTGACCTGCATATAGGGATAACGCAGCGCGTATTCACGAGGACGGACGCGAGTCGCGGTTTTGTCGTCACTGCACCGCGCCATGTACGGCGCTTCCAGCAATAACCGGTTGAGCGCAGTGCCGTCTTCGAAGAAACGGGCAGGCGGCATGTGGGTGCTGCTGGCCAGCGGATCGGTGTTGGCCGTGGATGAGGTCGCGAGGGCAAGACTGATCGCGTTGTCGTGGCTCATGCTTCACCGCCTTGGCCAACTGGTTGGCCGACGGCGTGAAAGGGTGTGACGCAAGGGGTCAAGTGGGGGGGCAGGGTGCTGTCATCGAGGTCGCACAGCAGCTGAAAAATCTTTTCCATAAGTCCACCGTTCAGCGGTGAACTGAAGGCTTCACTTTTGACGGCTTGCACAAAGCCGCAGTGAACGCCATAATCAGCTCACGTTATGTGTGTTGAACAGGTTTCCGCCTTCTCAAACGGCCTGTTCAGGATTTCCAAAAAGCCCCGCCGGCAAGCGGGGCTTTTTGGTTTCTGCGATTCGTGAATCTACATCGTCGCTTTCCTGCAAATAAAACTGTGCCGGATAGTAGCATGGGACCTCCGCTTTTCGCCCTACAAAATCCGCTGCTTTCAACAAGCTAGGACGCTTTCCTGACCACCACCGGTCCTGCCGGGCTCGATTTGTTCAACAGCCGTGTGTAAAGCCCGCGCCGGAACCGCTGAAAATCAGCCGCGTCAAGCCAGACGGCACCGGCCTCCCATGCGTCCCGAGGCACACCGTCGAGCCGATCCTGGCTGATCAGCTGATACGCTTCATCGTTGCGCCCATCGTCGTTGCAGATGAATTTAGAAAGGTGGTTTGTCATGGTGGTCTTTCCTCAGTTAGCGTTTCAGTGCAGGTACATGGCCATCCCGCGCAAAGGGTACTTTTGAGCCCATAAACTGAAGGTCCGCTTCGGTGCTCAAAACCTTCACTGCATGGATGTAGCTGTCGTTCGCAGCGAAAACGTCCCCGCCTGGGAAGTCGGCCAAGCCGTTGACGATAGCGGTGTGACCTTCCAGCCTGAACGCGCTTGGAACATAAGCGCCGGCATTCTCGGAAACGTACAGGATGGGAAGTCGGCCATGGTCCGTTGCACGTGCCGCGAAGTACGAATGAACGATACCGGCGCGCTGTTCGCTGACGGGATCGTCACGTGAGAAGAGGACAACCCAAGGACGCCAGCGGCTTTCGAGTGCGCAGTCAGCCAACTCCACGGGAAGGTTATGTTCACGTAGGTCTAGGGCTCGAAACCCCATCAGTGTCTCGTGTAGCTCCAATTCGGTTGCAGCCTTGAATAACGCCGTGTCCTGAATCGCTGCTGCGGTGCTTTCTATCAGGATCAAGCCAGGCCGTACCATTGCGCTCATTCGCTCCAGGAGCAGAATCAGTGCAGGCCGCAGTGCGTGTTGCTGCTGCCCGATGAACAGCAGTGGACCGACATCAGCAAAATCCAGGTCCAGGCGAAAAAGGGTATCCAGTACGGACTGGTGAGCGTCGCTCCGCCCTGTGAGTGTCCAGAACGGATTGCGCCGGTTCATGCCCAGCCGATCTGAGAGGGCATCAAGAGTGGCAAGGGAGGTGAAGCCTCGCGAAACTGCCATAGCCTGCTGGCACACAGCGAGCGAGTGCTCTGTGCCAAAGACCTGCTGTGATTTCCTCTGGAGGCGCTTGGCGTCGCGCTTGAGCGAGGTGAGATTACGAACAGCTTGCAGGCTTAAAAGGCGACTCAGTGAAGTGCTCATGGGGCTCCTTTGCGCCATATGCGGTGACGCCTTCTGGTTCGATGGCTGTGAAAGGATGAGGCGTAGCTCAACCGGACAAAGCGCTGGATAACGCGTTTACAGCCCACTCAGGACAAGATCGAGAGCTGGGCTTGGCGGGGTCATTCAGCCATGAACGCACAGCACGAACAGAGCAAGGTTTTTGTGTGTGTTGGCAGATCAATGCCGCGCTATCTGCCAGGGTTAATCCATGGGCGTCTAATAGCTTTTGATATCTGGTGCGAGTATCAGTCGGTGTTGTCATATGCAGCCTTTTGGGTCTCGAAGAGGCGGACAGGCACGTTTGTCACAGTGCGTTTCTCCCAACGGGAGCATTAGCAAGGGGTCGGGCGCAGTCGGCCCAGGACGCGCAGGATTTCGTTTTCAAAGGCGACTTTTGCTTCGAGGTCGCCCAGCTGCGTATGCCGTTCTGCCACGCACCTCAGCAAGCCAGGCAGGTGACCGTGCCGGGGCAACTCCTGGCCGTTCGTGACCCGATAGCCTTTGTGATACGCCGTCGCGATGTAGCCCTGCGTCTCCAGCGAACGCAGGGCTTCACGCACCGGCATCCGGCTGACCTGGAAGGCATCGGCAATGGCTTGCTGCGTGAGCCGTTCACCCGGTTCAAGTCGTCCGTCCATGATGGCTGCGCGCAGCGCTTCTTCAATGGTCTCGCGGGGCAGCGCTATGGGCTGTGCCAGGCTGTGGGCCAGGTGTTCAAGCACCTGCTGAGCGTGCAGTTTTTGCGTTCTGTGGTTAATCATGTCCTTCACCTCTTAAACGAATGCGAGCTGGTCCCTGCGCTGTAGCGCTGGGCTCAGCGCTGCACATGATTGAGGGGATTGTGATGCGTATCAGGGGGTGTACGCCGGAATCCCAGAAAATTCCGTCGGAAAACATCACCAGAGTGGTTCCTGGCTGCTTGTGTTACCCGATACGGTTTTCCGTACATATTTGGCCGCTCAATCAAGCCGTTTTCGGCTTGGCGGCGTCGCTGCCGGAAAACAACTGTTTGGCGTCAATCCGCACCAGTACTGGCTTCCCGCCCATGACGGAAATTTCTGGGATTCCGGCTTACAACCCCTATCAGGAACCGCTTGAGAGCCCCGAAAAGCGGGGCGGGTCGATCAGTCGATGATCAGGCTGGCTTTCTTGCCGGTGGCCGCATAGTCCTGCCAATGCGCGATAGCCTGTGCCTGCTTATGACGTGGGTAGCGAGTGCGAACATCGCCCTGTGCCGTGTGAAGAATGACTAGATATTCCATCGACATGCCCCTTGGACTTTGCGTCTTGATGGGGCAATTGTGAAGTATATTTCCCAAAAGATAAAGAAATATATTTCTATTTTAGGATTGCCGGGAGCGCCATCACGGCATCGTCGTAGTACCTGGGCCGGTCTCCATCCGCAATGATCTGATGCACTCGGCGTTTGCTCATGGCCCAGCGTACGGCCAGCAACTCAGGCTCCCAGCCTCTACGTTTTATTTCAGCCTTGAAGGCTTCTGGTGCCATCGGCACAAGCTCTTTGACTTCCAATTGGATTATCCGGATGAGAAATATGCTTCCATAGTAGTGGCTCACTGAAGGTGCGTCGAATGGTTTC
>NZ_FNKU01000004.1 GCF_900100365.1 Pseudomonas cannabina | reverse complement strand
TAAATATAATAGTATGGGTACGACCATGAGTGAAAAAACTAAATTAATGCCAGATGAAACTACAGTCGAGCGCAAAAATCGTTTGCGGAAGGTTGCCGCTGCAACCATCATTGGATCAATGCTGGAGTGGTATGATTTTTATCTGTATGCATTAATGGCTGCCACAGTTTTTTCTAAAGTTTTCTTTAATCCTTCTGACTGATGCGCAAAATGCAACTTTACTGTCTTTCTCGACTTTCGCAATCGGATTCATAGCTAGACCGTTTGGAGGTGTTCTTTTCGGACACCTCGGAGATAAGTTTGGCCGCAAACGTATGTTGATGGTGACCTTTTGCCTAATGGGGGTTTGCACAACAATTATTGGACTCATCCCTGGTTATGCCACGTTGGGCATTTGGGCACCAGTAACGTTGGTGTTGATTCGAATCTTGCAAGGTCTAGGCGCTGGTGCGGAACTCGCTGCAGCCGCTGTCACAGCGTATGAGCATGCTGACGAGAACAAGCGCGGCAGCCAGGGCGCATGGCCCGCTCTAGGGTTGAACCTAGGGAGGCGCTGATTTATTCGATTTTTCGTCCCTGCAACGCTCTGGAGGCCTTGATTTATCTGGGGGCAACAGCTGGGTTTTAGAATAAATCAGCGTCTCCCTAGGTCTGCTTCTATCGTCGCTGACGGTCTATCTTCTGACGATGCAGGGTGAAGCATTCTTGCTTGCCGGAGGGTGGAGAATCCCATTTGTTGCCAGTATCGTTCTTGTGATGGTGGGGTTGTGGGTGCGCAGAAGCATTCCAGAAACGATTGCCTTCCAGGAGATCAGTGACGACAACAAATCCAAGGTCACGTCGAACACTGGTATAGAAAAAGCGCCTTTGCTGACTTTGCTTAAGAAAGACTTCAAAGGTCTAGTAGTAGTTCTTCTTGTTGCAATTGGGTATAACGCCCTAAGCTATATATTCAAAACCTTTTCACTTGCATATCTCACGTTGTATAAAGGGGTATCTGCAAATACCACTTCACTTTCTGTAACCATTGCCAGTCTAATAGCAATTTTTTCGGTTCCCTGTTTTGGTGCTTTGTGTGATCGCTGGAGCAGCAAGAAAGTATTGATGGCTGGAGGAACGTTATCAGCGATATTTGCGTACACCTTCATGCAACTCCTGGAGACAGGGCAGAGTTTGTGGATATTTATTGCTATAGGCTTCGCAACCGGTGTACTTGCACCGATGATGTTCGCTCCTCAAGGCTCTTTCTTGAGTCGCCAGTTTCCTACAAACACAAGATCGTCAGGCGTTGGTACTGGTCGAGAGATTGGAACTGCCATCGCAGGTGGCCTAGCACCACTTGGAGCGTTATCGCTGGTTTCAAATTCTCCAAAGCACTCAACACATGGCGTTGTACTAATATTGATTTATCAGCGGTTTTGTTGGTCGTGGCTTGCGCATTTGATCAAGGTGGTAAGAGTTCTAGTTTCAAGAACTGATGAATAGGTCTGTCTCTTTTTTCATAGATACTGCGTGTACAGGGTATGGAGAAAATAATGGAAATTGAAAAAGATGAAGTGAGAGTTGAGTTAAAAGAATTGGTTGATGTGATGCGTTTAGAAGAAAGTTATACATCTTTCTTGTCTGGCGGTATCTTTTCAATAGACCAAGTTGCAAGTGATGTATACGCTTTATTAGACGCTACTCAATCCTGTTGGGTTGGTGTGTGCTATTACTTGCAAAGGCGATCTTCTTCAAAAGAAGATCGCCTTGGTATGCAAGAAGAATTTAAGGAGCTTTTAGATCTTTTGGAGTTCGAGAAGCAATTTAGCGTTGTTCGGGCTCACACTAGATTGATTCCTTTAGATGCCTTTTCGATATTGACCCACTTTTATAGGGTGCTACGTATTGAAGAAATTTTATGTAAGTATAAAAATATTTTAAATCGGTATGAACATGTTTGATTTTACTTCTTTTTATCACGCAGGCCATCTGCAAGTTTTATTAGCTGTTCCAAGTCTTCAATAGTCTCTAGTTGAAGAGCTTTTTCAGTTAGGTTTTGTCGGAGCATATGGATACGTTGAGCTGTAGAGTCTTGTGGTGGAAGTATCTCCATCGGAGATACTCCGAATAGGTCTGCCAACCTAAGCAGATCTTCGATGTTAGGCATAGTTTCAGCTCTTTCATACCGGCTAATGGTATTAGGCTCGCAGTCTATGAGTTCTGCCACTTCAGACTGCTTCAGCCCCTTACCTGTGCGTAGCAGCTTCAGGCGAGCGGCGACAAAATCGCGCATGATTTCTGATCCCTTTTTGGAGCCAGAGAGCATCAGCACTGACGCTCTAAAAAAAAACACCAGAAATAGATATTTTTATTCATTTCTGGTTGATTTTTTTTGTGTTTGCTCTATTTTGTTATCTACAAATCCATCACCTGCTGGCCATCCCATGGCCCAGTCACAGATGGAGCTGGTTTTCATCAGCACACCACTCGCCCCTGCGCTCAGCGGTTTGGGAATTCGAAAGAGCGCCTGATCAAAAGGATCCGATTATGAAAAATTGGCGTGTTTTGATGCACAATTCCTCCGTTTACCAGTCACTTATCACGTCGATCGAGCGATTGGGTGTGGAGGTGTACTCCCCCACCAGAAAGACCTCTCGCAAACGCACGGATCGTCCCTCATCGATAGAGAAAGAGGTGCGCTTGTTTCCGGGGTATCTGCTGCTGCGCTTCGATCCCCAAGTGACGCATACCACCACCATCACAGCATTGAATGGTGCTCATGGGTTCGTTCAGTTCGGCGGTCAAACTTGTGAGTTTGGTGGTCAAGCGTGTGTCATGCAGGACAGCACAGTAGAGGCATTAAAGGCAGCGGCTTTGGTTCGTTCCAACCGTGCGCTTGATTGCATCGAGTTTCGTAATTTGCCGACTGAGCTGGAAAAGACGCTGCGTCTGATCATCGACATGAAATCTGAAGCTGCGCGCCGAGCAGCGTTCTTTGCGCTCCTGGCCCAGGACGCAGCGTTGGAGCGCCTTGTTAGACGATCCGGCACCCTTTGCTACTCGATGGTAAATGCCGCCTAGGCTTTACCACTTTCCACGATTTCCCTTTTCACCGCCTGGTCTAGCCAGGCGGTGTTTTTTTGCGTTCTCACAACCTTCAGGAGTTCCCATGGCGTCATCCGAAGATGAAGCAACCACCAAGACAGTAAGCGTTTATATCCGAGCGGTCAGGGTGGAGGCGCTGAACAAAGCTGCGATACGGGTGAGCTATGAAACCAAAAGCCCCAGGCAGATTTCACCCTCAAAGCTCGCTCGCTATCTGATCGATAATTTTCTTGAAATGGCCGTTGAGCAGTTGATTGAAGATTCCAAAAAATCGGCACCTGGCACGCCTCTTACTGTTACTGACTAGAAGGAACCTGCAATGCTCACCACCAGTGCCTTTCTGGCCCTGGCCATGCAATGCGCTCCCTCGATACACCCAGCCACGCTTACCCCCATCGTCAAGACAGAATCCTCCTTCAATCCCTATGCCATTGGCGTGGTCGGCAAAGTGTTGCCGCGTCAACCGCAAAGCCTGGATGAAGCCGTTTTGGCGGTGAAAAAGCTGGTCGCGGAGGGGGCTGACTTCAGCATCGGCCTGGGCCAAATCAACCGGCAGCATTTCGATGTCAGCCGACCCGAACCTGTATTTGAGCCCTGCACCAACCTGCGCATGGCAGAGCGAGAGCTACAGGCCTGCTATGTAAAGGCCAGTAAAGCCGATCCGGATACGCAGGGAGCTTTGCGCAAAACCATTTCCTGCTACTACAGCGGCAACCTTAAACGCGGATTCAAGGCCGAGGCCGCTTTTAGCGGTAGCAGCCATGTGCAGCGTGTATTGGCTAATGCAGGCGGTACCACCGTGACCGTCCCGGCTCTGGAAGGCGGTTCAGCTGAGCCAAGTCAGCTCCAGCGCGCTCAGGCCCCGGGGTCCACCGTTGAGCCGACCTACGAAAGCTGGGACGTGCTGCGCCAGTACCCGCGCTATCTGCCGCCTGCCCCACCGCCTGTTTCTGCTCCATCCGCTGCACCTGCTGTTCCGGCTTCACCCCCTGAACAACCTTCAAATCACCCTCAAGA
Organism: Pseudomonas cannabina; assembly: GCF_900100365.1. NCBI lineage: Bacteria > Pseudomonadati > Pseudomonadota > Gammaproteobacteria > Pseudomonadales > Pseudomonadaceae > Pseudomonas > Pseudomonas cannabina. The sequence goes on along the minus strand of NZ_FNKU01000004.1, from coordinate 42,289 downwards.
GGATCAATGATGATCAAACGTACCCTTGTGCCCAACAAAGGCGAGCTGGGCATTCTGCTGGTGGCCTTGGCTTGTCTGCCCGGCATCGCTTCCGCTGACTGGCTCAGCACGTTGAACCAGTGGGGCAGCAATATCCGCCTGGGCCTCTACACCCTGGCGGGAACCCTGGGCCTGGTTTGCCTGATCTGGTCAGGTGCCCAATGGCTGATTGCTCGCTCCACGGGCGACCGCTCGCACACTTTCATGGACTACTTGCAACAGGTGGGTGTGCTGCTGGTTGTCGGTGGCTCAGTGGCCTTGGGCACGGCGGCCTGGCAGGTGTTCGGCACCGGCGTGCCGGGTTGACCAGGAGCGCTTATGGCCAGTAACGAAGTACTCAAGAAACTGACCTTCGAAAGCTACAACGCCATGAGTCGGCCTGCGATGTTCTGGAACATTCCCATCATGCCCATGGTGGGGTTGCTGATGGGCGGCCTGGTCTTCGGTGTGGCCGCAACCTTCCTGCTGTCCTGGGTGTGGGGCCTGGTCGTTGTCTCCCCGTTCCTGATTGCCCTCATCGCCTTGAGGGTCGTGGGCCTGATCGATCCGCAGTACCTGCGACGTATCCGCTTTGCGCGGCGACGTCTCTGGCTGAGCCTCAAGTACGGCAAACCGTTGTTGCTGACCCCCTTTAACCCGCAATGGAATGAATTCTATGGCGCACGATTTTCACAAAAGCGTTATGCCCCCGGAAAAGAAAGCGCCATTGATGCGCTATCCGGTCCACGAACACATGGTGACACTGCCCGGCAATCGCCTGGTGAGTCTGATTCAGTTGAAGGGGGTTTCCAGCGAAACCCGCAGTGATGAAGAACTGATCCAACTGTTTCACAACCTCAACCGCTACTTCCTGGCCTTGGGCAAAAAGGAAGGCAAGCACCTGATGCTGCAAACCTACATCACCAAGACGGGCATCGAGCTGGACACGCAATACACCTTGCCGCTGCCCGCCCTTCAGGACTTTGTGGACGCTTACACCGCACCGTTTCGCAACGGCACCTTCTTCCAGGTTGGATACAGCATTGCCCTGATCCTCAAGTACCGCGAGGTTGATGAAGGGATCGAGCGTATGAGCGACCTGTTGTCACTTTCCTCTACGTTGCTGGCCGAATATGACCCGGTCATCATGGGCCTTGAGGAAAACGAACACGGTGCATTGTTCTCACAGATCGGGCGCTACTTCAGCCTGTTGATCAACGGGCACGAAAAAGACGTGCTGGTCAGCGACACCCGCTTGGGTGACGCGATCATTGATAGCGTCACCAACTTCGAAAACTATGATTTTGTCGAGAACCGTCCCAACCGGGGTGGCCAGCGCTTTGCGACGACCTTTGACCTGCGCGACTACCCCAGTGGCGGGACCTACCCCGGTATGTGGGACGAGGCCATCGAGCAGCAGTTCGAGTTCACCCTGGTGCAAACGTTTCTGTTCGAGGACCGCAACAAGGCCAAGGACAAATTCAAAAAGCACGTGGCGGACCTGGGCTCGGTCGAGCGCGATTCCAGGCAGACCGAGGAGCTTGAAAATGCCATCGAGGCCATCACCCTGGGCGACAAGGCGTTTGGTCGCTATCACGCCTCCCTGATCGTCTTCGGCAAGACCCCGGACCAGGCCATCGAGAACGGCACGAAAATGGCGTCGGTGTTTACGGTGCGTGACGCGACCTTTGTGCGTTCGACCATGAGCAACATCGACACCTGGTACACGCAGTTCCCCGGTGTGACCGAGGCCATGTACCCCATGATGAAATCGACCGAGAACCTGGCGTGCAGCTTTTCGCTGCACTCCACCCCCACGGGCAAGGTCAAGGGCAACCCCATTGGTGACGGGACAGGCGTCATGCCGGTGCTGACGGCCAACAAGGCGTTGTATGTCCTCAACGTGCACGACAGCCCGCCCGGTCAGAACAACCTCGGTGAAATGCTGCCAGGGCATGCGGTCTTCACGGGCCAGACGGGGGTCGGTAAAACCACTGCGGAGGCCACCCTGCTGACCTTTCTCAGCCGCTTCGATCCGCTGATTTTCGGTATCGACTACAACGAGTCGCTGAAACACCTGCTGTGTGCACTGGGGGCCGAGTATTACACCGTGCAGCTGGGGCACTTCACCGGCGTCAACCCGTTCCAGTTTCACGACAGTCCTGCATTGCGGCAAATGCTGTTTGACCTGGTGCTGTGCTGCGCCGGTGGACCTGACAAGAGCAATGACGCTGACCAGAAAAGGATCAAGGACTCTATCGAGGCGGTCATGGCGCACACCAACGTGCGCAATCGCAGCATGTCATTGCTGCTGCGAAACATCCCCGAGCAAGGCGAAAACTGCTTGCGGACCCGGCTATCGAAATGGTGTCGCCTGGCCGGTGAGGGCCGTGTAGGGCAATACGCCTGGGTACTGGACTCGCCGGTCAACCAGTTCGATGCGCAGACCTACCGGCGTCTGGCTTTCGATTGCACGCAGCTGCTCAAAAACAATTATGCCGAGAAACACCCCGAGGTCATGGAGGCGTTTCTGAACACGCTGTTCTACATGAAACGCGAAATGCACGAAGCCCGCCCCGGCAATCTGCTGTTGAACGTAGTGGCCGAGTATTGGGCACCGCTGTCATTCAAAAGCACGGCAGACGCCATCCAGGAGGTCTTGCAGAGCGGTCGTATGCGCGGGGAAATCCTGATCATGGACACCCAGTACCCCGAGCAAGCGCTGGCGACGAAGTATGCTCCGGCGGTCATTCAGCAGGTGATTACGCCCATCTGGCTGCCCAACAAAAACGCCCAGGCTAAGAGTTACGCCAAGTTTGGCGTCACGGGCAAGCTGTTCGAAGCGGTGCGTGACATGGGGAAACTCAGCCGGGAAATGGTGGTGCAGCAGGGGCACCAGACGGTGAAGCTGAAGATGGAATTGGGCGGCCCACTCAAGTACTGGTTGCCGTTGCTGTCGGCCACGAAAATGAACCTGGCGGTCGCCGAGCGTATCCGGCAACACCTGGGCACGACCGATCCCAAGGTCTGGGTAGACGCTTTTCTGGTGGCCGAGGCCGTTCGCCAATGGCTGAACACCGACGATCCCGCTGTATGGCTGCCTGCGTTCGACTACGCCGACAACCTGCGCCAGTCCATGAACACGCGGGATGCACAGCGCTGGATGCCGGCCTTCCAGAAGGCCTGGAAAGCACTTCAGGAACACAACGAAATGGAGAATGCGTCATGAAAAAGCAGATGCTGGTTTACACGCTGAGCGCGGTCATAGGGACGGCAGCCCTGCCTGCGACCTACGCAGCAGTACCAGGCGTTCCGGTCCTGGACCCGTCTACCCTGCTCACGCTGAGGGCGAATGCGTTGGCCCAGGCTAAGCAGGCCATGGATGCACTGACCACGGCCAAGGACGCCATCCGCGAGACAGCGCAGCAGTACAACCACTACAAGAGCATCATCACCGGCAACGACATGCTGGGTGGGTTCCTGAACGATCCCGCCTTGAACAAGGTGATGCCCATGGGGGACTGGGCCGATGTCTACGGCACGGCACGGGACATCGCCAGTTTGCGTGACCGCTACGGCTTAACCTCGGATAATGCCAGCGTGCAGGCCAAATTCGACCAGATGATGTCGGTGGTCGATGCGCTGGAGCGCAATTACAACGCCAGCACCGAACGGGTCAAGAACGCCGAGTTCCTGCGGGCACGGCTGAACGAGGTGACGACCCCACAGCAGAAGGAGGATTTACAGCTGCGCTACCAGCAGGAGCTGATCGAGCTGCAAAACCAGCAGATGCGGCTGGCCAACATGCAGATGCTCCAGCAGCAGCAAGAGAAAATGGAAAACGAAAAACGGGCCCAGGCGTTCAGTGACTACATGAACGGTAAAACGAGCGTGCGGCCCAGCTACGATTGATTCACCAATAAATTCAAAAGGGAAGATGACCTATGTTTAAAAGAATGACTGCTTTTTCTTGCTTGGTGTTGTTTGCACTGGCGCTGTCGGGTTGCTTCGATAGCAAAGGGGATGGATTTGTTGGGCGATGGACTGGAGAAAACATGAAAAGAATGGGCAAGCCAACCTTTGTCATGGATATCTCCAAAGACGGAGAAATGTTTCACGTAAACCTTGAAACCACAGATGATATTTTGGGGCATGGCAAAAGGGAAAAAAGCATGCAGCGATTTGAAGCCAAGGCGGAGTCGGATAGTGTCTTAAGCATGGCTAATGGTCTTGTAACCATGCGTTTGGAAGGCAACGTCATCTATTTCGATTACATCACCTATACCCGAGCAAAATAACGGAGGCGGCATGGACGTAACAAAGATAGCCCAGACGTTGTTCAATTTCGTTGATGCTGCTCTGCAAAGCGCCTTGGTCACCGGGATGGCCAAGGTGATGCTGGGGCTGGGAGCGCTCTTCGGGACGATGTGGTTGATCCACTTCACGCTTCGCAACATGCAATGGCTGTACCGGGGGATGAACGTTGCCTTCGAGGATGTGGCCAAAGAAATTATGAAAATGGCTGCCATTACCGCGTGTGCGTTCAGTGTGCATTGGTACGTACAAACGATTGTGCCCTTTATCACCGGCTTTCCCAACTGGATGGGGGGAATCTTGTCCGGCCAGGAGGGCACGCAAACCAACCAGATCGACAGTTTGATTGTTACTTATGCGTCGAACCTGAGCGCCCTGATAGGGGCTATGGAATTCAATATCGTAACAACCAGTTTTGCTAAAATCTGGTTGGGCATTCAGGGGGTGGTGTTTTACGTGCTGGGCGGTATCCCGTTCTTGCTGGCTGCCGTGGCTACGCTCTTTGTACTGAAGGTGTCGACAACGGCTGTCGTGGCCGTAGGGCCTTTGTTTATTGCCTTTCTGCTGTTTGATCAGACCCGGCAGTATTTCTGGGGGTGGGTTTCAGCCATCGCAGGCTTCATGTTGGCCCAGGTCCTGATATCGGTTGTGCTGGCAATCGAAATCGGCTTTATCAACACCATGATGATTAAAGATGGAACGTTGACGACCACCCTGGAGGGGAATCTCACCATCCTGATTGTCTTCTGCACGTTCACAGCGCTGGTCATCGAACTGCCTCAGCAAGCAGCCTCCATCATGGGCGGTGGCCCTTCCGGTGGCGGAATGATCAGTAAAATTACAGGATTTGGTGCTGCAAGAGGCATGACTCGTGGTGCCGCCGCCGGCATTTCCAAACTGCGGAGGGGACGCAACAACATCAAATAACACCCCGATTTATCGTTACCGGCTACATCCTCTCCCTACTCGCAACACCCTCGCTTCTCTCAGGTACTCCACTATGAATGTCAAACTTGCTTTGAGCGGGCTGCTTTCGGCTGCCTTGCTGTCAGGGTGTGGCTCTGCACCCAAGCTTTCCGAACCGGAAGGGCAGTGGGAAGACATGCCCTTCACCCACAAGCCTGCACCTGTACCAGCCGCCGTGATACCGGCTACGCGCCCCGTGCTTGGCCAGGTACGGCCAGCGGCAAGCCCCGCGCCCCAGGCCCAGCCGCTCAAGACCACCAGTCAAAAGCGCCCGGCAACTGCCGCAAGCGCCTCCCCGGCAAAGCCCGCCGAGGTCCCGCCCAACGACTCCAAATGCTCCGCGAACTGATCCGCGCAGCGCGTGTTTGTCCCGTTTAGGTGATCTATGAAAAAGTTTCGAAAATCCAAACAGGACGTGATCGATCAGGAGCGGCAACTGACCGCCCGTACCAGCATCGACGCGGCCACCGCACAAGACATCAGCCTGGCTGAACAGGCATTCATCCACGCAGCGCGGTATTTCGAGAAGAACATCGCCGCCGACGAGAAGGCCAAGACCAAAAACGCCCGTCGCCTGGCGGGCTTCTTTGGTGTGCTGACCTTTATGTCGATCGCCGCCGTGATGGGCCTGACCCCGCTCAAGACCGTGCAACTTGGCCTGGTACGGGTAGACAACAACTCCGGCTACACGGACGTGGTGTGGGCCGACGACAAAGGCAAGCCACCGGAGCAGATCGATGACGAGTTCTGGCTCTCGACTTATGTACGGTTTCGCGAGAGCTACAACTTCTCAAGCCACGACGCAGAGTTCGGCATGGTGGAGCTGATGTCCTACGGTGAAACATTTACCGAATACCGCAATTTCCAGTTGTCCTCCAAGGGCTATCTGGAAGTGCTGGGGACCAACCGGCAAATACGCACGGATATCAACAATATCAACTTCCTGGAACGCAAAGATCGGGAAGGCACCGCCCAGGTGCGACTCACCAAAACCGTGCTGGACCGCAACGGCGTCCCCGATCCCCAGTTGGCCCCGGTGACCTGGGTGGCGACGGTGACCTACGACTACAAGAACCCGGCCAAAAAAGCCGGTGACCAATGGCTTAACCCCCGTGGCTTCGGGGTCAAGGCCTATACGATGACCCAGGAAGTGGGGGTATCCAATGGTAAATAAAGCCGTTTCAGGCCTCACCGCCTTGTTGCTTGTGACGTCCGGCCTGCCGGTCTTTGCCGAGAGCATGGGCACCGGCTCGACGCTGGACCGGCGCGTGCAGACCGCTGTTTACAGCCCGGACAACGTGTACCGCATCCAGGCCTCGGTGGGTCGTACCTCGCTGGTTCAGCTTCCGGCCAATGAGACGATCAATGAGGCCTCGGGCTTGATGGTGTCAGGTGATCCCAAGGCCTGGTCCATCGGCCCGAACAAGGCCGGTAACCTGGTGGCCATCAAGCCCATTACCGACCAGGAGCCCAACACCAACCTGGTGATCAACACCAACCGGCACACCTACCTGCTGGAACTGAAACTGGTGACTCGGGCTGCGGACATGACCTACGCGCTGCGCTTCACCTACCCCGAGCCGCCGAAAAAAACTGGCGCTGTACGCCGTGACCCCGGCAACCCCTGCGACGGCCCGGTGCAAAACGGCCCCTATCAGAAGCGCTCCAGTGCAGAGAGCAGGTCCATAGCGCCCTATGAGGGTTGGGACAACGGCATGCTGACCTGCTTCCGTTTCACCGGCAACGGGCCGCGCCCGGTGCTGTACCAGGTATTGCCCGATGGTACTGAAACCCTGGCCGACGCGCACAACGAACAGAACGTGGTCGTGGTGCATGGGGTCAGCCGGCTGTTTCGGTTCCGCCTAAACGGCTTGGTTGTAGAGGCCCGGCCTACCGTTCAGGTGAACACGGGGTACAACTTCAACGGGACCACCACCGGCGAGATTCGGGAGCTCAAGCATGCAGAACAATGACAACGACCAAGCCCCGGCGAACACCCCAGGGCCGGACAGCATCGGGCCACCCGAACCCGCAGCGACCCCGGAACAGGCAACGGCCTCCGAGCCTGCCAGCACCCAGGCCCGTGGGGCCTTTGACGTGCGGACCAAACGCACAGGCGATACCCAAAACAGGAAGACGCTTTACCTGAGCCTGGCCGCGCTGGGGTTGGTGGGGCTGCTGGCTGGCGTAGGGCTCTGGTACTTCACCATTTCCCAGATGAAAACCACCGGCTCCGAGGTCGATGAAACCCACGTCAAGAAGGACGCGACCCTGGACGTCAATCAGGTTAGCGACGACAGCATGAAAAAGGCACGGGAAGCCAAACTGGCCGCTGACAAAGCCGAAGAGGACAGGAGAGCCCGCGCTGAAAGAGACCGATTGGCGAAGGAGGAAAAGGATAAAAGGGATGCCAATCGCGGATCGATCGATCAGGGACATGCCGCCAGTGTGCCACCACCGCCCGGGCAGAACACACCGGTCGTGGAGACCCCTCGGCAACGCAAACTGGGGGCTGCGATGTTCGTCACCTCGGAAGATGCGTTGGGCACCGGCGCTGCGAATACTCAGCCGCAACAGCCGACCAACGATCAGTCTTCCCTGCCGCCTTCATTGCTGGCTGACGTTCAGGGCGGATCGAGCGGCGGTTTGGGGGGGAATCGCCCTCCAGAAAACGCAGCAGTCTGAGTGACCTGGGCGGCACCACCTTTGCCCCGGCCAAGGCGTACCTGGCACCGAACCGCAAGTACCTGGTCAGCCACAACACCTACACGCGCTGCGCGCTGTACAACGAAATCATCAGCACCCACCCAGGGCTGGTGGATTGTCGTCTGACCGATCCGCTGTATTCCGCCGATGGCTCCACGGTGATTGCGGCGGCGGGTGACAAGCTCACCGGTGAACAGACGGTTGAGGTTGGGCCAGGCGAAACCAGCGTGTTCACCACCTGGACCGAAATCGAAACCCAATCGGGTGTGCGGGCCAAGATTGACAGCCTCGGTGCAGGCCCCATGGGAGCCAGCGGGACCGAAGCCTGGATCAATCGCCACTACATGCAGCGCTTTGGCGGTGCAGTGATGTTGTCGTTCATCCAGGACGCGCTTCAGGCCGCGTCCAACACCACGCAGAAAAGCTCAGGGTCTGGTGGTTACACGGTGAACAACAGCGAGCAGAACGTGGAGAGCATGGCCAACAAGGCGCTGGACAGCACCATCAACATCCCGGACACCGCGCACCTGCTGCCGGGCACGGTCATCACCGTCATCGTGGCCCGCGACATCGACTTTTCATCGGTTTTCGAGAACCGCTAAGGAGTATTCATGACGCAAGAACAAGATCACTCGCAAGACCCTGAGGAACAAGGGCTGACCGAAGACACGCTGGTCCTGGACTTTCTCGCCCAGGCAGGCGTCACCGAGCGCCTGAATCGCCCTGGCACCCAGGACGTGGCCATTAACCGGCCCTTTGAAATCTGGGTAGACGGTCCAGACGGCTGGGTGCGCGAGGACGCGCCCTGGCTCACCTACAGCCTGTGTTGGCGGCTGGCCAATGCACTCTGTGCGCTGAGATCCCGCGTGCTGGCCCCTCATTCACCGATTCACACCGTTAAATTGCCTGGCGGGGAGCGGGGCCAGATCGTCATGGCACCGGCGTGCGAGGAAGGCACCCTGTCGATGACGTTTCGCAAACCCTCCTTGCTGCGCTTCACCCATAAGGATTACGTCAACAGTGGCCGCTATGACCGGGCCAAGGCCATCGCTTCACCGGTGGTGACCCTCAAGCCCTGGCAGTGCGACATGAAGGACGTTCACGCTGCCGGCGACTGGGACTCGTTCATGGAAACTGCCGTCGCCCATCTCCAGAACATCATCGTGTTCGGCGGGCCAGGGTCGGGTAAGACCACCTACGGCAAGACGCTGATCGACCTCTTTCCGGCTCACCGGCGCATGGTCACGATCCAGGAATCACTGGAAGACTCCCTGCCGTTTCATCCCAACCATGTGCATCTGCTTTATAGCGATGTGGTGACGCCCAAAGCGCTGGTGGCCAGCGCGCTACGAATGAAGCCCGACCACTTGTTCCTGGCCGAGCTGACTGGAGACGAGGTGTGGCACTTCATCGAGATTCTGAACACCGGCACCAAGGGCACCGTGACCACGGCGCACGCCAACGACAGTGAAGCAGGCTATGCCCGTGTGTGCGGCCTGGTAAAGCAGTCGGAAGTCGGCAAGGGCTTGGACTACGCTTACATCGAGCGCCTGGTCCGCACCTCATTCGATGTGGTGGTGTACATGGAAAAGACGGACATCCTGGAAGTGCATTACGAACCTGAACACAAGCTGGCCTTGCTCAATGGTCAGCGTCAACGACGCTAAATAGGAGTGTGTCATGTGGTTGAAACGGATTTTTACTCGGAAGTTTGCAACACGCGGTAGCGGTAAGCGCCTAGCAGAAAGGCCTAAGCCACCCACGCAGCCATACGTTCTGCTGCTCAATTACTCACAGTTCTACGCAGTGGCCGAAGCCATCCAGATGGATTACGTCACGCTGCACAACAGCATTACGCGCAATCCTGCACACGGCCTGGAGAAAGCCCTTGTAGAACGCGAGCGGCACAACCGTGATGCATTGGGGCAAGTGTTCAAGATGATCGAAGCGATCCAGCCTTATCCGAGGACGTTTGCAGCCTTCGAGGCTGCACGTGCTCACGTTCAGAAGGCCGAGCACACGCTCGCCCGGCAGGGTGATAGGAGACGTTTATGTGGTGGAGACTGACATTACTGGTCATCGCATTGATGCTGGTGTTCTTCGTGGCAGGCCTGTACGCAGGGGGAGCTATGTTTTTGCAGCTGACCCAAGGGCACTTCGCGGGCCTGTCTTGGGACACGCTATGGGAGGCCCGCAAACTGCCCTGGAACGACCGGCGCATGCTGTACGTGCCGTGGTCATGGTGTGTGACGGCAGCCCTGACGTTCCTGCCGGTCGGCGTTACGTTGATGGCCGTTTTCGTGCGCTTGAAGCCCAAAACTTCGTTGCACGGTGATGCCCGCTTTGCCAACGACCGCGAGCTGCGCCAGTTCGAGTACCAGGGCGAGTACAAGAACACCAGTAAGGCCCGCAAGTAGGCTTTACGCTCACTACATGTATTCAGACAACAGACGAGGCATTACGATGACCACCGAAAAAGTGCTCGCAAAAAGTGACGCAAAAGACGTACTGGCGCTCTCGAAGGCATCAGCAGAAGCCATCTTGGCTAACTTCACCACTACCATCGAGTTCGCGGCTGCGCAAACCGACGATGAGGTAAAAGCGTTTATCGAGAGGCTGAACACCGGCCACAAGGGGAGCTGGAGCACGCTCGCCAATAGTGAGTCAGGCTATGCCCGTGTGTGCGGACTGGTGAAGCCATCACAGGGCACCAGTAAGACCCGCAAGTAGGCATTACGCTCGCGTCACCCCCTGATACATCCGCATTTTCAAACATCCCCATGCAACGCCACACAGTCAGCTACCAGCCGCCTGGCGTTTGGCTGTGCCTGGCCTTACCTATATGAGGTGTACCGTGCTGCTACCTTTTGAGCTGGACCCTGAAATCATTCAACACATCATCCATAGTCAGGCCGGATCGATCGGCAAGGCCATCATCGAGCTGGTGATGAACTCTGTAGATGCCGATGCCACCGCATTGCGCCTGACCATGACCAAAGAGGGCTTTCACTGCGCTGATGACGGTCGCGGATTTGCCAGCCGCAATGACGTGCTGCGCTACTTCGGACGCTTTGGCACACCGCACCAGGAAGGCGATGCCACCTATGGCCGGTTTCGCCTGGGCCGGGGTCAGATCATGGCGCACGCCAAAACACGTTGGGCTTCCAACGATTGGCAGATGACCGTTGACACCCGCTCGATGGGCTACAACTACGAGCTGGACGATCTTGAACACGGCGCACCGGGTTGCTCCATCGAGGGCATCTGGTACGAACCGCTCAACGATTTGGAGTTGATGTCTGCCGTCCAGGAGATTCGTGACCTGGTGCGCTACACCCGCATCAGCGTTGAACTTAATGGCCGTCTCATTACCCGCGATCCTGCAACGGAAAAGTGGGACTTTGAAGACGAATACGCCTATTACCGGGCCAAGGAAGAAGGCGCGGTTTCGATCTACAACCAGGGCGTGCTGGTCCGTCACGATTCCTCGCACCTCTGGGGGGCTGGAGGCCTGATCGTGACCAAGCGGGCGATTGCCCTCAACGTCTCTCGTAGTGAGATACTGCGCAAGACCTGCCCGGTCTGGAAAGCCATCGCCAAGGTGTTCGGTCCGCTGGCTGATAAGGTCTCGGGGGAATTGGGTGGACGCCGCAAGACAGAAGCACGTCGAGCGCGATCAGCACTGTCGTTGCTCAGCGGTGCAGCTGATGTGGCCAAAATATTCTGCCATGAAGAAGTCATGACGGTTCTGCCAGGCAAACGGCATATCACCCTGATGGATTTTATTGGCAAGGCGTTTCGTGAACACAAAGGCACCTACACCGTTGTTTTAAAGGGCAGTGACATACCCAAGGGCGAAGGCATTGCCGGGCAGCGCATCATCCAGGTACTGCATCCGCAAACGCTCGACCGCTTCGGTTGCCATAGCGTTGAAGATTTTGAAGATGTGCTGGAACGGGTGATTGCCAATGCCAGACCTGCCGTCAGTCACTGGTACCGAGACCTGAAGGTGCCCCAGTGCGCCGCTTTCGCGACGGTCAAGAAGGCTTATGTCGAGCGAACATCGATTGTCGATGAGAAAAAGGCGCTGGACAAAGAAACGCGCCGGGCCTGGATAGCGTTGCGCTGGTGCCTGCAACACTATGCCGGTGCGTGTGTGGGGGCTGAACGCTGGAAGGATGGCACCGTTCGGCATAGCAAAGACCTCCTGGCGGTGTTGCTTGGTGAATCGAACACCAGTGAAGCGTGGACGGATGGTAAAACATACCTGGCCATCAACCGCACTATCGTCCAACGCCTTAAATCTGAGCCCATGAAAACGGCGGCCTATATCTTCGGGCTGGTCGAGCACGAGGTGGCGCACCAGGGCGACAGCCTGGCGTGCGGGCATGACGAAGCGTTCTATCAGCGTTTCCATGACATTTCCCTGCGCATGGCACCCGAGCGTCAGCGGTTCATGCACAAGTGGTTGATGAAATACACCACGAGCATGGAAATGGAAGGCAAGAAAGCGACCGGCAGCGCTTGGGGAGAGCTTCACCTGGTGAGGCGTGTAGGCACTGGACGTATGAAGCGCGGCTTATCGGACGCCATCGAGGACGATTCGGCGGATCCGATCGTGAGCACGCCGGTGCCGGAGCAGGACATGGCCTTGCTCAGCAGGATCAATGCCGGGTTAATTGATAAGGGCGTCTGCCCACTGCCGCCCGACTGGAACAGGGTCATCGAGCAGGCCAAGGCCGATCAGGTGGCGAACAGCGAGCGGTTGCGCGCTAAACGGGAAGCCGATGAGGCTGAATATGAGCGGATCAGTCAGGCGCTTGATGAGGCCACAGAGAAGGCGAAACCCGAAGTTGCCCGGATTCTGGACATGCCGTTAGCGGACATTCCAGCCGGTGCCCTGGACTACCTCGGTCATTTGCTGGCCACTGGAAGCGATGAACAGGAGATACGCAGCGAATGGGAATGCCAGTTCGGACAGCCGGACTTCGATGATGATCCCTATGACTATTTCACCGAAGAGGAGCTGGCCGAAGAGCAGGCCCGCAGCGACCAGTTCAATCAGGAGCAATTGGCTGCTGAACAGGACGATCCACGCCGTAAGTTAGCTAAGGAATACCACGTCATGGTCGAGCCTGGCGAAACCTGGTGGGTGCTTGAACGCAATGCTGCCGCTGCCGGTTTCTGGCGTGTCGAGGACTATTTGAAGTGGCGACATGCCGATCAACAGCTACTCGATAACTCAAGCGAGTGCTGTGCAAATAAGTAGCCGCCTCGCCGCCTGATACACCTGCATTTTCAGACCATCCCCAATGCAACGCCACACAGTCAGCTACCAGCCGCCTGGCGTTTGGCTGTGCCTACTCAAAGGAAATATCACGATGAACGTTCGAATCACACTGACCCTGTCCGCTGTGTTCATGCTGTCACTGACCGGCTGCGCGACTCAGTCACAGCTTGATCGACAGACGAACCAGCTCGAAGTCATCAGCGCCTCGCTCAAGCAGATACAGGCCAACCAGCAGCAGTCCATCGAGCTGCAAAAACTCCAGGCTGATCTTCAGCAGCAAAGCAACAACGAACAGACGCTTCAGCGTCAAGCAGGGGGCCGCTGATGGGCAAGGCTAAATCGAAACCCATCAGCCCGGACAATCCCCAAGCACGGATCGAGGAGCACCCCGCGGAGGATTCGTTTCTGGTGGCTGCTCCGCCAGGTTCCGGCAAGCCCGTAGGGGTGGTGATTCCTAATTTGCTCCGTTATCCCGATTCGGTTGTCGTCCACGATCCCATCAAGGATTCCATACAGCGTATGTGATTAAGCATGCTTAGAGGAAACAAGAGAATACGATTATGACAATCATCAAGCACACGACTAACCCAGCAATTTTTGTTGGAACCTCCGACGAATTCGACACTGCTCAAGATGGAGAATTTTCGGCGTCTGGACTCTGGTTTTTTTATGTTTGCGGCAAAGAAGGGGGACTAGCCTGCTTATCGGCAGAGGATGCGATGCAGGCAGGCGAAAAGGAATTTTTCAGAAGAACCGAAAACGAAATTCGAGATTTCTTACACAGCGAGGTCTACGCATTAAAGCAGCGCTTGGCGTGTCAGATCGTCCCAGTGGCAGCGCCCGAACATGATGATGCGTTGGGTGATTGGATGGTAGAGGGGGGCTTTGAGACGAATGAACCGTATTCTGGACCGTTAAGCGGGCTAGGGTTAAGTCTGACCTGTTTCGCTGAGTTCGAAGGCGCTCCTTTAGGCTATCGCTTCGATGCCCTGCCAGGTTATCGACCGTTGATGGATGAAGCGTATGAAGCGCTGGCCCATCTCAAAGCAGCGCAGCCTGTGAGCGAGGTGTGTCAACCCTGGACGCGATGGATCATCAATGCCTTAAAAAGGGACCACGATATCGTAACGCTGGAAAGCGCCAATGATTCGTGGCTGGAACTCGCTTTTGGCGACCACATTGGGGAAGCCATACACATCGAGCAATCCTGTTGTGCAGATAGCATGGAGGTGAGCCGCTTGGATATGAATGGCAATAACTCATATCTAGAGCATGTTGAAATGTGGATCGAAGACATTTCAAATCAAGCGCGGCTGGCGATCAAGGGACAGATCACCGCTTGCCTTCATCCGTACCGGTTCAAGGGAGGCGAGTATCTGGCCTTTGATTTGGACGGCGCAGAGGGAAGTTTTTCACTTACCTTCATGGCGGGTCAACCTTATGAATTGAACGACATCACCCCCTGGGTACCCGATATGTCTGAGGCGCTAGCCATGGCGGCGGCAGTTGCTTTACGCCTCGACGCATTGGTCAAGTTCAGTCCTGGCTTGAGGGTAGATCGCTATGAAACCTTTTAACAAACCCTAAGGAGGCGCTGATTTATTCGATTGTTCGTCCCTGCAACGCTCTGGAGGCCTTGATTTATAAGGGGGCAACAGCTGGGTTTTAGAATAAATCAGCGTCTCCCTAAGAGGAAATATTAAGATGACCACCGAAAAAGTGTTAGCAAAAAGTGACGCCACCGGAAGCGATGAACAGGAGATACGCAGCGAATGGGAATGCCGGTTCGCAGAGCCTGAAGATATTCCAGCCGCAGCGCTGGAGTATTTGCTGACAACCGGCGGCGACGCGCAGGAGATGCGCAGCGAAGACCAGGCCAATCTGGAGCAACTGGCTGCGGACCAAGCAGATGATCCACGCCGTAAGTTCGCTAAGGAAAACCACGGTATGGATGCCGATCAATTGCTACTCGGATTATTGCGGGGACTGCGCAAATAAATAGCCACATCGCCCCCTGATACACCCGCATTTTCAGACCCTCCCCATGCAACGCCACACAGTCAGCTACCAGCCGCCTGGCGTTTGGCTGTGCCTACTCAAAGGAAATATGACGATGAATGTACGTACCGCACTGACCCTGTCCGCAGTATTCATGCTGTCCCTGACTGGCTGCGCGACTCAGTCACAGCTAGATCAACAGACGAACCAGCTCGAAGTCATCAGCGCCTCGCTCAAGCAGATCCAGGCCAACCAGCAGCAGTCCATCGAGCTGCAAAAACTCCAGGCTGATCTTCAGCAGCAAAGCAACAACGAACAGGCGCTTCAGCGTCAAGCCGGGAGCCGCTGATGGCCAGAGCTAAATCCAAACCCATCAGCCCGGACAATCCCCAAGAACGGATCGAGGAGCATCCCGCGATCCTCATTGGCAAGCACCCCACCAAGGACACCTTTTTAGCCAGCTATGGCCAGACATTCGTCATGCTGGCCGCGCCCCCTGGCACCGGCAAAACGGTGGGAGTCGTTACCCCCAATCTATTGAGCTACCCCGATTCGGTGGTGGTGAACGACCCCAAATTTGAAAACTGGAGGGACACGGCAGGTTTTCGGGCCGCAGCCGGACACAAGGTCTACCGCTTTTCGCCGGAGCTTCTGGAGACGCACCGCTGGAACCCGCTGAGTGCACTCAGCCGCGACCCGCTGTACCGCTTGGGGCAGATACGCACGCTGGCGGGTGTGCTGTTCGTCTCGGACAACCCCAAGAACCAGGAGTGGTACAACAAGGCTGCCAACGTGTTTGCGGCCATCTTGCTGTACCTGATGGAAATGGAAGGCATGAAGCTCAATGGTATGAAGCTGACCTTGCCCCAGGCCTATGAGGTGGCGTCACTGGGCACCGGGCTCGGTGTGTGGGCGCAGCAAGCCATCGAGCAACACAGCACTGGCCCCAACGCGCTGTCAGTGGAAACCCTTCGAGAGCTCAATGGCGTGTTCGAGGCCTCGAAGAACAAGAGCAGCGGATGGTCCACCACCGTCGATATCCTGCGCGGTGCCTTGTCCATGTATGCCGAGAAAACGGTGGCCTGGGCAGTCTCAGACACCGACATTGACTTCACCAAGCTGCGTAAGGAGAAGATCAGCATCTACTTTTGCGTGACCGGTAACGCCATCAAGAAATACGGCCCGCTGATGAACCTGTTCTTCACTCAGGCCATTCAGCAGAACACCGATGTGATGCCCGAGCAGGGTGGTCATTGCGCAGACGGCACGTTGATACTCAAGTATCAGGTGTTGTTCGTGATCGACGAAATCGCGGTCATGGGCCGTATCGAGATCATGGAAATGGCCCCGGCGCTGACACGCGGTGCAGGCCTTCGCTACATCATCATTTTTCAGGGCAAGGACCAGCTACGCAGCGAGCGCACGTATGGCCGGGAGGCTGGCAACGGCATCATGCAGGCCTTTCACATCGAAATCGTCTACGGCACCGGCAATGTCGAGCTGGCCAAGGAGTACAGCACGCGCCTGGGTAACACAACGGTGCGCGTCCATAACCAGTCGTTGAACAGACAGAAGCATGAAATCGGTGCTCGAGGTCAAACAGACAGTTACAGCGAACAGCCCCGACCGTTGCTGTTGCCGCAGGAGGTCAGCGCCCTGCCTTACGGCGAAGAGCTGATTTTTGTGGAAGCCACAAAGACGACGCCCGCTGCCAACATCCGAGCCCGGAAAATCTTCTGGTACGAAGAACCCGTGTTCAAAGAGCGAGCGGGTATGCCGACGCCCGATGTGCCGAGTGGCGATGCTTCCAAAATCGACGCGTTAACCGTACCGGTGCGCACCGTCGAAGCCAAGGTGGCAGTGGCAGACACCAAGCCCATGCAGGCCGAACAACGGCAGCGCTGGAATCCCAGAGACACCAACGCTCAGGCAATCGAAGTGGCTAAGGCCGCAACGGACAAGGCACCGCCAGTTGAGGTCGAGCCGGATCCCGAGCCTGCGCAGGCTGACGATACCCCCGAAACGATGTAGTCCCCCCACTGGCACATCCAAACGCTTGCAGGAGCAACACATGAATACCTTCAGCAAAACGGCTGACCGCCAGGGTCATGTCGCTGGCAACGCCGTGCCCGGTCGCGGCAAAACGCTGCTCTGCGCACTGTTCGCAGTGTGCCTGATGGGCAGTGGCTCGGCCTTCGCCGGTGACCCGTGCAAGTCCGTGCTGTGCCTCTACGGCAAGTTCACCGGCAACAGCGGTGGCAGCGAGTGCCGCAGCGCCGAGCAGGACTACTTCAGCATCCTGGTCAAGAAGCACGGGAACATCAAATGGAGCCAGACCGCCACGGCGCGCCAGGACTACCTCAACAGCTGCCCCGGTGCTGATCAGAGCTACACCCAAAAAATCAACGACAAGTTCGGCAAGGTCCGGGGCTAAGCCCCAGATCCTGACAAGCCTGACAAGGAGAACACCATGCGAGTATTCATTGCGGAAAAGCCTGCCCTGGGCCAGGTCATTGCCGAAGCGCTGGGCACCGTCATACGCAAGGACGGCTATTTCGAGTGCGGCAGCAACGATATCGTCACCTGGTGCGTGGGCCACCTGCTCGAACTGGCCCCGCCCGAGGTGCACAACCCCGATTATAAAAACTGGGTTCAGGCCGACCTGCCCCTGAAACTGCGCCCGGCCAAATACCAGCCCATCGCACGCACCAAGGACCAGCTGAGCATTGTCCAGCAGCTGATCGGTCGCGCTTCGGAAATCGTCCACGCCGGTGATCCGGACGACGAAGGCCAGCTGCTGGTCGACGAGGTCCTGGTGCATTTCGGCAACACCGCGCCGGTCAAACGCATCCTGATCAACGACATGAACGCCAATGCTGCCCGCAAAGCGCTGGAAGGCCTGCGCGACAACAGCGAGTTTTACGGCCTGTTTCAGAAAGCTCTGGCCCGCAGCATCGGTGACCAGCTGTACGGCTTCAACATGACCCGCGCCTGCACCCTGGCCGGTAGGGCCAAGGGCGTCAAAGGCGTGTTGTCAGTAGGCCGCGTGCAGACCCCGATCCTGGGGCTGATCGTGAACCGCTATCTGGCCAACAAAAGCCACGCCAGCGCGTTTTACTACACGGTTGCGGCAAGCCTGGGCTTTGGTAGCAGTCGTGCGCAGGGCCGCCTCGTGGTGGCCGCGGATGCCCCGCTCGATGACAAGAACCGCATCATCGACGAGGCGTATGCCACTCAAGTGGCTGATGCGTGCCGAATGAAGCCCGCAGACGTGATCGAGGCGCGTGTGGAAGAGAAGCAAACGGCGGCACCTTTGCCGTTCGCGTTGCTCGACCTTCAGGTGTACATGAGCAAGACCCACAGCATCGATGCCGAGAAAACCCTGGCCCTGACCCAGGCACTGCGCGAGAAGTACAAGGCCATTACCTACAACCGGTCTGATTGCAGTTACCTGTCCGATGAGCAGTTTGCCGAGGCTCCGCAGACCTTAAGCCTGCTGAGCGAAGCTCTGCCCGACCTGGCCGGGATGTTCAGCGAGGTGAATTCGGAACGTAAAAGCCGGGCTTTCGACGACAGCAAGGTCTCGGCCCACACCGCGATCATCCCCACGGCAGTGAAGATCGACATTGCCCAGCTGAGTGACGATGAACGCGCCGTGTACTTGGCCATCGTCAAACGCTATGTCGCGCAGTTTTTGCCCGAGAAGCGTTACCTCAGTGCCGAGGTGAAGTTTGGCGTGAACGGCCACACCTTCGTTGCGCGCTCCACCAAAGTGACGCAGCCCGGCTGGACGGCGCAGGTCACTGAAGAGAACGAGCAAGACGAAGACGCATCGGACGCTGCCGAGGTTGCGAGTCCCTTCGATGCGCTGGCGGATCTGAAAGTCGGTGACGCCGGGGTATGCGACGGCATTACGGTCGCCAAGGAAAAGACCAAACCCTTGCCGCTGTACACCGAGGCCACGTTGCTCAAGGACCTGCAGAGGGTCGCCAAGTACGTGCAAGACCCACGCATCAAGCAGCTGCTGATCGACCGCGACCAGGGCAAGAAAGGCGAGAACGGCGGCATCGGCACCCCGGCGACCCGCGCCGCGATGCTGGCCAAGCTTCAGGAACGTGGTTTTTACGCGGTAGAGAAGAAAAAACTGATCCCCACCCAGTTGGGGCTGGAGTTCATCGCCGCATTGCCAGCGATTGCCACCACGCCGGACATGACCGCGCTCTGGCATGAACAGCAACAGATGATCGAGGCCGGTGAACTGACCGTAGACGCGTTCCTGGACGAACTGGAGGACTTCATTGCCCACCAGGTGCATAACGTCGATCTGGGCAACGTGCAAGGTGATGGTAAGCCGATATTGGACAGCCTGAACGCTCAGTGCCCCATGTGCGGCGGTGAACTGGCCGTCACCCCGCGAGTGATCGGCTGTCGCGCCTGCGCTTTCAAGTTCCATCCGGAAGTCAGCGGCAAGATGCTGTCGCCCGGCCAGATCGAGGCGCTGCTGACGAATGGCAAGACCGGCGTGCTGAAGGGTTTTCACAGCAAGAAAACCGGCAAGTCCTTTGAAGCGGCCCTGAAGCTCAATCACGAAGCCAAGCTGGAATTCGTGTTCAGTCGCAAACCCACGCGCGCGTAACCCTCTCTCCTAAGGAGGCTTTGGCTATGCCAGAGGAACAACAGCCCAAGGCAGCGCAGTGGCCAGACGGCGAAACGATGACGGCGCACTGCCCCAACTGCGAAACACCCGCAACCGTCGATATCGTCAACGTCAGAGCGTGGGACATGACCTGGCGTCCAGTGGATTGCGACACCTGTTTTGCCGAGTTTGAGTTGTCGGCAGACGGTTCAACGGCATTGATGCTGGGCCCTGCCGAGGAGACCACAACCCGTGGCCGTGAGCTTCTGAGCACGATATTCGTGTTTGACCCGAACGAAGACACCCCTTAACGAACTCATTGCAGAAGGAGCGCAATCATGGCGCGTGGCATCAATAAAGTGATCCTGGTAGGCACCTGCGGACAAGACCCTGACTGTCGTTACCTGCCCAACGGCACGGCGGTAACCAACCTGAGCCTGGCCACCAGCGAGCAGTGGGCTGACAAGCAGAGCGGGCAGAAGGTCGAAAAGACCGAATGGCACCGCGTGTCGCTGTTTGGCAAGGTGGCTGAAATCGCTGGTGAATACCTGCGCAAGGGGTCGCAGGTCTACATCGAGGGCAAGCTGCAAACCCGCGAATGGGAGAAAGACGGTATTAAACGCTACACCACGGAAATCGTCGTGGACATGCAGGGCACCATGCAGCTGCTCGGTGGCCGTCCACAGGGCGACGCTCAACAAGGGCAGAACGGCCACGACAGCAGTGGCAGCGACCACCACGAAACCCCACGGCAGCAAGCACCCCAGCAGGCGGCATCGGAAAAACCGTCCGGCAAGGGCAAAGCGGCACCAAAACCGCCACGTGCATCAGGCAAGCAAACTCAGGCCAAAGCGCCTGCGCCGCAACCCGCCGGGGATTTTGGAGCCGGAGATGACGATATCCCCTTCATGGACCCCTACCGGTTCAACTGGATGCTTGTCTGACCCACCCACACAGCGATCTTGCCCACGTCAGGTGCCGCGCTCCCGGCTCGTCGTGACGCGCTCTATCGTCGCGGCGAACGGAAGTACGGGCGCAGCGCACACTTGACGCTACCCCGTCCAGAAAAGGCTCACCTTGGGAGTGTGGGGTAGCTTCACCACCCCGCGCTCCCGAGGTCAACGCGGCCGTTGCGGGATGACAAGGGCAGCGCCCTTGGTGTTGAAACTCTACGCCACAAACCATTCTATTCAGGCGATTGATCGCCTCAACTCGACCATAGGAAACACTATGAACAACCTTATGCCGATGGAAAATACTACCCACTGGATTCTTCAAGGGAAAGGCGGCGTGGGTAAGTCCTTCGCGTCATCCATTCTCGCGCAGTACATGATTGAACGCGGCCATGAGCCAGCGTGCGGGGATACTGACCCGGTAAACAGCACCTTTTACCAAATTGCTGCGTTAAACGTTCAACTGATCAAAATTGCTGAAGACGGGATCGTGATGCAGCGCCTTTTTGATCCGCTCTTTGAGTCCATTCTGCTGAGCGACAGGGTGTCGGTTGTCGATAACGGAGCCTCGACGTTTTTACCGTTCGCGCAGTTCATAAAATCCAATTGTGTTCTTGAAACAATGCAGGAATACGGTAAACAGGTATTCATACACTGTGTCGTCACCGGTGGCCAATCGAAAGACGACACGGCAGCCGGACTAATTTCCTTGATTGACCTGGTGCGAAGCACCCAATCCAATGCAAAAATTGTTGTTTGGGTAAACGAGTTTTGGGGTAAGCCTACTTTTGATGGCAAAACCCTGGAGCAGAATGAATGGTTTCAAGAGGCCTTGCCGATCATTCAAGGGGTTGTCACAATCGTTCAAAGAAATGGTGATGACTTTATTACTGATATTCGACTGATGACTGAGCGGCACATGACTTACCGTGAAGTTAAAGTCTCCACTGACTTTGGCTTGATGCCTAAGTCAAGAATATTCAATGTGTTTAATGATGTTTATCGTCAATTGGATGTGGTTTTTTCCCGTGAGGATGGAAACTCGAATGAATGATAAAGAGCTGAATCAGAAAATTCGTAATGAAGTATTCTCCGAACATGGGATTCGCCTGTCCGAACAAGATCCCATCTTTTCCGTAGTGCTTGCCAATAAGATGATGCTCGACAGTGTGAGTGATTCACTGGAAGAGGTGGTTCGTGATGTTCCACGCGCGATGAATACGGTCATTGAGAAAATTGTGCTCGCTGTTGAAGATTCGGAAAGGACTGTAGGGTCTTTACGAGACGAGACCAAAGGCATGTTGAGTGCTTTAACCAAACTTGAAATTGAAAATGCGCATCAACGTTTCAAGGAAATTGTGGTTGCTGATACCTCTGCTGTATTGACGGGGTCTACTCAGGCGCTGCAATCAGTGGCTGCAAAGGCGGAAGGCAAAATAAACGAACTGTCAGCGAGTTTGCGAGATACCAAGCTGTTAATTACGAATGTTTGTCTTTCTGTTGCCCTTGCTTTAATTGTGATGACGGCTTCTATTGGGGGGGTGATGTTGTACAATTTTGCGCAGGACAGTCAGGAAAGCGCCAACTATTGGTATGGAGAGTCAAAAAAACAGAGTCAGGCGATTGATAGTTTGCCCAATAACGTTAAAAAACAGGTGTTAGAGCTGATGAGTAAAAAGGGGTGAGTTAACCCCTTTTCTGACTATTTTCGTCCGTATATTCGGTCTTTGTCAGGAACAGAGTGGTGCACTGCATTGCTGTCTCTGCCGTTACCGCCGAGCCCTGCGAAAGGGTGAGGCTTACCTTCAGGCTGTTGAGATGTTGTTAGTTTCTGACTCGCACTATGTGATTCTGAACTTCCAGCGATGCCTGTATTTGCCTCACTTATCTTAGTGCTACGGCGGATTCTGTACAGAGCGCTTTCGAATGTTTTCATGGTGATTGCCAATCCATCATCTTCTAGCGCTTTCAGAATGGCTGTGCGGCTCACCCCTGCCTCAAGCGCTCTTTCGATGTCAGGGAAAATGTCACGAAGGCGGCTGGCCACACTGCGACCGTTCTGTGCGTTGGCCATTCTGTTTAGGGTGTCAGCAATGGTTGATTTGGCCATAAATGTTCCTTTTCATCAGGGTTTGCAGTGGGGATGCAGTGAAAGTGCAGTGCAATGCAGTGTAGGTGCAGTGTAGGTGCAGTGCAAATGCAGTGAGGTGCAGTGCGCGCGCAGTGATAATGCAGTGAAAGTGTAGTGGGATGCAGTGTAGGTGCAGTTATTTTGCAGTGCGAGTGCAGTGCAAATGCAGTGTGCACTTGTCTTCTGGAACCGTACTCGAAATCCGAATTCGCAAAACAGGCACGTTACCGATTGTCTACAAAAAAGAGCTTCGCCTTTTTCGTATCCAATCGACGTGCCAAAGGGGATACCCCTTTGGAACCCCGCAGAGCGGGAAAGCGTTGTCTTTGTCGTTGTTGGTTGTCGTCATCCAGGTGCCCTCAGGAGGTGATTTTGTGGCCAAAAAAGTGACCAAATCATGCCCCGTGTCATGCCGTTTCACGGATGAACAGTTCGCCCGGTTTGCCGAGCCCATCGCGCAATCCGGTCTAAAGCCCGCCCGATTCTTTCGCGACCTGGTGATGAGCCGCTCGCCAACCTTTGAGCAGTCCGCAATCGACAAGAAGCGGATGCAGCAGGTATTCGAAAAGTCCGGACATGCTCTAAACAAAGTTGCCTACTCCGCAAACTCGGCACCTTACAACGGCACGCTTTATCAAAAGCAGTATCTCCACTGGCTTAATAAGCTGAACGCTATTCAACAACTATTGCTCACGGTATTGCCCGAGACTGACCCACCAAAGCCGTCAAGGCCAGTCCATAACGGCAACCGTGGCTCACCTAACGTATCTGGCAAAAAAGTTCATATCATCCGGTTTCGACTCACCCAAGACGAAATGGCCCAGTTTAATGACATGATCAAACGGGCGGGCTGTTCTGCATCAGCCTTTTTTAGAGAGCTTATTTTAAATCAAAAACCGGTGTTTAGAGAGTTTACCGGGTTTAGGAAAAGAATAGTATTCATCGTCAACAAAGCCGGTAACAACATTTCTCAGTTGGCTTATATCGCTAAATCAGCCAGTGATAGGGGCCTTATTGCCGACAGTGTGAGAGACAAATGGTATGAATCGCTTGTGGTCATCGAAACGATTTTATTAGCAGGTATAGAATATGCTGATTAGAGTCAGTGGCTATAACACCGGGGCGCAGGAGTACTTAGAAAAAGGCAATAAGTCAGGTCGGGAGTTCACCCGTGATGAACTGGACCATCGCTTGATCATTGAGGGGCAGCTCAGTCTGACCAGGGCCATCTACGAAAGTATCCCAGATTACGGTCAGGACCGGTATCTTACTTTTACACTCAGTTTCAAAGAAGACACCGTTTCGCCTGAGTTGCTTAAATCTATCACGACCGACTTCAAGAACTTTTTCATGCATGCGTATAAGCCAGAAGAGTTCAATCTGTATGCCGAAGCGCATTTGCCCAAAATGAAAACGGTGACTGACAGGAAAACCGGTGAGGTCATTGACCGCAAGCCACACATCCACATCATTATCCCGCGCATCAACCTGCTAAGCGGCAATGAGGCCAATCCGGTTGATGTGTACAAGAATCATGAAAAGTACTTTGAAGCTTTTCAGGAACACATCAACCAGAAGTATGGCCTGTCTTCGCCGCGTGAGAATGTCCGTGCGGACATCGCCGACGCGGCCAGTGTCCTGTCTCGCTATAAAGGCGATGACTTTTACGGCAAGAACCGCCAGTTCAAACAGGATTTGGTCAAGCAGATAATTGAACGGGGTGTGACTACACGGGCTGACTTTTATGCCTTGGTAGCTGAACACGGTGAGACACGCATCCGTAACGAAGGTAAGGACACTGAATATATTTCGGTCAAATTGCCGGGTGACGCAAAGGGCACGAATCTGAAAGACACCATCTTTCAGGATGACTTCATTGTCAGGCGTGAACTGAAGAAACCACCGCTTGAAGCCAGTGTGATTCAGGAGCGCTTGCTCGCCTGGCCGCAGCGCGCGAGGGAAATCAAGTACGTCAACAAGGCCACCCCCAAGTTTCGCAAAGCCTATTCCGAAGCCTCCCCTGAAGATCGTGTTCGGCTACTGGCCGAACGCGAAGCCAGGTTTTATCAAACTTATGGAGAATCCCATGACTCAGTACACACCGGGCAACGACAGAGAGATCACCAGCGAAGTCCTGCTGAAACTGCGGGGCGACGCACTGCCGCACCTGCCGATGGCCTGCAAGACCTGTCCGTCAGCAATGTGGCAGATCACCGGCAAGCCGGATCGGCCCGAAGCCGTGACGGTGCGCTGTTACTGCCCAGTGATGCACACGTTCACCTGGGACAGTCGCAACCAGGAGGAGATTCTGGATTGCGACCACCTGTACCAGGAGGAGGACGAGGAAGACGGAACGGGTCCACAGCTGAGCGAGGAAGAGGAGGAAGCGGGCCTGCCGCCGTTTCTCAGGAAGCAACGGGAACAGCAACGCCAGCAGGCGCTACAGGCCGACGCCGGGCCGGAGCTGGAAAGCCCCGAAACGCCCGAGTACGAGCTGGACGAATAATCCCGCCGTATGCCAAGAACCCTCACCGTGTCGCCACCATCGCTGACATCGAGGAGCGAGGCCGACGCCTGTTTGATCCGCTCAAGAAGCCTTCTGACAACGCGCTGGTGTTCTACAGAGCACCTTCCGTCACGTCGATGCCCAAGGCAGCGACTGCGACAGCAACGCCTGGACGATCCACTGCCGGGCGTAGGCCAAGGACTTCCGGCAAGCCTCGCCCTCCCCGCCAATGGCGGCCTGGTTCTGTCGTCCCGCCCTACGCCAAGAACCCCCACCGGGTCGCCACGGTGGCTGACATCGAGCAGCGCGCCCGGATGCTGTTCGATCCGCTCAAGCGGCCCGCAGACAAGGCGCTGGTGTTCAAGCGCGCCTCGATCAAGGCCCTGACCGTTAACAGGCAGGCCTCGACGGTGGCCGCGTATTTCACGCGGGAAGCGCAGCACAACCAGATTGCCCCGGCTCATCGCCGGGCCATACGCCGGATCGATCAGCAGTATTACGCGCTCAGGCGCGCCGTGTTCTCCGATCAACGCTTAACCCGCCAGGACAAGGCGCAGCTGGTTTCCGTGCTGACCTTCGAACGGCTCAAAGCACGTGAACAGTTCCGTAACCCGAAACCCAACATCGAGGTAAATCTCATGGGCAGTGCAGCCATACGCAATCTTTTAGACGATGAAAAGGAAGACCCAGGCTTCAGCATCAGCGGTGCAAGAGGGCCTGGCCCAGAAGGCGTGCGTGACCGTGTGAAGCGTGTCATGGATCGCTTTGCCAAACAGGTTGATCCCGCCGCCGCCAGTCAGCGGGCCCGCGACCTCAGCGCCAAGGATCTTTACACACGCAAAGCCAAGTTCAGCCAGAACGTGCATTACCTGGACAAGCAGACCGACAAGACTTTGTTTGTGGACACGGGCAAAACTATCTCCATGCGCCGCACGGGCATTACCGAATCCGGGGTGTCGGTGGCCCTCCAGCTTGCCCGGGAGCGGTTCGGCAGCACACTGACCATCACCGGCACCGCCGAATTCAAAAAGCTGGTGATCGAGGCCGTGGCCAAGAACGGTCTGGACGTTCATTTCACTGACAAGGCCATGAACCAAAGCCTTGCGGCTCGTCGTGCAGAGCTGGACATTGAGCGTGGTGGCCAGAGCATTGGTCCTGCCACCGACTTGCCTCGGCACGTTGATGACGCCACACGGGACGTGCGGGACCAGGCGGATCGGATGGGCGTTACGGTGTCCATCGAAGCACTGTATGGCGAAGGCAAAACGGCTGAGCAGGTTAGCCAGGCGCTGGCCACCCAGCTGGACACCGTGCCGGAACCAGAGCGCGTTGCATTTGTGGAGACGGTGGCGATCACCCTGGGCATTCCAGAACGTGGCGTGCCCAAGGGCGACCAGGCGTTTGCACAGTGGCAGGCGCAGCGTGCGCAACCGGCTGCGGATTCCGCAGCAACGTCAACGTCTGAAGCGCAGGCCAACGTGCCAACGCCTTCAGACGCTGCGCCCGAGCCGGTGAGTCCGACCGCGTCCACCAGCCCAGCGCCTGCGAGTCCAGAAGCCGCGAAGCCTGCTCAGGCCAACGACCCGGACCTGCAGAGCCCCAGCGAGCTGGTCAGGCGTGAAGCGCAATGGCGTCGGGATTTCCCGATGTCCGAAGCGGATGTCAGAGCGTCAGATACGGTCATGGGCTTGCGAGGTGAGGACCACGCCATCTGGATTATTGCGACGGATGACAAGACCCCAGAAGCCGCTGCCATGCTGACGGCCTACATGGAAAACGACAGCTATCGTGAAGCGTTCAAAGCCAGCATCGTGGCCGCTTACAAGCAAGTCGAAAACTCGCCTAAGTTGATCGATGACCTAGACCACCTCACGGCGATGGCTGCGCAAATAGTCAATGAGGTGGAAGACCGTTTGTTCCCTGCACCTCAACCAGCAACGGGCCAGACAGCCCCGGTCAGGGGCAAAGTCATCGAGGGCACGCTGATCGAGCACGGGGAAGCACCCTATCAGCACAAGGACGACAACCAGATGAGCTACTTCGTGACGCTCAAGCCCGAGGGGGGTAGACCCCGCACGGTGTGGGGCGTAGGGCTGGAAGATGCCATGAAGGATTCGAATCTGAAGCAAGGCGACCAGGTACGGTTGCAAGACCTGGGCACTCAGCCTGTCGTGGTGCAGGTCATCGAAGAGGACGGCACTGTCACGGACAAAACGGTCAACCGCCGCGAATGGTCAGCGCAGCCGACCGCGCCTGAGCGGGAAGTGGCAGAGACCACGCCCAAGGGGCAGGCCGCAGCAGCCGGCACACCGGAGCTGTCATCGCCGGATGAAGATGACGGCATGAGCGTGGACTGAGCCGTCCGGTTACACCACCTCCTTGCCTGGAGGTGGTTCCCAGAAACCATTCGACGCACCTACAGTGAGCCACTACTATAGAAGCATATTTCTCATCCGGATAATCCAATTGGAAGTCAAAGAGCTTGTGCCGATGGCACCAGAAGCCTTCAAGGCTGAAATCAAACGTAGAGGCTGGGAGCCTGAGCTGCTGGCCGTACGCTGGGCCATGAGCAAACGCCGAGTGCATCAGATCATTGCGGATGGAGACCGGCCCAGGTACTACGACGATGCCGTGATGGCGCTCCCGGCAATCCTAAAATAGAAATATATTTCTTTATCTTTTGCGAAATATACTTCACAATTGCCCCATCAAGACGCAAAGTCCAAGGGGCATGTCGATGGAATATCTAGTCATTCTTCACACGGCACAGGGCTATGTTCGCACTCGCTACCCACGCCATAAGCAGGCACAGGCTATCGCGCATTGGCAGGAATATGCGGCCACTGGCA
This sequence comes from Pseudomonas cannabina, assembly GCF_900100365.1. Lineage (NCBI taxonomy): Bacteria > Pseudomonadati > Pseudomonadota > Gammaproteobacteria > Pseudomonadales > Pseudomonadaceae > Pseudomonas > Pseudomonas cannabina. The sequence continues at coordinate 13,922 of NZ_FNKU01000004.1, read as the reverse complement.
AGAAAGCCAGCCTGATGATCGACTGATCGACCCGCCCAGCTCTTCGGGGCTCTCAAGCGGTTCCTGATACGCATCACAACCCCCTCAATCATGTGCAGCGCTGAGCCCAGCGCTACGGCGCAGGGGGCAGTTTGCATCCGTTAAAGAGGTGAAGGACATGATTAACCACAGAACGCAAAAACTGCACGCTCAGCAGGTGCTTGAGCACCTGGCCCACGGTCTGGCACAGCCGATAGCGCTGCCCCGCGAGACCATTGAAGAAGCGCTGCGCGCAGCCATCATGAACGGACGACTTGAACCGGGTGAACGGCTCACGCAGCAAGCCATTGCCGATGCCTTCCAGGTCAGCCGGATGCCGGTGCGTGAAGCCCTGCGTTCGCTGGAGACGCAGGGCTACATCGCGACGGCGTATCACAAAGGCTATCGGGTCACGAACGGCCAGGAGTTGCCCCGGCACGGTCACCTGCCTGGCTTGCTGAGGTGCGTGGCAGAACGGCATACGCAGCTGGGCGACCTCGAAGCAAAAGTCGCCTTTGAAAACGAAATCCTGCGCGTCCTGGGCCGACTGCGTCCAACCCCGAGCGGATGCTCCAGTGAGGCGCTGTAGGTCTGGCAGTTCTGCATCCAGGTATTGGCACTGAAACGCGAACAAGGAATGACAACAATGACAAACCACCTTTGTGAATTCATTCGCAACGACAATGGCCGCAATGACGAAGGGTCTCTGCTGATCAGCCAGGATCGGCTCGACGGTGTGTCTGGGGACGCATGGGAGGCCAGTGCCGACTGGCTTGACGCGGCTGATTTTCAGCGGTTCCGGCGCGGGCTTTACCCACGGCTGCTGAACAAATCGAGCGATGAAAGACCGGTGGTGGCCAGGAAAGCGTCCTAGCTCGTTGAAAGCAGCGGATTTTGTAGGGCGAAAAGCGAGGGCCCCATGTTACTATCCGGCACAGTTTTATTTGCAGGAAAGCGACGATGTAGATTCACGAATCGCAGAAACCAAAAAGCCCCGCTTGCCGGCGGGGCTTTTTGGAAAATCTTGAACAGGCCGTTTGAAGAGCGGAATACCTGTTCAACACACATAACGTGAGCTGATTATGGCGTTCACTGCGGCTTTGTGCAAGCCGTCAAAAGTGAAGCCTTCAGTTCACCGCTGAACGGTGGACTTATGGAAAAGATTCTTCAGCGGCTGTGCGTCCTCGATGACCGCACCCTGCCCCCCCAGTTGACCCCTTGCGTCACACCCTTTCACGCCGTTGGCCAACTTTCTGGCCAGGGCGGTGAAGCATGAACCTCGACCACGCGCTCAGCCTTTCTCTCGCATCCTCGCACACGGCCAACGCCGATCCGATGGCCATCAGCACCCACCTGCCTCCGGCCCGCTTCTTTGAAGACGGCACTGCGCTCAACCGGTTATTGCTGGAAGCGCCGTATCTGGCGCGGTGCAGCGACGACAAAACCGCGACTCGCGTCCGTCCTCGTGAATACGCGCTGCGTTATCCCTATATGCAGGTCAATCGCCCCGGCATGGTGTCGTGGCTGGTATTCGACCTGGACCATGCCAACGCCTTGGCCTGGGACGATGCCGGGTTGCCCGCGCCGAACCTGATGGTGCGCAACCGCAAAAGCGGCCATTCCCAGTTGTTTTATGCCGTCCCGTCCGTGTGCACCACCGAGAACGCACGGGCCAAGCCGATTCAGTACATGAAGGCGATCTATGCCGCGTTTGCCGCTCGCCTTGATGCCGATGTGGACTACCACGGTGGCCCTGTGGCCAAAACACCCGGTCACCCTTGGTGGGAGACGACCGAATTTCACAACCACGTGTACGAACTGGGCGAACTGGCAAGCGCTGTGGAGTTGACCGTCAAGCCTTGGGCCACAGGCCCCAAGCTTGACCAGGTCAGCCATTCGCGCCACTGCATCCTGTTTGAGCAGCTGCGTTATTTTGCGTACAGCATCGTCAATCGCGAGCGCGAGCTGGGTTCGTTTGAGTCTTTCATGCGCTCGCTCGATGCGTATGCGTACAACCACAACAGCTTTCTAAAGCAGGGGTTTTCGGAAAACCTGCCGCTGTCGTCGATACGCGCCACGGTCAAATCCGTAGGCCGCTGGACGTGGGATCGCTACACCGGTGATCGCCGTTGCCACCGGGGGCCATGCAGCTCGATGGCAGCTTGTCGCTCACCGAACGGCAGAGCCTGGCGGCCAGGCGCACCAATGAGCTGCGGCACAAAGCCACAGAATCGAAGATCCGAGCAGCGTGCAGGCAGCTTCAAGACCAGGGCAAGGCACTGGTGCGTTCTGCGATTGCAACGCTCGCCGGAGTTTCGGTGAGAACGGTGGCCAGCTACACGCACATCCTCACTGAAGTCGCCCAACCGGCCACTGTGAGCGTTCTCAGGGCCAGCCGTAAGGCTGTGTCCGTACCACCTCGGCAAGATCGTTCACCCACTACCCCACCCGTTCCGGGCCCAGTTGGGCAGCCTGCAAATGATCGCGTCTTGGGTGTGCAATCCGGTGTACATCAGATATCTGCGGTCCCGCAGGGGCCGCAACCCGGAGAGCCCTTAAAAACAGAACATGAGGATGGTTCATGATGGGGAGTGCGCGTATGAATTCAGTGCGTGCAGCGGTGGCTTTGCGTGCTGCTGGTCGGCTTGAGTTGACGTGTTGAGGCGCTTAGTCGTTAACTGTACATGCATAGGAATTTCAAAATGCCTATGCATCAAGCTGACGCTTGGAAGGAGGCGTCATGCCTTCATAGCGATGTGTAGGAAGACGCTGATGCGTTACTTATGCAGTGAAAATCCCTATAAATCAGCGTTAATGCAGGTTATTTCACCGCGAAGCCTAGGTGCGGACGCACCTTCCCCCTGTCAGGGCTTCACGTACCTCATCTGCGCGATCGCCTGAGCGTTGAGGACCAGTCCCTGTACCGTCAGCCCGCTGATTGCCGCCGTGTATACCATCCGCGCGCCACACAGCACGCAACGGAACGGATCGACGTTTAGAAAGGCTTTGGCCATCTGCACAAAATACAGCTTCGGTGTCGGTCCTGGCGTCGCCATCTTCAATGCTTCATACACCTTCGGCAGGTATTTCCCACACACCCGATTGGCCAGAAAACCAAAATACCGGATCATCCGGAAATGCTTTTCCGGGATGTGCTGCACCACCCGGCGCAGCATGTCGGCCTGGCTCAGCGTTTCCTGCTGATAGGTCTGCGTGCGGTGATCCAGGTAGGTAAAGCTCAACGTGGCTCCGGAGGTGTAATGCGCCAGACGACTGCCCGAGATGGGCGGTTTTTTCAGGTAGCGGCCCAGGTAATTGACGGTCTTTCGCCCGTTTTCCGTCTTCTTCGACAAGTGGATGTGCCAGTGCTGGCCGCCAGCGGTCAGTATCAGACGGTGCCAGTCGCTTTCACAGTGGATGTGGGCCAGCTGCGGCGGCATCGTCAATTGCGAAAGCGGCTGTCCCAGCAGGTAATCGCGCACCAACCACATCCAGCGCCGCCGCAGGGCCTCTTTGTGGAACGACAGATTTTTCCAGACGCCCTGCTCATCCAGGCCGCCCGCGGTCACCGACAGGTGGACGTGGGGATGCCAGTTGAGCCGCCGTCCATAGGTGTGCAGCGCCCCGAAAATCCCGACGCGCAAACCGCGCCGCTTGGCGGTGTAGATCAGGTTATCGGCCGCCAGACGAAACAGCGCATCAAGCAGCCAGCGGTTGTAGAAGAACAGGGACCACAGCGTGTCGGGCAGCGTGAACACCAGATGCTGCCAGGGGCAGTCGGGCAGACGGTTGTTTTGCACGGCGATCCACTGGTCGGTGGCCTTTTTGCCGCAGGAAGGACAGGCCCGGCAATGGCAGGTGTTGCACAGGTATTTGACGTGCGGGCAGCTGTCGTTGCCGCAGGTGTAGTGTTTGACGCCCAGTATCGAGGTGCCGCAGGCGAGCATTTTGCTGATCGACTCCACTTCGATTTGGCGCAGACCGCCGGCCTCCAGCAAATCTGCCCAGCAGCCGTTGGCCGTGAAGAGGTTTTTGAGCGGTCGAGGTTTGTAAGCAGGCGGTGCAGAGGCCACGTCAGCAGGGCGGCTCCTCATCGTGGTGAATGACGGCGGTGATGGCGAATCCGCCTGGCCCTTCTCTCATCGAAACGCTTACGCAAGAAGCGTCGGGAAACATGTCGTTCAGATACGTTGTCTGGCAGCAACTACAAAGATCGACATCACCCAAAGGATCGATATCGAAGAAAAAGTCGGTATCGGGAACGAAGGTGGTATGCCCGGCGCGTTGGAGACGGGTCTGCTTTGCCTTGGCTTTTGCCCGGCTCGCCCGTTTACGTTTTTTGGTCTCTGACGCCATGTGTAAGCCTGTGCTGAGGAGGGATCGACTCGATTTCGGCTATGATAACCGATTTCAAAATCCCACAATTTGCAGCCGCAGGCTGCCCAGTTCTCTGACAGGGTGCTGGTGAGCGGCCTGACGCCGAGTTGAGGGGTTGGTGTGCCTGGCCGGGATTCTCCTATGCACGGAACTGTTGTACTTAACTTACCACTAATGTATACTCTGAAAAATCCCATTTTTTTGGAGAGGAACCGGGCTGGAGCGCCTGTATTTACTGGCTTCGACTTTTGAAGAAAAGGCTTTTTCAGACCTTCCCTAATGGAAGATTTCCAATTTTTTCAAACTTTCTGATCAGACAAGATGGATACTATGAAACTTAATTGCACTTTCTCTAAAATCAAGTTTGCGGCCTTAGCCGGTCTTACTGTCATTTCTCTGCAAGCACCCCTTGTTCATGCCGACGATGGCGCTAATAATATGGCTGGCTCTCAAAACCAAGGAGACACGATCGCAGCTGAACCGCAGCCATCCGTCTGCTGTACTCCCATGGCTTGTATTACTCCTTGCCCATAAGGGTGGAGAGTTGCTGGCCCAAGGTATTGAACCGCCCCGGGTTTCTCGGAGACTCCAACCTTTGAGAGGATGGAGCGATGAAAAAACTACCGAAGTACTCCCCAGAGGTCCGTGAGCGGGCCATCAGGATGGTTTTCGAACACCTTCCTGAGTACGAGTCGCAGTGGGCCACCCTCAGTGCCATTGCCCCCAAGATCGGCTGCACGCCCGAGACATTACGGCTGTGGGTTCGCCAATCTGAGCGCAACAGCGGCCAGCGTGATGGGCTGAGCACAGTCGAACGTGAGCGAGTCAAGCTGTTGGAGCGTGAGAACCGTCAGTTGCGTCAAGCTAACGAGATATTGCGTAAGGCCTCAGCCTATTTTGCCCAGGCGGAGCTCGACCGCCCATTCAAACGATGAAGACGTTTATTGATGAAAACCGCCAGTCTTACGGGGTCGTGCCGATTTGCAAGGTGTTGCCAATCGCCCCGTCGACGTACTACCGGTACGCTGCTCAGCAGGCTGACCCCAGCCAGCAGTCAGCGCGTGCGCAGCGTGACCAGGAACTGGGTGAGCACATCCAGCGAGTCTGGGATGAGCACTTCCATGTATATGGCATGCGCAAGGTCTGGTTTCCTTGAACCGATCTATCCCTACGTTATCCAGCTCAGGATCAGACTGTCCCTGAAAAACGCCAAGCAAATTTTGTGGCGTTTCACCATGTCGGATAATGACAATGATCATCGAGCGTCGTCACTTAGCATTATTATTAGATGCACAGAACTTCTATATGACGCGCAGTTATCAAAGCCTTCATTTGTGACCTCAAAAGACGACAGAGCGTTTCCCAAGGCGGCAATACGAATGTTCATGTTGCACCCCTGTGTACTATTCGCGAAATAATCTACCTATGATGTATAGAATAAGCTACTGATAAAGTTTAATTTTTTCGGGAATCAGCAGCTGTTTTTCCGAAATATACTAAAGGGGTAATAGATGCGCAACTGAACCAGAAAGGGTGATACCATTCATATATCCAGCCACTTCCGCTACTCGCCAGCTTTTATCCTTTACTGAAACAATATTAGCACGCTTTAGTTCGGTTACTAGTAATCGAGTCGCCGCTATGCGCTTTGCGGGATTCTCGGCGATAATATTAAAGCTCCTCATCAATAAGGTGTTTGATTCACCACGAGTCAAACCATCGAGTTTATAAAGAAGTGCTTGCGCTATTTGTGCGTGACTGACAAGTGCATCTACGGGGTTCATAATGTTAGGGTAATTAGCCTCGATTCCGCTAGGTGAAAAATGGCGCTCTTTATCATAAGCGACAAAAAGTGTTGATATGGCGTTGAGTGGCGAGTAAAAAATAATATCGTCGATGAGTTGAGTGCGATTTTTAAAATGTAGAGAATAACAACTTTTTTCGGCACTATCCTTAACGGTTTCGATTTCGTGAGCGGCTGCCATGATGACCTCCAACTGAACTTTCATCGTGCCAACGTTGCCACCGAAAATTAAATACGCATCGCCTTGGGAGTCCAATCCTTGGCTTTCTTTAGTTATTTTCGCATTGATATTACGTAGATCTTCTTCAGGTTTATTTCCGGCCTTGATAGATATTCTTTTCACCCAGCAGTGATCAATGCTTTTGAAGCTATTCAGTAGAATATCCTGGATTAAATTAGTTGAAATTGTCAACGCGTCAATGGTGCTTAAGTGCGGTACTAGTTCACTACTACCGTTCTTTTTTGACCAATTGGCTGGGTAGCTAATAGTTATATTTGCGTCCACTGCACTTTCGGTGAGGTTAACATGTCTAGCACTATACTCCACATGTTTGAAACCATCGCCAAAGAAACGATCTTTAGCGGGTCCCAAATGATTTTCTATATTGCTAAAACTAAGGTCTTGCATGGATACATTCCTTATAAACCATTCTTTGCTGCTTTTGAAGTTTTTCGACTGCGGAAGCTATACAGCTACCAATTTTTATAAAAATGGTGGCTCTGTGTGGCCTTTGGGACGGATTTGGTTCCATGCAAACGTAGGTCAACGCCAAAGCTTTATTTGGCGCAGCTGGCCAAAGCGTTCTTAAGGAGACGCTGAACAATTAACCCGTTCGCACCGTCCCCATTTCCAAGCCGGTTTTTTTCAACCTGCCGACCTTATTTTACGTTTCTCGAGCAGATTTCTGCCCTCATTTTGCTGAAAGGCGGGCCAGTCCCGCCTTTCAGACGGATTTATCCTGCCGTCTGTTGTAAATACCGCTTGGCCAGCATCAGATTGGCCAACCCAAACAAACTGAACAACTGCGCTGTATTCTTTTCCAGCCCACGGTAGCGAACCTTGCGATGATTGAAGCGCACCTTGATTACCTGGAAGGGGTGCTCGACCTTGGCACGCAGTTGCGCCTTGGCATATTCAATTTTGCGCTTGACCCGATACAGCACGCTGCCTTCGCCGTGCTGCTTGTAACTGCTTGGCCGTTCTGCAATCGACCAGATAACGTCCCGTTCAGCATGCTCCGGTCGCTTGGCCGCACCGGTGTATCCAGCGTCACCCGAAACATAGGTTTCGTCACCGTGAAGCAACTGGCCAACCTGGGTGACATCCGCCACGTTAGCGGCCGTCCCTACTACGCTGTGCACCAGCCCCGACGTGGCGTCTACACCAATGTGGGCCTTCATCCCAAAGTGCCATTGATTGCCTTTCCTGGCCTGATGCATCTCAGGATCACGCTTGCCTTCTCGGTTCTTGACCGAGGGCGGCGCGGCGATCAGAGTAGCGTCGACGATAGTGCCTTCCTTGAGCAGCAGCCCCCGGCTGGCCAGATGCTGGTTAATCGTTTCAAACAGCAGCCGGGTTAGCTGATGGACTTCCAGCAAGCGGCGAAAACGCAGCAAGGTGGTGGCATCCGGTGCAGACTCGCGACCCAGGTCGATACCCATAAAACCGCGGATGGCCTGGCTGTCGTAGACGGCATCTTCGCAACCTTCATCGGAGAAACCGAAACACTGCTGCACGACGTACATGCGCAACATGCGCGACACCCCTATCGCAGGGCGTCCGCGCTTGCCTGCGGTGTTGCTATAAAACGGCGCCACTTGCGCCTCCAGCAGGGCCCAGGGCACCAACTGTTCAAGGTCAGCCAGGAAGCGATCTCGGCGAGTCTGCTTTTTCTTGCCGGTATATTCGAGTTCGGAGAAGGTCTTCTGCACGCGCGTAACGCTCACGGAGAGGGAGGCTGTTGAAGGAACTTAGTGTGCCAAGGGTGGGGACAGTTGGCTATTTTTGCAGCGCCTCCCTAGGGAGACGCTGATTTATTCTAAAACCCAGCTGTTGCCCCCAGATAAATCAAGGCCTCCAGAGCCTTGCAGGGACGAAAAATCGAATAAATCAGCGGCTCCTTAAGTATCCTCTGAAAAAGCCCATTTTTTTGGAGAGGAACCGGGCTGGAGCGCCTGTATTTACTGGCTTCGACTTTTGAAGAAAAGGCTTTTTCAGACCTTCCTTAAACGGCGATCGGTTGGGGCACGTCAGGGAGCAACGAAACATCAAACGCGCGACGCCCGGGAGACCGTGCGTGAAAACGAGGTTTCTTGCTACATTCAGACCTTAACTTTAGCCTGGTTCTGTGCCCAGACACGCTTTACCTGGCTGACACTGACCCCGGCCAGCCTTGCAGTTTCCGCAATGCTACATCCACCGCTTTTAAGAGCGATGACCCGTTCATGCATTTTGGTATCCGGTTTACGCCCAGCGTATCGACCGGCGCCCTTGGCCAAGTCGATGCCTTGGCGCTGTCGCTCTCGCCGGTCCTCGAAGTCGTCACGCGCTATTTGCAAGGCCACACGCAACAGCATGTCTTGTACGCCTTGCAACACCACCTTGGCGACACCACGGGACGCCTCGGTCAATTGCGATAGATCGACGATTCCAGGCACTGCCAGGCGTGCGCCCTTAGCCCTGATCGCGTCCACAAGTTTTTCTGCTTCGACCAGAGGAAGACGGCTGATTCGGTCGATCTTTTCCGCAATGACGACTTCACCCGGTTGCAGGTCCTCAATCATGCGCAACAGCTCGGGACGGTCGGATCGAGCGCCCGAGGCCTTCTCGCGATAGACCGCAGCTACGTAGTAGCCTGACTCTCGAGCATTGCCAATAATCGCTTCTTGGCGCTGCAAGTCCTGGTCTTCGGAACTGACACGCAGGTACACCCGCGCAACGTTGAGAGTCGTCATACTGTAATCCTTTAGATACGTTCCTGATTCAACACTACGTTTACGCTTCCCAGGGGTTAATGACGTTCAACCCGGCAGCCTCAAAAGGGCCAGTGTCACGGGTGGCGACGGTGAAGCCGTTGGCGAGGGCGATGGCTGCAATGAAGGCATCTGCCGTTTCGACCGCCAACCCGGCTGCGCGGGACTTGGCCAGCAGCTCGGCATAAGCCTTCGTACAAGTCATATCGAACGACAGCACCCTATTGGCGAACATCGGCAGCAGGTGCTTTTCCAGGTTTTCACGCAAGCTATCCTGGCGTTTTCCGACAGGCATCAGCGCGATACCAGCACGCAACTCGGCTACCGTGATGGTGGACAGATAAAGCGTTTCCAGCGCTTGTGCGTCGATCCAGTCAAGGACGTGGGCATTGGGCTCTCGGCGCTGCGGTTCTGAAATTACGTTCGTATCGAGCAGGATCATTCAAAGCTCACCGCACGGGCCGGAGACGTGATGCGCGTGTTCTCAAACAAGGTGTGTTCTTTATCGGTCAGACCACCAACCTCGCGGGCAATAGACGCCAAGAACGAGCCAAGTTTCACACGTCCCTCGGGTCTCGCCGCCCGCTCCAAGATGTCGCGTATTTCGGCCTCGGTGCTGCGCCCGTGCAGGGCAGCTTGGATGCGGATTGCCCGATGCACTTCATCGGGTAGATTTCTTACGTTCACGTTTGCCACTTGGTAGTTACCAGTTTTTCATCAGTGGTATCACTATATGCTTTTGATACCATAAATCAAGAATGCTTGATTGGTCCATTTAGGTATACCCAAAGGGACAGAGTCTATCAGGGGTGGCTCATTTCTCCAGAAAGCAATCCTAAAGAGCCATGTAGAAAAGAGCTACCCATTTGAGCCGTATCATTTTGCACCGCTACACCTTTGTGTCCTTTCGGCGCTAAGCACAGGAATAGGTCATTTCGCGATTGTGCTAATTAGCTAATTAGCACAATCGCGACTCTGAGAAAGGCGTCTACTTGGTCGAGCCGGGCATGGCCTTGCGCCAGTCCAAGGCCACAACATTAAGAGCCGTAGGAGCGTTACGTAGCGCTGGCGGCCGAGGCTGCAATGGAGCAACCAACCGACCATAAGATGAATGGCCAATTGCTGTTATCGGCATAGCTAAGTGGGTTAATGCCTTTAGCTATTTAGCTATTTAGCTATTTAGCTAAATCAATAATCTGCTTGCACTCATCCAGATCATGGCTATACTTTGCTTAATCTTAGCTAATTAGCTAATTCGATAAAAAGGAAGCCCCGCAAATGCTACCCCCTCTTGCTATCGGCTGCATCTCTCAAAAAGGCGGCGCTTGGAAATCTACAATCGCGCGCGCACTTGCTACCACCTACACGGCAGCAGGTTGGGAAACTAAGATTATCGACCTCGACACAAAACAAGCTACAGCTACCAACTGGCAGCAGCGCCGTCTGCTGGCTAACATCGAACCCGCTATTCCGGTACAGCTCTTTGGCAATGTGGCCACCGCAGTCAGTCGCGCCGGAGATGCCGATCTATACATTTTCGACGGCCCGGCGAACGCCACCGAAGAAACTGTGAAGATCGCCAAGGCCAGCAACTTGCTGATACTGCCAACGGGCCTAACTTTAGACGACCTCGACCCACAAATTGCGCTTGCCAACACCTTGGCCGATCTGCACGGCGTGCCGGTAGACCGCATAGTGTTTGCCCTATGCAAGGCTACAAAACGCGATGCGGCAACTGATGCCGCACGCGAGTACCTGGGAAAAACGCGCTTCGCCACACTCGCTGGTTCAATCCAGCACCAAGATTGCTATGCAGACGCAATGAACAAGGGCCGCTCTGTAACCGAAACCTCATTTCGGAGCCCACGCGCCAAGGCAATGGAAGTCATCCAATCAGCTGTCGATCACTTCAGCCGACTCACTAAATAGCATAAAAGCTAATTAGCTAAAGCGCGAATTAGCTAATGATGTGTTATTATGAGGTCACCGCTAATTTAGGACTCAACGCTATGTCTACCAAGACTTCCAAGCCCGGCGAAGCCCCTGTCGTCAAGGTGCCCAAACCACCACGTCGCGATTTGGGTGAGCCACCAAAATCAGCCGCCGACACGGCAGCAGTTGGCAACAATACTAAGGTAGCGGCAGACGACAAACTGGTGGACTTAGGCTTTAAGCTCGATCAAGCATTCAGGCGTGAGTTCCGCACATTCTGCGCGAGCAATGATATATCGCAGGTAGGTGCGTTCAAGGAGGCAATGAAGGACTACATGAAAAAGAAGGGCTGGCAATCCAGCGAGTAAGAAAGTCGAGTGCCAAGGGCTTCTACCACCTTGGCACTCGTGACAAACCGAAACCCCGCAAAAGGTGTACGAAATGTCAGGTCAAGAATATAACATTATTCGCCGCACGCCCGTAGTCGAGCTATGCAACATTCCAGCCCGGCAGTTGATCGAGTTTCTCAAGCAATGCCGCCCATTGGTTAGCGAAGCGATTTTGATAGCGCGCCTGAGTCGGTGAACTGCATAGACAGTTAGTGAAAATATCCCTGTATCGTCCACGCCCAGCCCAGCCCGTTCTGGGCTGCGGCATCTTTTTAGTGTCCATGAAAATGAAGACGCAACAGCATCAATTCAATGCTGTGGCTGTGGGCTGCCCAGCTCCGCGCTTGCTGCCGGTGCGCGCTAAGCGAGAATCAACATAATCTCACCCACAGCCATTCGTCGGGAAAAGTGGAATTTGGATCCTATATTTCTTAGCCTTATTGTCAGACAACAGGACAAAAACATTATGCTCAGCTTCTCACGACCTCAATCCCTTGTTGAAGGTGTCGTGTCAACGATACGCAAAGAAATAGCGAGTGGGGGGCTCCCAGCCGACTCGAAGATGCCAACAGAACATGAGCTGGCTGATCAGTTCGGCGTCAGCCGCTCGGTCGTGCGCGAGGCCATTTCACAGCTGAAAGCCGATGGCGTGCTAGTTATTCGTCGGGGCAACGGCTCTTTTGTTTCTCAAAATCCCTCTGGAACGGTTTTTAGGCTGCCAAGCAGCGAGAGCCATACAGCGGATCTCGCTAAGCTGTTTGAATTGCGCTCGTGCATTGAAATACAAGCGGCGTCACTGGCTGCGCAACGGCACACGACGAAAGATTTGGAGCGGCTGTCTGACGCCATCTCACTGATGGAAGGTAATGCCGGCAATTTTGAAGCATCTTCAAAGGCGGATGTGGAATTTCATAGGGCCATCGTAGCTGCCTGCAAAAACGAATACCTGGCTGCATTCCATGACTTTCTAGAAAGCCAGCTCATCCGGGCTCGTTTCATGGCGTGGGAAAACTCGTCAAAGCTTGCGGTAGGTCCAAGCGGTGCCAACCGCGAGCACCGTGAAATTTACGATGCGATCAAAAGTGGCAACCCGGTTGAAGCCGCTAACTGCGCACGCTTGCATCTGAATTCTGCCGCTCTACGCCTCAATATAGATGTGATGGAGTAGCGGTATCCGTGAGGACACCGGTACCTGTCGCCGTTCATTTTGGTTGTCAGACAACCAGATATAAAAAGGACTTTCATGATTTACGATTTTTGTGTGATTGGGGGTGGGATTGTGGGGCTGGCCACAGCCATGCAACTGCTTAAGGCTCATCCAGGCGCGTCGTTGGTGCTCGTGGAAAAAGAGGCCGCGATAGCAAAGCACCAAACTGGCCACAACAGCGGGGTCATCCATGCTGGGGTCTATTACGAGCCTGGCAGTTTGAAGGCCCGACTGTGCAAGCGCGGGGCAGAACTGAGCAAAGCATTCTGTACCGAACACAAGATCCCATTTGAAGTTTGCGGGAAAATGCTTGTTGCATCTAATCCTCGGCAGCTTGCCTTGCTCAGCAATCTTGAGGAGCGAGCCAGAAAGAATGGGCTCAACGTTGAACGACTTGACGCTCAGGCGCTAAGGAGACGCTGATTTATTCTAAAACCCAGCTGTTGCCCCCAGATAAATCAAGGCCTCCAGAGCGTTGCAGGGACGAAAAATCGAATAAATCAGCGCCTCCTTAGGTCAAACGATAGCTGCAATTCAGGAGCATGAGAGCCACGTATCGGTGTCATCAGAAGCGTTATCCTGGAAGTCTAAAAAAATTGTAGTTTGCGCGGGTTTACAGTCTGATCGTCTAGCTGCAATGGCTGGGCTGAATGTCGATTTTCAGATCATACCTTTTCGTGGTGAATACTTTCGTTTACCGCCAGAAAAAAATAATAGCATCAATCACCTGATTTACCCAGTACCAGAAGCAGGGCTTCCATTTCTCGGGATCCATTTAACTCGCATGATTGATGGAGGGGTTACGGTTGGGCCCAATGCTGTGCTTGGGCTTTCGCGCGAAGGCTACAAAAAACTTGCATTTAATGCGCGCGATGTTTTGGAATATAGTTTGTATCCAGGTTTTTGGAAGCTTCTGGGAAAAAACTTACGCTCGGGTGTCAGCGAAATTAGAAACTCGGCCTGCAAGAAAAGCTACCTAGAGCAATGCCGACAGTATTATCCCTCTCTCAACCTTGAAGACTTAAAATCTTCGGACGCAGGCATACGCGCACAGGCCGTCACAAACAAAGGAGGATTTGTACAAGATTTTCTGTTTGTACAAACATCCAGAATGCTGCACGTGTGTAATGCGCCATCACCTGCAGCTACTTCGGCTATTCCAATAGCCGAAATGATAGTGGCAAAACTAGAAGGCTCTGTAGTTTAATTAGGGCTGCTCGTA
>NZ_FNKU01000003.1 GCF_900100365.1 Pseudomonas cannabina | reverse complement strand
CTGAACGACATCAGAAAGCGGGTGCGTTTGAGAAAATTTGTTCACAACGCTCTGAACTGACAAAACATCACGAAGGGGATGGCTTAGGATTTCTTTTATTTCCAACAGGGTGGCAGGGTTCTTTTCTAGGGAGGCGCTGATTTATTCGATTTTTCGTCCCTGCAACGCTCTGGAGGCTTGATTTATCTGGGGCAACAGCTGGGTTTTAGAATAAATCAGCGTCTCCCTAGGTCTTCCCTGATGGCAGAGTCCATCCCTCGAAATACGCTAATACCTTGCCCTCATAAAGAGCCGGTAAGCAAGTACGTTGACCGTTTCACAAAATCCTTCTTCCGTGGTCGGCCACTGAATACCGAACACCACTCCAGCATTTCCATTGCCTCGTTGTATTTCAATACACCTTGAAGAATCAGATTCTTTCTAACATCTTCACTTAGGGAGACGCTGATTTATTCTAAAACCCAGCTGTTGCCCCAGATAAATCAAGGCCTCCAGAGCGTTGCGGGGACGAAAAATCGAATAAATCAGCGCCTCCCTAAGTAGCTTTTCTTACAGGCCGAATTTTTAATCTCGCTAACTCCGGAGCGTAAATTTTTACCGAGAAGCTTCCAAAAGCCTGGATACATGCTGTATTCCAAAACATCGCGAGCATTGAACGCATGTTTTTTGTAACCCTCGCGAGAAAAACCAAGCACAGCATTGGGTCCAACCGTAACCCCTCCGTCAATCATACGAGTTAGGGAGGCGCTGATTTATTCGATTTTTCGTCCCTGCAACGCTCTGGAGGCCTTGATTTATCTGGGGGCAACAGCTGGGTTTTAGAATAAATCAGCGTCTCCTTAGATGAATGCGAGAAATGGAAGCCCAGCTTCTGGCACTGGGTAGATCAGGTGATTTATACTGTTGTTTTTTTCTGACGGTAAGCGAAAATATTCACCACGAAAAGGTATAATCTGAAAATCGACATCCAGTCCGGCCATTCCAGCTAAGTAGCCGCTGATTTATTCTAAAATCCAGCTGTTGCCCCAGATAAATCAAGGCCTCCAGAGCGTTGCCGGGACGAAAAATCGAATAAATCAGCGGCTCCCTAAGGAGACGCTGAACAATTAACCCGTTCGCACCGTCCCCATTTCCAAGCCGGTTTTTTTCAACCTGCCGGCCTTATTTTACGTTTCTCGAGCAGATTTCTGCCCTCATTTTGCTGAAAGGCGGGCCAGTCCCGCCTTTCAGACGGATTTATCCTGCCGTCTGTTGTAAATACCGCTTGGCCAGCATCAGATTGGCCAACCCAAACAAACTGAACAACTGCGCTGTATTCTTTTCCAGCCCACGGTAGCGAACCTTGCGATGATTGAAGCGCACCTTGATTACCTGGAAGGGGTGCTCGACCTTGGCACGCAGTTGCGCCTTGGCATATTCAATTTTGCGCTTGACCCGATACAGCACGCTGCCTTCGCCGTGCTGCTTGTAACTGCTTGGCCGTTCTGCAATCGACCAGATAACGTCCCGTTCAGCATGCTCCGGTCGCTTGGCCGCACCGGTGTATCCAGCGTCACCCGAAACATAGGTTTCGTCACCGTGAAGCAACTGGCCAACCTGGGTGACATCCGCCACGTTAGCGGCCGTCCCTACTACGCTGTGCACCAGCCCCGACGTGGCGTCTACACCAATGTGGGCCTTCATCCCAAAGTGCCATTGATTGCCTTTCCTGGCCTGATGCATCTCAGGATCACGCTTGCCTTCTCGGTTCTTGACCGAGGGCGGCGCGGCGATCAGAGTAGCGTCGACGATAGTGCCTTCCTTGAGCAGCAGCCCCCGGCTGGCCAGATGCTGGTTAATCGTTTCAAACAGCAGCCGGGTTAGCTGATGGACTTCCAGCAAGCGGCGAAAACGCAGCAAGGTGGTGGCATCCGGTGCAGACTCGCGACCCAGGTCGATACCCATAAAACCGCGGATGGCCTGGCTGTCGTAGACGGCATCTTCGCAACCTTCATCGGAGAAACCGAAACACTGCTGCACGACGTACATGCGCAACATGCGCGACACCCCTATCGCAGGGCGTCCGCGCTTGCCTGCGGTGTTGCTATAAAACGGCGCCACTTGCGCCTCCAGCAGGGCCCAGGGCACCAACTGTTCAAGGTCAGCCAGGAAGCGATCTCGGCGAGTCTGCTTTTTCTTGCCGGTATATTCGAGTTCGGAGAAGGTCTTCTGCACGCGCGTAACGCTCACGGAGAGGGAGGCTGTTGAAGGAACATAGTGTGCCAAGGGTGGGGACAGTTGGCTATTTTTGCAGCGCCTCCCTAAGGAGACGCTGATTTATTCTAAAACCCAGCTGTTGCCCCCAGATAAATCAAGGCCTCCAGAGCGTTGCAGGGACGAAAAATCGAATAAATCAGCGCCTCCCTAAGTATCCTCTGAAAAAGCCCATTTTTTTGGAGAGGAACCGGGCTGGAGCGCCTGTATTTACTGGCTTCGACTTTTGAAGAAAAGGCTTTTTCAGACCTTCCCTAAACGATCAGACTGTAAACCTGCGCAAACCACTAATTTATTAGCCTTCCAGGATAGCGCTTCTGATGACACCGATACATGGCTCTCATGCTCCTGAATTGCGACTATAGTTTGACCTAAGGAGGCGCTGATTTATTCGATTTTTCGTCCCGGCAACGCTCTGGAGGCCTTGATTTATCTGGGGGCAACAGCTGGGTTTTAGAATAAATCAGCGTCTCCTTAGCTTCAAGTCGTTCAACGTTGAGCCCATTCTGTCTGGCTCGCGCTTCAAGGTTGCTGAGCGAGGCAAGCTGTCGAGGATTAGATGCCACAAGCATTTTCCCGCAAATCTCAAACGGGATCTTGTGTTCTGTACAGAAGGCTTTTGTCAGCTCTGCCCCACGCTTGCACAGTACGGCCTTCAAACTGCCAGGATCGTAGTAGACCCCAGCATGGATGACCCCGCTGTTATGGCCAGTTTGGTGCTTAGGGAGGCGCTGATTTATTCGATTTTTCGTCCCTGCAACGCTCTGGAGGCCTTGATTTATCTGGGGGCAACAGCTGGGTTTTAGAATAAATCAGCGTCTCCTTAGCTATCGCTGCCTCTTTTTCCACGAGTACCAACGAAGCGCCTGGATGCGCCCTAAGCAGTTGCATTGCTGTGGCCAGCCCTACTATCCCACCCCCAATCACACAGAAATCGTAGATCATAGAAATCCTTTTAAATGTCAGGTTGTCTGACAACGTGATGAGCGATATTTATACTCTTGGATGCCCACTAATCCGCCAGATCGATATTGAGCCGTAGCGCGGCAGCCTTGAGATGCATGCGGGCACAGTGAGCGGCTTCAGAGGGATTTCGTTTTGCTATTGCGTCGTAGATTTCACGGTGTTCACGGATGGCACCACTTGGACCTATTTCAAGTTTTGAGGAGTTTTCCCAAGCCATGAAACGAGCCTGGATTAACTGGCTGCCTAAAAAGTCATGGAAGGCAGACAGATATTCGTTTTTGCACGCAGCTACGATGGCGCAATGAAATTCACAATCTGCCTTTGAGGAGATTTCGAAATTTCCCGCGTTACTCTCCATCAACAACATGGCGTCAGACAGCCGCTTCAAATCGGCATCTGTGTGCCGCTGCGCAGCAACAGACGCCACTTGTATTTCAATCCATGAGCGCAATTCAAACAATTTAGCTAAGCCAGCCGAATGGTCCTCGTTGCCTGGCAGCCGGAAAACCGTGCCACCAGGAGTCTGAGAAACAAAGGAACCACTGCCACGACGAATAACTAGAACACCGTCAGCTTTCAGCTGCGAAATGGCTTCCCTTACCACAGACCGGCTGACACTGAACTGATCAGCCAACTCATGCTCTGTAGGCATCTTCGAATCCGCGGGGAGCCGTCCGCTCATAATTTCTCTACGAATTGCAGAGACGACACCTTCAACGAGGGAGTGAGGTCGTGGAAAGCTTTGCATAACATATTAGTCCTATTGTCTGACAATCAGACTAATAAAAAAGGGATCCAATTACGATTTTTGCCGACGAATGGTTGTTCGGCCTCTTATCTTGACGCGCCCGGCTGTTCAGAGATAAATGCGCTCTACCTCATCCAGGCTGATTTCGTCCCGACGCCGGTCATACAGCTGGGTAGTCCGCGTCGAGGCATGGTTAGCCATCGCTGCCGCATTTTCCAGGGTACCGCCGTTTTTTAAATAGGCCGTAATTCCGGTTGCCCGAAACGTGTGGTTGCCGATCTGCGTCTTGATCCCTGCTGCCAGGGCCCTGCGGCGCACCATGGCATGCGCATTGGCCTGCGGCAGCGCCGTGGTGCTCAACTGACTGGTGCCGCGCCCAACTGTACGAAACAATGGGCCCTTCAGATCAGTATCTATCCCTGTTTCTGACAGGTACGCGTGTAGGTACGCTTCCAATGAGTGATGGCAAGGCATGGCATGCTGCTTGCCGCCTTTCTCTTTCAGGAGTACCCACAGCCGTCGATTTTGTGTGTATACATCCTCTACCCTCATCGCCAGTGCCGCGCCGATCCGAGCAAACGAAAACACCATCAAGGCGATCAGCGCTCGATCACGAAGACCTGCAGGTGTGCTGACATCAATGCTGTCTAGAAGCTGCCGTGCTTCGGATGGATCAAGCACCGGCGTCTTGCCGGTGCGGGCCGTATGACTGGGCCCTCGCACCGAGGCAGCCGGATTATGTGGAACAACCTGGCCCACCACCAACCAGTCGAACAAGTGTCTGATGGCTGCCAGGCGCTGCTTCACCGAAGGCGCAGCCAAGCGCTGCATCTGCAACTCGATCCAAGTAGAGACATGCAGCGGGGCCACCGTCGCCAGATCGGGCACCCCGACATCGGCGCACCAGGTCAAGAACTCGTTTGTTGCGCGCGCATAAGCGCGTCGTGTATTCGGGTTACGAATGTTGGCCGTGAAAAACTCCAAAAAACGCATACCCGCTCGCTCGCCGGCCTGACTGACCAACGCTGGAATGGTGGTGCCTAACACAAGAGTGGCAGGGATCATGGCGACATGTCCTATTTGGATAGCTGCGCTTTGAACCGCTTAACTGAGTTGGCTGTTCCATTGCTCCCCGGACCCCAAAATCGATGCCTACTTCAGACCCTCCCTATACATTTACTTTCTATCCGGAATAACTTTTTTCCAGTGCATCAGCAGGTCCTCCCGTAGCATGCCAAGTGCCAGTCTCTGGGTCTTCAGGTCAGGTGAAAAAAACGCTGTATCGAACACAATTCCCATCCGCTTTTGACTTTTTTCCGCTTGCGCCTGTATTTTTTTCGCGTGACCAGGGCTTATATCTGAATAGCTAAATACAGGTAGCAGATAATTCGTAAAACTGTCAGGCAGTTTCTGACCGTTTTTGAGCAAAGCACCTACGTAACACTCGGCCAGCTGTTGTCCTCCACGCATGCTGCCCGCTTGATACAACTCCCTCTCGGTAATATGTGAGGCAATCTTGGGGTAGATCTGAGCAGCGGCTTTAGCTACTTCACTAATAGCCTGGTCATCGCCGCCAAAGAACGCTTTCAACAACACATTTTCGCCAACTTCGTCTTCGATTCGCCTGGCCGCATCCGGCCAGGAGTCCCCGGTGGACAGCTTGAAACCATGATAGGGATCCTTTGCCAAGGGAATGGGCAAGAGACGCTTAGGGTCTGGCAGTTTCTCTGTCAAACGAGTCGTCAACCCTTCATTCAGGGCTTTCCAGTGCGGATGTTTTATATGGCGTTCGACAAACTCAGGATGCGTGTAACAGTGTATGAACTCATGTCCGGCGACCTGTGCCGGATGGCTCTCGAAATGAATGTTAGGGTTCAGTTTTACCCGTTGGGTTTTGTGGTTCCACTGCCCTGCCACGCCTGAGGGAACATCGTGTGTGACGTCAGCGCGAGCTTTGAAACACGCACTGTCTTTTGGAATATGTGCACCGAAACGCTCAAGAACCGTCTGATTGCCTTGTTCGAGATGTGTGACGCTCGAGCGATGCTGCAGATTGATTGCTGCCCATACACTGCCTCCCGGATCCTTCGCGAAATCACTTGGGTATCTTGCAAAACGGACTCCTGTCGACAGCGCCAGAGTTCCTACCATCAGTTTAACGAAGAGTCTCACAGGATCTACACCCATTTCTGGACGAACATCAGCAGGTGGAGGCTGATTCACGTCAGCAGGTGCAGTCGTTCCTGCTTCTTCACTGGGCATGCCACCCGCTATCGCTCGCAAACGTAATGATGACGGTGCATCCATAGGGGCTTTGGGCTTCTGGCCTCGCGCAGCATCAAGCCGCATAGGCTCCGGCCCTGCAGGCGCTTCGACATGCGGGGCATTATCTACACGAGCACTGTTCCCCACTTTATCCAACATACTCTTTCCTCAGTTAAAACGAAAATGTGTCGCTGTGTCTCGAAGCTCCTGCGCCGTTTCAGCAAAGTTGGCCAGCAGGCTCTCAAAACGGGCTTTGTCCAGAAGGTGAAAATCGTGTTCATAAGAGAAAACCAGGGCACTTTCATCAGGGTTGATGGTAAGCGCGCCACGGCGCAGACGCAGGCCCGGAAACGTATGGGTAAGCAGCTTGCGCAATAAAATGTCGTCTTTAGGGTCTGTACGCAGTTCTATGATGTTAGCTAGTAAGGTAAGGCTGTCGCCGCTGACATGCAGCGTTATATCCATGCCTTCCTGCCACTGGATAGCCTCTGTGACAGGTTTGGCAATTTTTGTCGGGCCCAATATATTAGTTAGCTTTTGCAGCGTCGGCGATAAGCTCATGATTACATCCGTAGATAGCAATATCTGTACTAAGTGGCCGTAACAGCGGACACGTTCCCTGGGTACATAGGAATTTCAAATGCCTATGCATCAAGCTGACGCTATGAAAGGAGCTTCATGCCTTCATAGCGATGCGTAGGAAGACGCTGAGGCGTTACTTATGCAGTGAAAACTGAACCGCCCCGGGTTTCTCGGAGACTGGGGTTGTAAGCCGGAATCCCAGAAATTTCCGTCATGGGCGGGAAGCCACTACTGGTGCGGATTGACGCCAAACAGTTGTATTCCGGCAGCGACGCCGCCAAGCCGAAAACGGCTTGATTGAGCGGCCAAGTATGTACGGAAAACCGTGTCGGATAGCAAAAGCAGCCGGGAACCACTCAGGTGACGTTTTTCGACGGAATTTTCGGCGGTTCCTACTTAGCCCCCTTCACCCCAATTCCTTTTTCTGCTAGATATGATGATAGCAAAATGATACTTTTTTGGGTATTCATAAGTGTGCGTAGTACTACGCCAAGGAGAAGGCTGGTGACGATTATTCAGGAAATCCACGCGTGGTCTAAGAGACTTTCTGCCTGGCAGCAAGATGCGGTAGCTCGACTCTACCAAAACCGTACACTGAGTATTTCTGATCTGGACGACCTTTATGCTTTGGCTAAGGCTGAGGCGGGGATTCCAGATACTGATGGTAGGAAACCTAAGGAGACGCTGATTTATTCTAAAACCCAGCTGTTGCCCCCAGATAAATCAAGGCCTCCAGAGCGTTGCAGGGACGAAAAATCGAATAAATCAGCGCCTCCCTAAGAAGCTAGGGAGACGCTGAACAATTAACCCGTTCGCACCGTCCCCATTTCCAAGCCGGTTTTTTTCAACCTGCCGGCCTTATTTTACGTTTCTCGAGCAGATTTCTGCCCTCATTTTGCTGAAAGGCGGGCCAGTCCCGCCTTTCAGACGGATTTATCCTGCCGTCTGTTGTAAATACCGCTTGGCCAGCATCAGATTGGCCAACCCAAACAAACTGAACAACTGCGCTGTATTCTTTTCCAGCCCACGGTAGCGAACCTTGCGATGATTGAAGCGCACCTTGATTACCTGGAAGGGGTGCTCGACCTTGGCACGCAGTTGCGCCTTGGCATATTCAATTTTGCGCTTGACCCGATACAGCACGCTGCCTTCGCCGTGCTGCTTGTAACTGCTTGGCCGTTCTGCAATCGACCAGATAACGTCCCGTTCAGCATGCTCCGGTCGCTTGGCCGCACCGGTGTATCCAGCGTCACCCGAAACATAGGTTTCGTCACCGTGAAGCAACTGGCCAACCTGGGTGACATCCGCCACGTTAGCGGCCGTCCCTACTACGCTGTGCACCAGCCCCGACGTGGCGTCTACACCAATGTGGGCCTTCATCCCAAAGTGCCATTGATTGCCTTTCCTGGCCTGATGCATCTCAGGATCACGCTTGCCTTCTCGGTTCTTGACCGAGGGCGGCGCGGCGATCAGAGTAGCGTCGACGATAGTGCCTTCCTTGAGCAGCAGCCCCCGGCTGGCCAGATGCTGGTTAATCGTTTCAAACAGCAGCCGGGTTAGCTGATGGACTTCCAGCAAGCGGCGAAAACGCAGCAAGGTGGTGGCATCCGGTGCAGACTCGCGACCCAGGTCGATACCCATAAAACCGCGGATGGCCTGGCTGTCGTAGACGGCATCTTCGCAACCTTCATCGGAGAAACCGAAACACTGCTGCACGACGTACATGCGCAACATGCGCGACACCCCTATCGCAGGGCGTCCGCGCTTGCCTGCGGTGTTGCTATAAAACGGCGCCACTTGCGCCTCCAGCAGGGCCCAGGGCACCAACTGTTCAAGGTCAGCCAGGAAGCGATCTCGGCGAGTCTGCTTTTTCTTGCCGGTATATTCGAGTTCGGAGAAGGTCTTCTGCACGCGCGTAACGCTCACGGAGAGGGAGGCTGTTGAAGGAACTTAGTGTGCCAAGGGTGGGGACAGTTGGCTATTTTTGCAGCGCCTCCCTAGACATCGCAGATCCGGGGTAGCCGCCCCGTGTAAATCAATTATATACGTACGTACGTACATATGTATATTAATTTTGCGCCTTTAGCTTTTCACCAAAAAAAATGTCGATCAGAAGCCTGGTCCCTAAGGAGGCGCTGATTTATTCGATTTTTCGTCCCTGCAACGCTCTGGAGGCCTTGATTTATCAGGGGGCAACAGCTGGGTTTTAGAATAAATCAGCGTCTCCCTAAGGCTACAAAAGCGCAATTCAGGCTCAACTCAAGCATTCCGCGCTCAAGTTCTCTGCCACTGAATTGCAACACCATTCCGTAGAGAATGACCCCAAAGATAACAACGGTGGCCACGGCCATGCTGAGGCGGCGAATAGAGCGGATCAGGTTCAGCACAAATGGGTTCATGGCGATTTCGCTCGTTTAAAAGTGAATTTGGCGGAAATTTGCGATCTGTCCTTTTTCAAGCATGCGTACCGCACCGCTTGTTTGTGGACGTAGGTATTTCAAGTCTTTGATATCGATCTTCAGCTTACGAGCAGCCTCGTCCCAATCAGCAGTCGCGAGGTTGAGCAGTAACAGAGTGCCGGCGTTCTTGATGAAGTCGGAGCTGAAATGCGCTGGGGACTGACCGGCCAGAAGTATTGCCAGGCCAAACTTACGCATTTCTGTAACGACCACGTTGATCGGGTTTGAGGCGTCTTCGTCATTAAATTTCTTTGACTCATCTAGGACGATCAACCTGCGCAGTTTTCCGTGGGATTCACCACGCTGCATCATCTCCCGGATTATTGCGCGCATCCGGAACCTGACAAACATCTTCAACTCATCCTCAGACTGGGCAAGGGGTTTGATGTTGTGCCGGCGAATCCGCGCGTTGCCGAAAGGGGGCGGATTGGGATTGAAAATTCCGGTCGCGATCAGGTTTTCCAGTCGAGTAATGACGCTTAGCATCACATCCTTGCTGTGGTACTTCATCGCGTCATCGAATTCTCGCCCTGTTTGCAGGTTGTTCAAGAACGTTTGGTGTGCCTCCGTAGCCTTGATTTTCGACGTGTCGAGACGCTTCTCCAGGGCTTCAATATCCCCATCGCCATTACGACCTTGCGACTTGGCCAAATCCGCCCGACGCTTGTTCATTGCAGCCATTGTTCTGCAGTAGTCCTCAAAGCAGCTCAAGGCCTGTTTGCCGTCGTCCTGGTCGTCTATCCCCATCCAGAGGGCACGCAACTTGCGTTTGGCCAGCCGCACAACATCGGAGAGGGTAGGATAGACGGCTTTCAGATCTGCCCAGCGCTTGTGTTTGATGATGTCTTTGATTTCGTCATCGGAGGCTTCTCGACGCTGCCAAGTATGTGGCTTATCCACATAGATGCCGCGGGCTGCGTAAGCGTCGGTGAGCAGGTGGCGCAAAACCCCTTCTTGGTTGCCACCAAGCTTTCGCGATGTGCTGTTCATAGCTTCAATCACATCATTCACAGCCCTGCGCACGCCCCCGTAGTGAGGGTCTGTGTTCAACACCAGTGGGTTAAACCCATAGCGTGTCGCTTCGCTGAAAAGGACAGTTTCTGCACCTGGTATCTCGATGTCACCGTGATAGTCGAAGATGTCGATTTCC
The DNA here is from genome assembly GCF_900100365.1 of Pseudomonas cannabina. Lineage (NCBI taxonomy): Bacteria > Pseudomonadati > Pseudomonadota > Gammaproteobacteria > Pseudomonadales > Pseudomonadaceae > Pseudomonas > Pseudomonas cannabina. The sequence continues at coordinate 149,311 of NZ_FNKU01000003.1, read as the reverse complement.
ACCTGCTCATCCATGTTGGTGACGAACTCCCGGATCCAGTGCGTCTTGCCTGCTCCGGAGGTTCCTGCAACACCGACGTGATGGTTCGACACTGCATCAGGACGCCAATAAATAGGAAGTTCCACCTGGTCCTTCGTGTATTTCCAAAAGTCGTTGCCCAGCTTGATTGCTGTCATCGTGCCCCCTTATTAATCATATGCATCTTCTGGGATTTCAAAATCCTCCCCGTCGTCGCCGAGCATTTCCTCGGGTTCAAGATCGGGTTTCGGTTGGTGAAAATATCCAGTAAGGCCTTGAGCTTCCGCTGCATGAAGCGCTTTTCTAGCCGCTTGGAATAACGCGATGCCACGCTGCTCAGCAGGCACGTCGAAACGCTGAATGCTGTCCAGGTGCCGCGCAGTTGCCACAACCTGATCGAGGATCGGGTCATCGAGGGCTGGGTAGTAGGGTTTCTCGACCCGGCGAAGCTGGGCCGCGATGTAGTCGACAGAGTGGGTATCCTGCTTACTGATGCGCTCAGCACTTTGTGGCAATCGGCTAAATTCCGGCCGCTCGACCTGCAGGAACCGGTTGATGCGGGCGGAAAGTTTGCTGGTTTTCTTGTGATCGTCGGGGATGTAGAAGCTTGATGCTGGGATTACAGCTTCCTTAAAAATTAGCATTCCCTCACCGGCCTGCAGTTTTTTCAGCTCGCCAAGCTCGATCTTGTTTCGTCGCTCGATGTTCGCTGCACCCTGCGCTTGGTAGGCACCACCGGTGTTCTGGTCGTAACCTGAGAGCACGCTGTAGTAAGCCTCCCCACCAGCTTTGCGAATGTAATCGTACGTGTCCTCTGGGTCTTCCAAGGCCAGCACCCATTTCACTTTGGTGTTGGCAAGCATGGATGGTGCCTCGTCGGCAGCCTCGCCTCGTTTAAGGCCCTGAATATCCTGCACGGCGGCCACCATCATGAAGCCAAGGCTTCGCGCTTGAGCGAACATTACAGCGATGCCTGCGGCGAAGTAGTAGGCCAACTCATCACTGATGATCAGGTATGGATTAGGGGCATTTGTTGCCTTGGTGTCCAGGACGTCTGCCCGAGTACCTTCTAAGCGGTAGCCAAGGTTCTGGGCCATCATCAGCCGGATTGAAGAAATGTAAAGCTTGCCCAGCGATGCTGCCTCGGACGCAGATTTTTCAAGAGTCGGGATCATTACAGCGATCAGCCGGTCGTTGAGGAGGACATCGAGCATGTCAATTTCGGGGAATTTGTCTGCAAAAATATGACCGTACGTGTCCATCATCATCGACAGAGTGCGAGCAAACTGGCCGGTCAAATAACCATGCTGGTTGAACACCTCTGCATCCCACTTCGACGGATCACCAGCGAGTTGTGGGTTAAAACCTGGTAGGCCGGTTTCAAAGTAGGCTTTGATCGGCAGGTAGGCCAGCTCGGGGATCAGGCCTTGCTGACCCTCGATATAAAATTGGACAAGGTTTTGAAGTGCCAGATAATGGCGGATCACCCCTATGGAGATTTCAAGTTCACCTTTGGCGCGCTTGTAGCAGAGCGTACGCAGCAGCGCATCGATCATGTTGAGCGCTTTTTGCTGCCATTGAGCACCGTCACCGCTGGCTACAGGCAGCAAGGAAGCCATCAGCTGCAGGAGGAAGTCAGCAGCAGCGTCCCCGAAAGGGTTCATGGAGTTCGATTGAGGCTGATTCATTGCATGGAGACCAGACTCCCTGGCAACCATGTGTTCGAAGGGATCCATACCCCCTGTTAGGTAGTTGAGGATGAGAAAATCGTCCTCGCGGCCATGCCTGCGAGCTAGCGACCAGAGACAGAAGGCCAGATTAGAGTCAGCCTTCCCGTCCCCGTACGAGGCTCCAGTCCCCCAGCAGATGGCGTTGTAGTACATGCCCATCAGGGTTTCACTTTTGCCCGAGCCCGTGGTGCCTGGCAAAAACAGATGAGTACGACAATCAGAGTTGTTGAGCCAAAGCTCCCGGCCTTCGTCTGGGCTCGCTGCAATTCCGTCCATATTCGGCGTACGGAGAAAGCCGAGGTACATGATGCCCCCAGCAGCCAAGAGCCTGCGAAAAAGCCTCGACTTTGTGAACAAGCCCCAAAGGTAGTTTTCCTCTACCAACTCCTCGTAATAATCCGTTCGATCCAATCCGCCAATGTCTTTTGGCATGCGGAGAGGCATGCGAAATTTCTGGTCCTTGAAAGCCATGATTAGCATGGACAAGAAGAGGATCCAGACCGGCCACAAGACTGGCTGATAGAACAGCAGGCCAGCTATGGCTAAAAGTGCAAGCTTGAAGTTGTTCGGGCGAAACAGTGCGACATTGAACCTGGTCCAAGAGCTGCGCACGTCCCTTGATATGCGACCAGGCTTGATCTCGTGCTGTGAGTCGAGAGACATTTAGTGATCTCCTAAGCGGGCAACGCCATACCGATGGTTCTTTCGAACTGAGCGGTAAGAGCTTGTTTGTAGAGGGTTGCCTCACGTACGCGGGTGAGTATTTTGCGTGCCTTTTCAGCAGCGCGGACCTGCGATTCTGGTACGTCCATATCCAAGCCGTGCTTCACGTAGTCGGTCAAAAACCTGCTCAATGGATATGCGGTAGCTAGTGCATCGTTCCATGCATCAAGCCCATGCGAAGCGATCAGCTGATCAGGGTCGCTGCCCTCGGGTAGAAAAAGGAACTGGGCAGTTTTACCGTCGCGGATTTCCTCTAAAACAACGGCAGAGGCTCGTAACGCAGCAGATCGGCCGGGCTTATCCCCATCGAAGGCAAATGTCACGGTGTCGGCATGGCTGAATAGCCGTCTTGCCTGAGTGTTTGTAAGGGCGGTCCCCATGGGGGCGACCACTCTGCAGTCACCGGCCTGGTGAGCCGTGAGCACATCGAAATAACCTTCAACGACGATAGCGTGCCGATCGCTACGAATTGCCGCCTTGGCGACGTTGATCGCATACAACTCGTTGCCTTTATGAAAAAGCTCAGTTTCAGGCGAATTCAGATACTTGGGTGTTCGGTCGGGCTTTTCGATCATAGAACGTCCTGCAAACCCGATCAAAGCACCGCTTTCGTTGTAGATCGGTATCATTATCCGGTTGCGAAAGCGGTCAAATAGACGACCGTCCTCCGCACGAATGGCCAGCCCGCACTCAATGAGTGTTTCTGGATCGTGACGCTTAGCCAACAGTTCAACGACGCCGGTCGCGACGGTACCCAACTGGTAGGAAGAAATTGTTTCTTGCGAAAGCCTGCGGGTGGTTGTGAGGTACTGGAGACCTGTGGGACTGCGTTCGATCCCACCCGCGTATAAGTGTCACCGCCACTGTAAAAATGACCCCCTAACGCCAACCTAGAATTGACCCCCCTGGGTAAAACTGGCGGCTTTGAGCTGCCAATATGTTGACCCAGGAGCAGTCTGTGGAAATTAAAGTGTTGGCCCGTCAGGGCCATGGCATCAAATTCATCGCCCGTGAGCTGGGTATTTCGCGTAACACCGTGCGCAAGTACCTGCGAAAGGCCCGGTCGCTACCCAATGACAAGGTGAGACCCGCACGTCCGTGCAAAATCGACCCCTTCAAGGACTACCTGCACGAGCGTATTGAGGCGGCGCGCCCGCACTGGATTCCGGCGACCGTCCTGCTGCGTGAGATCACGGCATTGGGGTACAGCGGCGGCGTCAGTCGTCTGAAGGCTTATATTCGCCCCTTCAAACGTAAGGCAGAAGAGCCGGTGGTACGTTTCGAGACTCTGCCCGGTAAGCAGATGCAGGTGGACTTCACCACCATTCGACGAGGCCGTCAGCCGCTTAAGGCGTTCGTGGCGACACTTGGTTTTAGTCGAGCAAGCTTTGTCCGTTTCTCCGAGCGAGAGGACAGCGAAGCCTGGCTGACAGGGCTTCGGGAGGCGTTCGCTTACTTTGGCGGCGTGCCCGAGCAGGCATTGTTTGATAACGCCGGAACCATCATCACCGAGCGAGATGCTTTTGGGGAGGGCCAGCATCGTTGGCATCCCCGATTGGCTGCGCTGGCCGATGAGTTTGGTTTTATTCCCAAGGTCTGCCGCCCTTACCGTGCCCAGACCAAGGGTAAGGTTGAGCGCTTCAACGGGTATCTGAAGGGCAGTTTCATTACCCCGTTGGCCGCTACGCTCAAGAGTGCGGGTCTGACGCTGGATGTGGTGACGGCCAACGCACATATCGGCCAATGGCTCGACGAAGTCGCTCATCAGCGGATTCACGGCACGACGGGTGTTCAACCGGCGGTACGTCTGGCCCAAGAGCAGCAGGTACTATTACCACTGCCAACACAGAGCCTGCGCCCACAACCCGCCCCAGGCCTACGCCTGGGGCGGGTCCTGCCGTACGAGAGCTTGCAGCATCCGCTGTCGGTTTATGAGCAACTGCTGGAGGTGAGAGCATGAACCTTCAACATGCTCGCCTGACAGAACTATGCAAGGGGCTAAAGCTTGAGCGCGTCGGGGTGGACTGGCCGCACCTGGCCCAACAAGCAGCAAGCGGCGAAGACAGCTTTGCCGACTTCCTCGAAAAGCTGCTGGTTGCCGAGACCGATGCCCGAAGTGAACGCTCTCGACAGGCCCTGCTGAAAACTGCCGCGCTGCCCGCCGTGAAAACGCTGGAGCAATACGACTTCGCGTTTGCCACCGGCGTCCCTCGGGCACAGCTCCAGGAGCTGGCAGCACTGAGTTTTGTTGGACGTGCCGAGAACATCGTGTTCCTGGGGCCTAGTGGTGTAGGCAAGAGCCACCTGGCCATCGCGCTGGCCTACCGGGCGGTGATGGCCGGTATCAAAACCCGCTTCGTCACTGCGGCTGACTTGATGCTGCAACTGACCGCTGCGCACCGCCAGGAACGGCTCAAGGAATACTTCAGTCGTGTGGTGATGGCCCCCGGGTTGTTGGTCATCGATGAAATCGGTTACCTGCCGTTTGGTCGTGATGAAGCCAACCTGTTCTTCAATGTTGTCGCCAAGCGCTACGAGCAAGGCAGCCTGATCCTCACGAGTAACTTGCCGTTTACCCAGTGGGCCGGAACCTTTGCGGATGATCAAACACTGACAGCGGCCATGCTGGACAGGCTGTTACATCATGCCCATATCGTGCAGATGACAGGTGAAAGCTATCGACTCAAGGACAAGCGCAAAGCAGGAACCAACTCTTCTCGGGCCGAACCGGCTCGAAAATATGAACCCGAGGGTGGTCAAAACTAAGTTGGCGATTTAGCACGGAAGGGGGTCACTTTTTAGTTGGCGTTGACATATAAGCGCGACGCGTCTTGCAGGGCTTTGCTTAAAGACGCTAAGCGACTTCGGCGCTTTTGCGATTCGGCTGAGTCGTCAACCTGTGATTCAGGAACCGAAATTCCTGAATCCGACGCCACAGCTGCAACTGCTTCTGGAAAGGGCAGTTTGTGAAACTCCATCATCCACTTGATCGCATCGCCTTGTGCGGGGCACCCATAACACTTGTATGTGTTCCGCTCAGGTGATACCTCAAAAGAGGGTGTTTTCTCTGCGTGAAAAGGGCAGCACGCCTTAAATGCCTTGCCTGCCTTTTTGAGGGTGATGTCTCTTCCTATGATCCCCACCAGGTCTGCGTCCTCACGCACACGGGCAAGGAATTCATCGGTGTACCGGATGTACTTACCCATGAATATCCTCACTGCGCCTTTGTTTGATCCAGCCACTGCGAAATGGCGCGGGCGGTATTCGGAAGGGTCAGCGGGGTTTGTTCGCCGCTGGTGTTCACCACTGTGGGAGTGCCCAAGAAATTCAGCTTGCGGAATATCTGGTCATTGGCCGATACGGCCGCTTCGCCTTCGGGGCAAGTTGGTGCGTCGAGGCGATCACCCTTGACGATTTTTTTCCAGTAGTTGGCACGGTCTTCAGGTTTAGCGCAAAGCATTTGGGAAATCGCAGTGCTGGACTCAGGCCCGCCGATCACTGATACCGGAAAAAGCTGGATGGTGTAGTCAGCAGCGAGCTTTTCAAGTTCAGGTTCAAAATTTCGGCAATGTGGGCAAGACGGGTCAGAGAACACATAGACAGTCCCTTTACCCCCCTGAGAGAGCTGTACAGCGTACTTACCAGCCCTGGTGCCTGCATTGATGGCTTGCTTGACGATTGATGGGTCAGCAGCTGGTGGAAGCCCGGGGATGTTACCTAGGGAGACGCTGATTTATTCTAAAACCCAGCTGTTGCCCCCAGATAAATCAAGGCCTCCAGAGCGTTGCAGGGACGAAAAATCGAATAAATCAGCGCCTCCCTAGCTGCAGATTCTGAGGCTGTTGCGGCGGTGCAAAGCCAGGCTGAATTGCAACTGGGTTGAAAGCAGGCTGCTCATTCACCTGGCCCGATGGTCCAGGTGCAGCTTGCGAGGTAATGCCGGTCATTCGGGCCGCGTACATGTTCAAACCAAGGGCAAAGATCAGGCCGAACGCTGGTAGTAAGCCCCACTTAACGGCACCTTTCACACGGCTGAATATCACACGGCGCCGTGAGAAGCGGTCCAGCGCATGTTGCATTGCTTCAAAAGCATTACCAGCCAGAGCTTCGGATCCGAACTCTTCAAGCAAGCACTCATGATTTTCCCCCTGTGCAGAGTTGGACCAGAGCAGACGTTTTCCATCTTGGCGAACCTGGAGACTGTCGTTCAACGAAAGTGCCGTAACAGCACGCCGCTCGCCGGTAGATCCAAAGTGGACATGGAGAGACGAATCGTACTGGCGAATTCTGTCGCGATTTTTCATAGTGTTTCTCCTTGTCGGGTGACCAAACCTAGTTTGGCGAGATATTTTTCGACGCCATCAATCGCGTCTTCAACGAATGGCTCAGTAAGGCGATAACCCACGTTTTCCGCGAACTCTTCCCACTGCATCTGAGTGAAAACTGCACCTTGTTCGAGATATGGGGCTTTGCGCAGACCGATGTTCAAGGCATAGAAAAGGTTACGATCCATCCCTTTCAACCAGCGAAACTGGGAAGAAGGCAACTTGCCGCTTTTGGATGCAGCCTTGTGCATGGCGAACAGCATCGTTCGGGGGTAGGGGTGTTTGAGGAGCCAAGCCTGAGCGTCAGGATGGGCTGAGTATTTTTTGAATGCTGCGTCAGTTAAACCGAGTTCCGGGTACCCTTTTTTCCCTTCAAACGTACCTGTGTGACAAGAGCGGTTGAGGTCGTCCAGGAGCTGCTGGGCTACGCGGATGTCTTTTCCGTCCGAGAGGAGGCGAGCGCCGAACACTGCGAACATTGCACGCTCGGTCGGACTCAATTCGTTGAGTGTCGCGACAGGCTTGCCTAGGAACTCGATCAGGAGTTGTCCGCAGCGTTCACGATCTAACTTGTGATTTACAATCAGTCCTTGCTCAAGCGTCCATTCCTCGGGATGCACAGCGCTGCGATGCTCGACCGGATCATCGTTTAGCAGCAGAGTTTGAGGGTTGCCGTAGTACAGGGAAGGAATGATGGCGGGGGAGTGCTTGGACATGATCCAAGGCAGGGTTTCAACCGTGACCTTCCTGCGCGTTTTGTTCATCGGGTGCCGGTGAGCTGCAAGAAAGCCCCTCGCGATGAACATAAGCGGTATGGGAATGTAAAAATAACCAGCTTTATTGAGAATGCTCAAAAGCTCGGGGAAAGTAACCCTTGATGGATACATTGCCATACCCGCAGCTTGAGCGCGCCACTCGCGAATCACCTCAGGCATAAATGGCCAATCGAATACAGCAAGCTGGTACCAAACCCACTTGAGCGACCAGTAGCTAATGGTGCCGTGCCAGCGATGCCAAAACATCCATCCGAAAAATGCGATCAAGCCAATCAGGACTAGCCATACCATTCCCATTCCGTCTGATTGATTTTGTCCGTGTCTAGCCATGAGCCCTCCTAGAACTTGAGCAAATTGTTGTAAACACGCTGGATGTACGGGTATTTGTACTTCGGAGTCCTGGAGTGGTAATGCCCAACCCCATCCCAAAAGCTGCCATTCGCCTGGTTGATCTCGTAGCGCAAAATGTATGCAGCGGCGCGAGCGGACCAGCAGAAGTTCGTCGTAATCATTTGGGGCGATACGCCAAATTCTCGCTCTAATTTCTGAGCCCACACGGTGTTGATCTGGAAAGGACCGTGGTCGACTGTGCCATTTTTGTTCGGGCTCAAAGTCCCTGTACTGCCGCCCTCGGTTATCCAAAGCGCGATCATTCCCCTGAGGGGCAAACTGTAATCTCGCGCCGCTTCGACCAAACAAACCGGTACAGGCGGCTCAGCCACTGGTAATGGAATCATCGTTTCGTCCTTTCTCGATCCCTAGCAATGGGTTATAATTTTCCGTATGGTAGCCATTCTACGGAATCAAGGCAAGTTGAATCAGCCTTATGCAGATCCGCAAAAACGCTGATTTCAGCCTCGTACAGGAAGGAGTTTTTAATGGAAAAGGTTTTGTGGATTGCCGAGAAGGAATCCCAGCTTTCTCAGGGTATTTATTCGGCCATTCCGGGCCGCACCGAAGATCAGGGGCCAGGCTGGGCACGCAGAGGTGAGCAGTGGTTTATCTGGCTCGATGGCCACGCCTTTCAACAAGCTCCACCCGACCACTACCTTCCTGACGACCTGCCTTTGACAGCCAGCAAGAAAAAGGTTTGGCGGATGGCTGATCTACCTATTATCCCTGGAGCTCGGGCATGGAAGCTTTTGCCAGATCCACGAAAGAAGGCTCGTATCGCAAAGCTTAAAGAATTGTTGCAGTGGTGTGACGTTGTTCACCACCTTGGCGATTCCGACGAGGAGGGTCAGTGCCTTGTTGATGAAGCCCTCGAGTACTTCCAATTCAAGAAGCCTGTAAGGCGGGTGCTGATCAACGACTACAACTCTACAAAAATTAAAGAGTCACTTGCCAACATTCGCGATAACACAGAACCCCAGTTCACCGGGTGGCGGCGCTGGGGCCTTGCTCGCAGTCGCTACGACTGGTTGCTGGGTATGAATGGCACGAGAGCGATGACCTTGCGCGGCCGTGAGGTAGGACAGCAGGGTTTGCTACCCGTTGGGAGTGTACAAACGCCTCTACTCTATATAGCCAGGGAGCGCGACAGGCTGATCGAGGAATTCAAGCCTCACGCCTATCAAGCAGTCACCGTACAACTAAAACCAACCGAAGGTCCGGACTTTCAGGCTCGGTGGAAACCGCGGGCCGATCAACCCGGCCTGGATGATAATGGGCGTGTGGTCGACACTCAAGTCGCCAAGGCCATTGCAGAAAAGGTCAAAGGCCGGACAGGTTCTGTTACAGAAAGCGCTGTAGTCGATAAGAGCAAGAAACCTCCATTACCTCTTTCCATGAACGAGCTGCAGATGGAAGGTTTCAGCCGGTATGACTATTCCGCTCAGGAAGTCATGGAAGCGGCTCAGAAGCTGTACGACACGTACAAAGTCATGACCTATCCAAGAACAGATGTCAGGCACCTTTCAGGAGCCCATCACGATGAAGCGCCTGCAGTGATAGCGGCAGTGCTGCAAATTCGTCCTGACCTGACACAGATTGCTGACCTACTAAACCACTCACACAAATCAGCTGCATTCGATGACGCGAAAGTTCGCACACCGACCGGGGAGCCAACTCCGCACCACGGCATAGTGCCTTCCATTCCCGAAAAAACGGTGAACCTGTCCGAGTGGACGGAACGAGAAAGAAACGTTTACGACCTGGTTGTTCGGGCATACCTGGCTCAGTTTGCCAGCGATTACAAATATCAGGCCGCAACGCTGCAAGTAGATATTGATGGTGAGGCTTTTACGGCCAGTGGTACCACGCCCGTACACATGGGTTGGAAAACGATCTATCAAGAACCACCGCCATTGGATGGTATAGAGCTGGAAGAGGACAACCTTCCTTCGCTGACTCTGCCAGCGCTGAGTGAGGGGGATAGCGTCTCGTGCCTGTCCTGCAGCATGGTCGACCAAATGACTACGCCACCACCGCGATTTGACGACAACATGCTGCTTGATGCGATGAAGAACCTGCACAGGTATGTAGTCGATCCGGAGCTTCGTAAACTCCTCAAAGAAGGTGAGGGCATCGGGACAACCTCCACCCGTGCTGGGATTATTGCGGATATGAAAAAGCGAGAGCTTTTCGTACCTGCACCGAAAGGCAAGAAAAAACTCATGACGAGTGCGCAGGCCAGAAACCTGATCGATGCTCTTCCTATGAAGGTGAAAGACCCCGCACAGGCCGGTTATTTCAAACAGTCACTGGATAAGGTCGCCAGTGGCACACTCACCCATTCCGAGTTCATGGAATATGCAGAACGATTCGTTAGGGAGGCGCTGCAAAAATAGCCAACTGTCCCCACCCTTGGCACACTAAGTTCCTTCAACAGCCTCCCTCTCCGTGAGCGTTACGCGCGTGCAGAAGACCTTCTCCGAACTCGAATATACCGGCAAGAAAAAGCAGACTCGCCGAGATCGCTTCCTGGCTGACCTTGAACAGTTGGTGCCCTGGGCCCTGCTGGAGGCGCAAGTGGCGCCGTTTTATAGCAACACCGCAGGCAAGCGCGGACGCCCTGCGATAGGGGTGTCGCGCATGTTGCGCATGTACGTCGTGCAGCAGTGTTTCGGTTTCTCCGATGAAGGTTGCGAAGATGCCGTCTACGACAGCCAGGCCATCCGCGGTTTTATGGGTATCGACCTGGGTCGCGAGTCTGCACCGGATGCCACCACCTTGCTGCGTTTTCGCCGCTTGCTGGAAGTCCATCAGCTAACCCGGCTGCTGTTTGAAACGATTAACCAGCATCTGGCCAGCCGGGGGCTGCTGCTCAAGGAAGGCACTATCGTCGACGCTACTCTGATCGCCGCGCCGCCCTCGGTCAAGAACCGAGAAGGCAAGCGTGATCCTGAGATGCATCAGGCCAGGAAAGGCAATCAATGGCACTTTGGGATGAAGGCCCACATTGGTGTAGACGCCACGTCGGGGCTGGTGCACAGCGTAGTAGGGACGGCCGCTAACGTGGCGGATGTCACCCAGGTTGGCCAGTTGCTTCACGGTGACGAAACCTATGTTTCGGGTGACGCTGGATACACCGGTGCGGCCAAGCGACCGGAGCATGCTGAACGGGACGTTATCTGGTCGATTGCAGAACGGCCAAGCAGTTACAAGCAGCACGGCGAAGGCAGCGTGCTGTATCGGGTCAAGCGCAAAATTGAATATGCGAACTGGGCAGCCTGCGGCTGCAAATTGTGGGATTTTGAAATCGGTTATCATAGCCGAAATCGAGTCGATCCCTCCTCAGCACAGGCTTACACATGGCGTCAGAGACCAAAAAACGTAAACGGGCGAGCCGGGCAAAAGCCAAGGCAAAGCAGACCCGTCTCCAACGCGCCGGGCATACCACCTTCGTTCCCGATACCGACTTTTTCTTCGATATCGATCCTTTGGGTGATGTCGATCTTTGTAGTTGCTGCCAGACAACGTATCTGAACGACATGTTTCCCGACGCTTCTTGCGTAAGCGTTTCGATGAGAGAAGGGCCAGGCGGATTCGCCATCACCGCCGTCATTCACCACGATGAGGAGCCGCCCTGCTGACGTGGCCTCTGCACCGCCTGCTTACAAACCTCGACCGCTCAAAAACCTCTTCACGGCCAACGGCTGCTGGGCAGATTTGCTGGAGGCCGGCGGTCTGCGCCAAATCGAAGTGGAGTCGATCAGCAAAATGCTCGCCTGCGGCACCTCGATACTGGGCGTCAAACACTACACCTGCGGCAACGACAGCTGCCCGCACGTCAAATACCTGTGCAACACCTGCCATTGCCGGGCCTGTCCTTCCTGCGGCAAAAAGGCCACCGACCAGTGGATCGCCGTGCAAAACAACCGTCTGCCCGACTGCCCCTGGCAGCATCTGGTGTTCACGCTGCCCGACACGCTGTGGTCCCTGTTCTTCTACAACCGCTGGCTGCTTGATGCGCTGTTTCGTCTGGCGGCCGATAACCTGATCTACACCGCCAAGCGGCGCGGTTTGCGCGTCGGGATTTTCGGGGCGCTGCACACCTATGGACGGCGGCTCAACTGGCATCCCCACGTCCACCTGTCGGTGACCGCGGGCGGCCTGGATGAGCAGGGCGTCTGGAAAAATCTGTCGTTCCACAAAGAGGCCCTGCGGCGGCGCTGGATGTGGCTGGTGCGCGATTACCTGCTGGGACAGCCGCTTTCGCAACTGACGATGCCGCCGCCGCTGGCCCACATCCACTGTGAAAACGACTGGCACCGTCTGATACTGACCGCTGGCGGCCAGCACTGGCACATCCACTTGTCGAAGAAGACGGAAAACGGCCGAAAGACCGTCAATTACCTGGGCCGCTACCTGAAAAAACCGCCGATCTCGGGCAGTCGTCTGGCGCATTACACCAACGGGGCCACGTTGAGCTTCACCTACCTGGATCACCGCACACAGACCTATCAGCAGGAAACGCTGAGCCAGGCCGACATGCTGCGCCGGGTGGTGCAGCACATCCCGGAAAAGCATTTCCGGATGATCCGGTATTTTGGTTTTCTGGCCAATCGGGTGTGTGGGAAATACCTGCCGAAGGTGTATGAAGCATTGAAGATGGCGACGCCAGGACCGACACCGAAGCTGTATTTTGTGCAGATGGCCAAAGCCTTTCTAAACGTCGATCCGTTCCGTTGCGTGCTGTGTGGCGCGCGGATGGTATACACGGCGGCAATCAGCGGGCTGACGGTACAGGGACTGGTCCTCAACGCTCAGGCGATCGCGCAGATGAGGTACGTGAAGCCCTGACAGGGGGAAGGTGCGTCCGCACCTAGGCTTCGCGGTGAAATAACCTGCATTAACGCTGATTTATAGGGATTTTCACTGCATAAGTAACGCATCAGCGTCTTCCTACACATCGCTATGAAGGCATGACGCCTCCTTCCAAGCGTCAGCTTGATGCATAGGCATTTTGAAATTCCTATGCATCAAGGCGCAACTGCGTGCCAAGGTCGAGCACCCCTTCCAGGTAATCAAGGTGCGCTTCAATCATCGCAAGGTTCGCTACCGTGGGCTGGAAAAGAATACAGCGCAGTTGTTCAGTTTGTTTGGGTTGGCCAATCTGATGCTGGCCAAGCGGTATTTACAACAGACGGCAGGATAAATCCGTCTGAAAGGCGGGACTGGCCCGCCTTTCAGCAAAATGAGGGCAGAAATCTGCTCGAGAAACGTAAAATAAGGCCGGCAGGTTGAAAAAAACCGGCTTGGAAATGGGGACGGTGCGAACGGGTTAATTGTTCAGCGTCTCCTTAGAGGGTGTAGACAAAATAAATTAAACTTTCACTCCCTTGTCTGAATAGCCCTCAAGCCATGCCTAAAACCGGACGTCCTCGCTCGATTGCCGCCGAGCACTATCCCGTGCTGGTGAAACTCGCTCATGCACAGCCCTATTCCAGCCAGGCCGAATTGGCGCTCGTATTCTTCGCCGAAACCGGTATCACTGCGCATCCCGACACCTTTGCAAAAGCGTTGAAAATGGCAGGGATTACGCGTGTAAAGCAGCGGGCCAAGGGAAGTTTTCAGTCACCTGAACCTAATAAAGCCTATGGCTACAATGAAACCCACCGCCGCCAACTGCCGGAGCAGCTATATCCGAGTTGCTTGACAGATACCGAGTGGGCACTGGTCGCCGACCTGTTTGAAAGCCAGGGCGGACGAGGAGTGCCACCGCTTCACTCTCGGCGCACGTTGCTGGAAGCCTGTTGCTATGTCGTACGCACGGGGTGCTCATGGCGAATGCTACCCCGCGATTTTCCTCATTGGGACAATGTCTACAAAACGTTCCGCCGGTGGAGCGCTCAAGGCAAGTTCGAGCAAATGCATGATCGCTTGCGAGCTCAATGGCGTGAGCGGGAAGAACGCGCTGACAGCCCGTCAGCAGCGATCCTGGATTCACAGTCGACCCGCAGTTCTCCTCAAGGCGGTGACAGCGGCTACGACGCAGGCAAAAAAGTGAAGGGGCGTAAACGAAGTCTGATTGTCGATACATTGGGCCTGCTGCTGGCTGTCAGTATCAGTGCTGCAAGCGTGCAGGATCGTGACGCGGCGGATGATGCGGTGGCGTACTCGAAGGAAAAATATCCGTCACTGAGCACGCTTTTTGTTGATAGTGCGTACGCAGGAAAATGGGCACAGCGCACCCATCAACTGCACGCTATCGATGTTCAAGTGATCCGTGGCCCGAATAACAGAAGAACAGGGCAATGGCACTCTGAACAAGGCGATCTATTTTCCGTGGAGCCTGTTCAGACTGGATTTGTGGTCATGCCCAAGCGATGGGTAGTGGAGCGAACTCATGCCTGGAATGAGAGAGCTCGGCGACTGATCATGCATCATGATCGCCTTTTTGCGGTAAGCGAGGCATGGGTTTGGTTGGCCGAGGCTCGAATACTCGCGCGCCGACTCACTACATGATTTTGTCTACACCCTCTTAGGGAGACGCTGATTTATTCTAAAACCCAGCTGTTGCCCCCAGATAAATCAAGGCCTCCAGAGCGTTGCAGGGACGAAAAATCGAATAAATCAGCGCCTCCTTAGGGAAGTTGTTGAGGTGGCTAAAGTCGCTGAAATGGCAGATCTTCCACCTTCACCAGGGGAGCAAATTCCTTGCCCGAATTGCTCTGGCGAGCTACAGAATAAAGGGAAACGAACTACTTGCAGCCAATGCAAATTTGTCCTCTGGCATGAAGCGTTCGGCAAGCTGCTTGGAGCAAAAGATATTGAAGCATTACTTAAGTATCCTCTGAAAAAGCCCATTTTTTTGGAGAGGAACCGGGCTGGAGCGCCTGTATTTACTGGCTTCGACTTTTGAAGAAAAGGCTTTTTCAGACCTTCCTTAAGAAGGGTGAGACACGATTACTTCAGAACTTAATTGGCCGTGAGAAAAAAACGAAATTTTCTGCACGCCTTTCATTAGATCGTACCACGGGCAAGACCAAGCCTCTCTTTGAAAATTCTGGTACTAGTACATCCAAGAGCGAGACATCCTCCAAGGAGCAAATCTTACTCGCCCCGCTTAGCTGCCCTCGATGCCCGGGCATTCTTGAAGCCACAGGGAAGACACTTGAATGTCCATCGTGCAAATTCAAAATGTTTTCTGAGTTGTTAGGCAGGGCTTTGAATGATGCTGAACTCAAAGCACTCCTCACAGATGGAATTACTGAAAAACTCAGCGGTTTTGTCAGTCCCAAAAACAAAAGTGCTTTTTCCGCAAAACTCAAGCTCAACCGTGAAGCTTGGAAGGTTGAGTTTGAGTTTGAAAAGAGGGGGAGCTGACCGTGCCTCAGATTGAGAATGCTATTGCGCACGACCTCAGCTTGGCACCTTTTCTGGATGAGTTCAGAGCATTTGTCCTTGGCCATATGAAACGAATGCCCAGTCTGGAATGGACACGGCTGCGGGTCTTGTCAGTTATGGGTGGAACGGCAGGATCTGGACTCACAGCAAGCCCTGAAGAGGTTTTGCGCACGTCATTCGGCAGTCCCGATCTCCGAATGTCGGACGTCATGAATGCTTTTGAAGACTACGCAGAGGTTATTGGAACTATCAATAATACTCCCGTTTACTATTTCTCTGGGCTTGGATATTACGCCTGGGGATTGAGCCCTGAGTCATCGCCGATACTTGATGCCTCGATCACGCACCCAAACTCACCGCCTGGTTGGTGAGAAAGAAAGGAGCAATACATGTTTATACGTTTGTTACCTCTGTTGCTTGCAATCCTTGTTGCTGGGTGCGATCAGTCGAAAAATCAGCATGAGCAGGAAGGCGTGCAACGGCTGCTGATTCAGGGAATGCACGCTGAATTTTTCAAAGTCGCTGATGGCCAAAACACCTGGTTTGAGGTTGCAATTTCGGTCGACAACAGCAAAACATTCAGGATGCCGGTTTTCTTCTCTAAAAATGGAAAGCTCGTAAAGGTTACTGACTCACAAGCCCAATCAATATTTGATAGCTGGCTTAAAGAGCGCGCCAAGAACATTGCGGCATTCGGTTCGCTTGATGAACAAAGCGGCATGAAAGATCCATTCCTCGCGCTTGATGTGAACCGTTGGGAGAAAAAATAATGTTCAACGAAGATCAGATGAAGTTTGTCCCTGCGTATTACGCCGCGAATGGTAAAGGTCAAAGAGTACCCTTCATTGTGTCGTTGATGATGGTCGATGATGAGAACAAAGCTTCATTACCACCCGCTGTCTCGGCGTCCATTGACAGAACGCTAAGGAGACGCTGATTTATTCTAAAACCCAGCTGTTGCCCCCAGATAAATCAAGGCCTCCAGAGCGTTGCAGGGACGAAAAATCGAATAAATCAGCGCCTCCCTAAGCATCACAGGAACGGAAGGGGTGGCCTTTGCGAACATTTACAACATCGAACCACTCGACCTTGTTGTTCCGGCTCACATCGACCGGGCTATGAAGATTCTCGGCGCTCTTGTGCTGTTCCGTTGCCAGAGTCCTGAAACTGCCGAAAATCTGATGGCGGTGATGAATGAAGCCTATACCCTAACCTTGGTCAAAGATAAGCAGGGCGATGCTGATGCTTAAGCAGCGGATTTGGCGTACCTGCGTGGCGATTGGCAGCTCGATCATTGGGCTTTCTTACGCAGTGCTTGCAGTTCACCACGGGTTCGACGTCCCGGGCGAGCTGGTTCATGCAGCACTGTTTCTTGCAGCAGGGATTGCTCTGCTTTACCAAACTTTCAAACGACAGCATGAGGGCTCTCTGATGCCAGGTCCATTGACCAGCCAGCAGGTTGCAGAATACGAATGCGCGATGGAAACCATCGGGAACGCACTCGCGGCACGATCACAAGCAATCCACGAGGAGAGGTCTAAGGCTGAGCCTGACCTTGTGGTTCTCTCAAAATTGCGTCAGGAGCAGGCTGAGCTCGTGCTGGAGCGTAGCAAAATATCCATAGATGACGTCGACACCATACGTCGTGTAATCGCGAACTACGGCGCCCAGGTACGGGCTAAGATTTAAGGGACTGACCATGGACGATCAGAGCAGGGGTTTAAGCGTTGAACTGGTGCAACACGTGGTTGATCGCTTTTTGGACAACTACAATGGAAATATTCAACTGAGAGCTATCGTCGTTGCGAAGCAGGAGGACATTTATGGACCAGAATTATCCCGAGAAAAAACCGGAGTCCGAATCGACGGTGCCTACCACCCAAAAAACGCCATCTTCACCATTGTCGCTTCCAATATGGGTGACGAAGGGGCCGTCCTCAGAACCTTGCGCCACGAGCTCCTCGGGCATTATGGGCTCAACACCTTCAATCCCGAAGAAAAGAGGGCGCTCCTGGATCGCGTTCTTGAAACGCGCAATGAACCAACGCTGAGCCATATTTGGGCAGAGGTTGATAATAACTACCACGATAGAAGCGAGCTGCACCGTGCAGAAGAAGTCTTCGCGTTCGTGGCGGAAGAAGAGCGGACGTTTTTAGGAAAGGCCTGGGACAGGACCCGTGCAGCGTTGCAGCAGGTACTCAAGGCCACGGGCCTTGTTGACGACAAGTCCCTTTCCATTCATGAGCTTCGTGTCGAGGCTCTCGCCGTGGCTAATGGCATCAGATCCGGCGAAAGGCATCAGCAGACTTTCCCTAAAGACGATCAATCACAGTTCAGGCTTGAGGCCGAAGAGCATCAGCTTATTTTTGAAGACATTGCCCAGCACGCTTTGATGCTCAGCAAACCGGTGCAGCAACCAGTTGCAATCATCCTCGGGGGGCAACCCGGGGCGGGGAAAGCGGCCCTCAGCAGTTATGCAACGACTGAACTGGGTGGCAATTCAATCAAGATTGACGCTGACGAGCTGCGCAAGTATCACCCCCACCTACTCAAGCTGATGCGTGAAAACGACCGTGACGCAGCGGATCTTACTCATCGTGATGCTGCAGGCTGGGCTGTGAAACTCACAAACCTGGCCATTAAAGAGCGCAGGAACCTGGTCATAGATGGAACGATGCGCGATCCAGACAGCCTGGCCAAGCTCTGCAGCAAGCTGCAATCAGCAGGGTACCGGATCGATGCTCGTGTGTTGGCCGTTAATGACCTGGTGAGCCGTCTAAGCATTCACCATCGGTACGAGTTGCAGCACGAGGCCAATGGCTTTGGGCGTTGGTCCAATCGAATCAACCACGACCTGGCCTTTGTAGGGCTGCCCCTCACTGTTGATCGTCTGGAAACCGCCAATTTGGTCGACCGAATGCACGTGACGAACCGAAGCGGCACAGACATCTACGACAACACACGTACAGCGAGTGGTTGGCAGCAAACCCCAGTCCAAGGCCGAGTACATGTGGACACTGAGCGGTCGAGAGCCTGGACGCAGGCCGAGCGATCCTCCTTCGAACTGACCCTTGATCTTGTGCAATCCAAAATGAATCGCCGGCAAGCCGGTGAGGGGGATCTCGCGGAGCTTGCGGCTATCCGGGCGGATTACAACCGCACGCTCGCACCCATCATTCGTACCAATCTCCCAAACCAAATCAAACCGCGGTAAATCCATCAGGAGCCAAGCCATGAAACCAGCCGAATTTGCTGCAAAATTAACGAAAGCTACTCCGTTTCAGCTTAAAGCTTTGGATGATGCTCACTGGAGGTATATCAGTCTCATTGGGCTTGTCTCGGATGCGGTTCCCGCAGACGTTGTGGAGGCAGACCAAAAGGCATATCCGGGTTTCATCAAGCTCAACGGCACAAAGATCGTCTTCAACGATGCTGATTGCGAAGTCTTTATGGCGTCGGTCACCGGGCTTCCCGTAGAAATGTGCGCAGCCTGGCGGGATAAAGATTTCTACACGCTGCACGGGGAAACAGCTGACGAGATGGCAGGTCGTCAGAAAAACAATCCTAAACTCTCAGGAGGATACTGAATGTCGATCCAAACTCTACCCAACCAATCAGTCACCTGGGCAGAACTCAGCGGTGTTGTTGAGGAGTTCACTGAATGGCAGCAACGCGCTGATCGAAAATTTGCTGATGAACACACGGAGCTTTTGGCTTACCTGATGGACCAGTTGCAAGCGGAAAGCGAATCACTGGTTGGCAATCCGCTCAACCATCCAGTACTCGGGTTGATCAGCCATATGAGCAGCAAAAATAATCGGATGCGTGAGCTCTTGTTTGCCTACCTTGCGATTGTGCTCTCTCAAGATCTAGAACCTGCTCGAAAGGTCATTGCTGGACAGCGACTGCAGCTACATCTTCACCCGGAATATGTGGCTGCGACCTGCTGCTACGGCGCCTCTTACAACTCCTAGAATCTCAATGAATTCGCGGACGGTCATCCTCAAATGCCGGTAAAAATTGTACTCTGTTACGCATTTCGTATAATGACTATGATACGAACTAGACGGAGTGCTATACGATGCGTAGGAAAAGGCCGTCCCACGATCAAGCCCAATTGGGCTTTGATTTCGCCTTTCAAGAAACCGTAGACGCCATAGAGACCCTCGAAGCCGGTCTCGACATCGATGACGACCAAGGAGCACAGCATGATCACAAATCAAACCCAACCGTTGGAAATCGCAAGCCGGGAACTGAGCTCGGAGACAATAAAGGCAATTCGTCAGTCTCCGTCGTTCGGCCCACAGTCTTGGAAAATTCTGGATCGTTGGGCCTTGAACAGCCCCGCGCAGTTGAGGCAACTGGAGAGCGAGGGGGAACTGACTCTGCTGGGGAAAGTGTTGGAGCAACAACGCTTGGAACTGGAAGCACTGCACAGCCTCCCAGCGGAGCACAAAACCGGCCTGACGGAGCACGAAGTGCTGGCCCTGCAGGAAGTGAACACAGAGCTTTAACACCAACCGATTACGCGATCACTGCGGCGGACTCGCTGGGTATTGGTGGGGCAAAAGCCAAGTTTCGGAACAACGTAGAGGCGATTCAGCTACTGCAGAGACTACGTGAGCAGAAGCGGGCAGCTGTACCAGCAGAACAGGCAATACTGGTCAAATATGTTGGATGGGGTGGGTTGCCTCAGGCGTTCGACCATCGTAATCCGGCTTGGCAGCAGGAGTACCAGGAACTGGGCGCGCTTCTCAGCCAAGATGAATTTGAGAAAGCCCGTCGCTCGACTCAAGATGCCCATTACACCTCTGCTGCTGTCATTGGAGGGATTTATGAGGGCATTCAGCGGCTTGGATTCCCTGGCGGTAAAATCTTCGAACCAGCTGCCGGCACTGGCAACTTCATTGGCTTGATGCCCGAAGCGCTTAGGAAGGAAAGCCAGTTTACTGCAGTGGAACTCGATCCTCTGACAGCCGAGATAGGCAAGCACCTTTACCCTACAGCTTCCTATCTCAACCGGGGCCTGCAGGATGTTGTAGTTCCCAGCGGTTATTTTGACGCGTGCGTGGCCAACCCTCCTTTCGGCTCGCAATCACTCTACGATCCCCATCACCGCGAGCTGAGCGGGTACTCCATCCACAACTACTTTCTCGCCAAATCCCTCGACAAGCTCAAGCCAGGTGGAGTGATGGGGGTAGTCGTCAGTCGCTACTTTTTGGATGCAGCGAACGGCAGAGCTCGTGAGCACATCGCTGAACAATCCCACTTCCTTGGCGCAATTCGGTTGCCAAACACTGCTTTCAAAGAGAATGCGCTGACGGAAGTCACGACCGACATTGTGTTTTTCCAGAAAGCAATGCCTGGTGAGGAAACTGACAAGCGATGGGTAAATGTCGGCGATATACGAGATCGTGAGACAGGTGCCCCCATCACCATCAACCAGTATTTCATTGAAAACCCGGGGCAGATGGTCGGTCGCATGGTCATTTCACGGAACATGCACCGAGACACAGCAGATTTGATCGGGGAGCCTGGTCGGGATCTGGCCGCTGAGATCTCCGCTCGGTTGGTAGCATTACCACGTGACGTTTACAAAGCTAATCCGTCTTCAGAAACGGTTGACGCTGCCGAGGCTAAGTCTGAACTGGTACTGCCTGAGAATCTGAAAGTCGGCTCCTACTTCATCACCGAGGCTGGCCTAATCGCTCGACGCCTTCCTGATCAGTTGGCCAAGACTGATTATCAACTGATCACACCCAAAAACGAGCGTGCAGGCGACCGAATCAAAGGCATGATCGAGGTCAGGAATGCCCTACGGACTTTGATGGCTGCAGAACAATCCGAGGGCATTGATAGCGACCTCGATCTGCACCGGACTCGACTCAACACGCTTTACGATCGGTTCATTCGAAAACATGGCCATATCAGCAGCCAGGCTAACCGTTTGGCCATGTGCGACGATCCTGAATATCCATTGTTGAATGCGCTGGAAAGCAACTACGACCGGGGCATATCAGCAGATATGGCTCGCAAGCATGAGGTGGCCGCTCGTCCTCCAAAAGCCGATAAGGCATCAATTTTCAGCCGTCGCGTGATGACGCCTCGTCAGGAAGTTCGGCACGTCGATTCAGCGACAGATGCCTTAGTCGTGTCCATGAACCAAGTCGGCCGTGTTGACCTGGAACGCATGGTTCGCCTTTGCGGACGTTCCGAAGAAGACATCATTGCTGATCTTCGGGGTTTGATTTATTTCAATCCTGGGAAGGACCGTTGGGAGACAGCGGACCAGTATTTAACAGGGAATGTGAAGGCTAAGCTTCGTGGTGCTATCAAGGCAGCAGAGCAAGACCCGCGCTTTTCGCATAACGTAGACGCCTTGCGCCCGGTCCAACCTGCAGACATCGATCCTGTCGACATCTCTGTCCAGCTGGGCTCAACCTGGGTACCTGATACCGTCGTCGATAAATTCGTTGTTCACCTGCTTGGTGATGTGCAGAGACGCATTAGCTACCAGGCAGCGCTCGGAAAGTGGATTGCTGATATTGGTCAGGGTGACAACACGACGTGTCGCGTTACCTGGGGTACGGAAGCATATCCGGCAAACAAACTGATTGAAGCGGTACTGACCAACCGATCAATTCAAGTCAAAACCGAGGTTGGCCAAGATGATCGCGGCCAACCCATCATGCAGGTAGACGAAACTCAAACCGCCGCAGCGAACCAGAAAGCGGATGAATTACGCCAAGCGTTTGTTGACTGGATCTGGGAGGACAAAGAGCAGCGGGTGGAGCTGGCCAGGCTTTACAACGACAGGTTCAATACCAATATTCCATCGCGGTACAACGGCTCTCACCTCCAGTTACCTGGTGCATCACTCGACATAACGCTGCGTCCTCATCAGAAAGATGGGATCTGGCGGGGCATTCAAGACGGAACGGCTTTGTTCGATCACGTCGTCGGTGCCGGCAAGACACTGGTGTGCGTTGGGACCGTCATGGAAAGCAAGCGTATGGGCCTTCTGAACAAGCCGATGCTTGTTGTGCCCAACCATCTGTTACTGCAATGGAAAGACGCTATCTACTCACTCTACCCAGACGCCAACGTCCTGGTTGCTGAGAAGTCAGACTTCAAAAAGGAAAACCGCGAGCGCTTGTTTGCCCGTATCGCAACGGGTGATTGGGATGCTGTCGTGGTAGCTCATAGTTCGTTCAAAAAGATCGGGATGCCTCAGGACACCCTTGAAAAATTGCTCCAGGAACAAATTAGCGACCTGAGTAATGCAATCATAGATCTCAAGAACGACCGCGGGGACCGCATCACCATCAAGGAAATGGAAAAGGCCAAAGAGCGGATGAAGGAACGGCTGGAGAAAAAAGCCGATACAGGAGCTAAAGACCAGGCAGTGACCTTTGCAGATCTGGGCGTCGACGCACTGGTTGTTGATGAGGCTCAGGAATTCAAGAACCTGTTTATTACCACGTCGCTGAGCCGGATTTCCGGTCTGGGGAACCTCACTGGTTCCGAAAAGGCCTTCGACCTGTTTGTTAAATGTCGGTACCTGCAGCAGAAGTACGACGGTCGTGGTGTATTCCTTGCTACTGGCACGCCGTTGAGCAATACCATTGCTGAGCTTTATACCGTTCAGCGGTACATGCAGTATGACGAACTGAAAGAGCGCGGAATCGTACACTTCGATGCCTGGGCTTCTACCTTCGGCCAAGTGGTCACCGGCTGGGAGCTGGATGCAACCGGTGTGAATTACCGGCTCAATTCAAGATTTTCAAGATTCCAAAATGTCCCTGAGCTGAACGCGATGTACCGAACATTTGCGGACGTCATCACCAGGGCAGATCTGCAACAACAGGCCGCAGAACGAGGAACTCGTTTTCCTGTGCCTCGGGTTAAAGGCGGTCGACCTCAAAACATCATTGTTGAACGCTCCAATGAACAAGCCCAATACATGGGGGTTCAATCCGAGGTACTGGATGATCACGGCAAGCCAATTCATCGTGCTGACGGCGGTGTTATCCGGAGCTGGAACAAAGGTTCGATCATCTACCGTATGGAACACCTCCCACGGGATCCGCGCATCGACAACCCGCTGAAGATCACCAACGACGCCAGGAAGGCGGGGCTAGATTTCCGATTGATCGATCCTGACTCTGAGGATTTCATTGGCAGCAAGGTGAATGCCTGCGTGGAAAACGTACACCGCATCTGGGAGGCGTGGGATGCTCGCCAAGGCACTCAGTTGGTATTCTGCGACCTTTCCACCCCCAAAGGAAAAAAGCGACAGGAAACCGCTCCAGAGGCCTCCCTTGACGAAGACAACGATGGGGAGGTCATCTCCATGGACGAAATCTTGGCTGGCAACGCATCGTTCAGCGTGTACGAGGAGATCCGTACGAAGCTCATCAACAAGGGCGTGCCGGCGGATCAGGTAAGATTCATCCATGAAGCCAATACGGATCTGCAAAAGTCGAAGCTTTTTGACGAAATGAATCGCGGTGATGTTCGGGTGCTGCTTGGCTCCACCACGAAAATGGGTGCAGGTACAAACGTACAACGCAGGCTGGTCGCCCTACACCACGTCGACGCCCCTTGGCGTCCAAGCGATCTTGAGCAACGTGACGGCCGAATCGAGCGTCAGGGCAACATGTTCTATGAGCAGGATCCAGAAGGTTTTGAGATCGAAATCCTGCGCTATGCCACCAAACAGACCTATGACAGCCGGATGTGGCAGACCATCGAGTACAAGGCTGCCGGCATCGAGCAGTTCCGGAAAGGGGATGGCCTTCAGCGTGTCATTGACGACGTGGCCAGCGAAGCTGCAAACGCTGCAGAGATGAAGGCCGCTGCGACCGGTAACCCGCTTATTTTTCTCCAGGTCCAACTTGCTGCTGACTTGAAGAAAGTGGAGGCGCTGTTCTCCAACTACAAGCGAAATCAACATGCCTTGGATAGGCGGATTACCTGGCTTGAAGAAGCAGACAAAAGAGCCGACAGATCGGTCGCTCGTTGGAATGGCGAGATAGCCAAACGTGATGCCGGCACAGGTTCCAGCTTCTTGTTCAAAACGGCAGCAAAGAGCTATGGTGAGGACAACAAAGACCAGCTCCTGGGCGCAATCATGGGCAGCATGAAAGTGGCCGTCGACCGCAAGGCAGAGGACACTTTCCAACGTGCGGCAATCATCCGTGTAGGCACCTACAGGGGGTTCGAGATCGATGTCTCCTGCAACCGGAACAAGATTCAGTTCACGGTTACAGGCAACGATTCGTACGAACCAGATAACCTGGTATATCGAACCGACGACAAGTTCAGCCTGCCAGGCTTCATCAGCCGCATTGATAATTTCTTGGACCGGTTAGAAGCTTGGCGCGCTGACGCTGAAAATTCGCGGATTGCGGAAAGGGAAGAGCTGGCCAAGGCCAAAATAGAGAAAGGGAAACCGTTCCAGCAGCAAAGTCGTCTGGAAAACCTGAGGGATGACTCACGTGATGTGATGACAGAGCTCAAGCTGATGCAGGCCGACGACAACTACGTCTCGACGTGGACGCCAAAGTCGATAGTGCTGCAGGGCAACGCTGCACCGGAAGTTAAGAAAATGCGGGCATAAAAGTGAATGCCCCGCTCAAGGAATGAGCGGGGCCGGCTTTTCCTACGATGCGTCAGCATGAGAAAGGCCCGACAATCGTCTTTTTACATAACCATCGACGTATTCGCACCGACGTTCCTGAATCTCGCCTAACTTGATAATCATCCCCTCAGCCTTGGTGCCGTGGACCCGCTGGAAGGTTGTAATTGCATCAGCGATCTCTGAATTCCTACTGAAATTAAGTGCGCCCATGATGGCCTCGGGTTTATCAACACCCCAGCACATGGCCACTTGAACCAGGTCAGATCCGGTGATCTTAAATCCTAGAGCCTCATAGAAAGGTACCTTACCCACGTCGCAGGACAAACCTATATGGATGTAACGCGCTTGGATCTTGGCCAGCATTTCTCGGAGGATCCCTTGCCGCCGATGTGACGCACTGACCACCGCGTAATTTATGCCACAATCTTCAGCGTAATTTATGTCAAAATCTTTTGCTTTGATGCAGCGCAGCACGATGACGAATCCGACCAAATCTCCGTTTCGCCAGGACTGCTTCAGCAAACCCTCCATAGCATCCTGTCAGCGCGTCTGAAAGATATTCCCGGACCTCAGCCACCACCTGTGCGATGCATAGGCTGCTTGTGGGGCCATGGGGCTTAACATATTTGTTGATCAGTTCGCTGTAGTTCGCACGAGCCAGCTTGATCGCCTGCTCGATGTCACCTTTGGTCAACTGGTCGGTGATCGTAAAGGGCATATTCATTCCCCCTAATTCTCCACTTGAATGCTTGGGGAATCCTTTGCGGCCTTTAGTTCAACAAAATACTGGATCAACTCTGGATCGGCCTCTGCCCATTTCAAGGCATCAGTCATTTCTCTGAAAGCACGCTGGCGGGTATCTCCCTTGCTGACACGCACCTCACGTTTTTCAATTCTCAGCACCCAAGTATTAGGGGTTTCACTGATCAGTTTTGCAGCCGAAATATCGCCGCTCTTTGACGCTAGAAGCATTCCAGTCGCTGGGCTGGCCATGTCGTAACTCCTTAGATGTGGTGAACGCCAAAGCGGCATCCCTTTATGTCCTCAGCCCCAGTTTTTTAGGTTGGGGCTTGAGTGCAGCTAACCGACTTACCGCGATTAATTCGGATGGTCGCTTGATGCTCTTTTCAGGCAATGCTCTTCCCAGCCTTTGGCGACCACGCCGTCGTCATCACCACAAACTGAGGCTTCGATTTCTGCGTTAGCACGCTCGGCGCCCTCACGTTTGGCAGTAGGGCCCAAAAAGGCAACAGTGAGCATGCAGGCCGTTGATATTGCAACAAGACAGTACAGGAAGGTTTTCATGTGACTTACCTCTCACTGGTGGCAGCGGATTTTTCTGTTACCAGAAAGAAGTCATGGGCACGGACTCGCGACGATCAAGTGCAGCTTCGTGCTTGTCATGGAAAGATCGGTACGCATCGATGTTCGTTTCGCAAAATCGCTCCAGTGCTTCAGGATCTAAGCGCGGGCTGTAGACGTGCGGCGGCTCCTGATCAGCATCTAAGAACTGTAGAGTGCCGTCCTCAAACTCGTGTAGCCAGGCCACTGTCACCAGAGTTTCAACCTCTGTGGTGAATGGCCAATCCCGGGCACCGTTAGGGTCAAATGTGAGGGCTTCAAAAAACTTGATTGCCTTCATTGCACGTTCATTGCGCGGGCCTGAGGATGGTGCTGATACCAAGACGGTTTTGCCGTCGGGATAAACTTCGAACTGGGCGTAGCAGTTCTCACAGTCTTCGGGCCTTAACGGCAGGTCGTGTTCACGAACAACACTGATCTGCGTGGCCACCGTTCCTGCGCAGTTTGGGCAAGCCACGTCCATGGTCGGCCCACAGGGCCAAAAGTTTTTTATTAGCGGATCTGCGGTGGTCTGAGGTCGGTTCATGAATTTACTCCGCTGTCCGCTCGTCACCTGGGAACTGAGCGGACAACCAACGAGCCAAATTCATAGCTTCGGTTTGCCACCGTTGACTCAGCTCCTCCAGGAGCGGAAGGTTGTTGTCATCGTTGCATGCCAGAGCTTCATTGCGTGCAATCCGGTACTGCTCAATGTCGAGCATGAGATTAGGTGAGAGAGCCAAGATCAGTCTCTTGGCTTCTGACTGCTGGCAAGCCAAGTCCTCGAGCTGTTTCATGATTGCCACCTCCATGGTTATTACTTCCAGATGTCATTCCAAAATGCAGAGTCCGTAGAGCTGGAGCTTCTGGTGTTTTGTACTGATGGTCCGCTGATATTCGTGTCACCGCTGCTGATCACAGTGCCCATTCCCGTGTTGTTAACACCGGTTTGGTTGATCGTGTCAGTCACAGCACCGTTCACCTGAGTCATGACACCATTGATTTCACCGTTTACCTGGGACACCACTCCGCGCACTTGGGAGCTCGCGATTGAGCACACCTTGTCTTTGATCATCTGCCAGATTGCCGAGAGATCAGGGAAGCTGGTCGTGCCGAATATACCGGTGATACCACCAATGCATTTTCCCAAGATATCGGATGAGGTTTTCTCAGCTGTTTCGTTAGAGTCCGCTGCTGACTGGTCACGAGACAGACCTGCTTCGCCACCGCGCATTGCCGCTTCCCCGCTGCGGCAAGTGGCTGCTTGTACGCCGATGGAGGAACACATAAGAAGCACAACCAGTAGCGTGCGAGTGAGTGAGTGGTTTCATTACAGGTCCTCTCGTAACCAGGAAGCGGGCGAGCATTAAGCTCGTACTCGTTTTATAGTGGGTGACACCGGGGCTGTTGCGTTGCTTACGGGCCCAGCGGCCGGCATTTCATCTGTTGGGGTGGCGGCTGGGCTCTCGCGCTCCTTGCGAGGCTCCAGAAAGCCAAGCTTTTGGTGGAGCGACTCGTCGACGTGTTTTGTCTCCCTTGCCTTCACAATGGTACCTCCGACGTTAAACAGGACCTCATCAAAGTGAACCTCTTTACCGTCGCCACGGCGATTTACGGCATTGCCGTGGCCGATTTGGTTCCATTTTGAATCATCATCAGCGCCTGATTTGCTTGGCTCTGAAAGCGTGATGAAGTTTGGCTTGATTTCGCCGGTTGATGGGTCTGGTTTGCGTTCATTCATGAACGCAAGCACCTGGTGCTTGACCCCATCGACCTTCACAAAACCCTGCAGGTAATCTCCTTTACCCTGGTAAAGCAGAACAGTTGTGTCGAATGAGTCATCTGCGAGCTTGGTCACACCACGAAGGATGAGTTTGGGTTCTTTCTCAGCATTGGAATCGGACTGTGCCATATCGGCCTCCTCTGGATTGAGTTCAATCACACCATCTGCGCTTGTGAACAAGCTCGCCGCGCCCGCGCAACTCGTTATTGTCACCACTGACAAAGCCATTGGATTCATCATTTTGCGAAGCTGTTAAAGCCTGCTTCGCAAGCCACTCAACCTCATCGACAGGCGCAGGCATTTGACGGCCGGCCTTGTCGAACCAGATGATTTGATCGAGTCTCGGCTCAGGCCCAAGGACTTGAAGATCAGCCTCCATTTCCTCCAAAGACTTACCCCAAGATTCGATAGCGACGCGCTGGACTTCCCACCAGGCATGAGCTTCGACAGGTACAAGATTTTCAGCGTATTTCAGTTCACGCTCAGAGAAGGGCACACCTGAGCGATCACCAAGGTCACCACACTCAATAGAATTGGCAGGAAGTGACGACTCTGCATTGGAAGGCTGCGAGAACCGGCTGAGGTCAATTTCTGCCGGTTCACCGTTGTGAATGAAGGTCAATCGATCCAGGGTGGAGGGGTCTTTGTCAGAGCTAAGGGCTTCGGAACGGCGCTTGATCTCCCGGTCATTGTCTTCACGTACATCGTCACCACGATTTTCAAACTGTGATGCAACGTATTCGTCGTAAATTTCGCCATCCGTAAGCTGCAGCGTTCGGAGAGGCTCAGTAAGCATTCTCCGGCCAACGAATTCATCGAAGTGACCTTGATCGAACTCGCCATTAAGCGATTCGTCCCACCATGTAGGCACGCCCTGAATAGCGTGCCGTTGCGGGAGATTGAATCGCTCAAGGTCAATAGTGGCGGGCTCACCGTTGTGGGTGAAAGTCATGCGCGTATCAGCGTCAGGTTGATCGCTGCTTGTGCTTTCCTTTTCGACGGCAACAATTGGCGTGTCCGCGGGCTCGGCCGATTGAGAAAATCCACCTTTATCGGTCTGACGATCATCGCTACTTTCAACGGCTCTGCGGTGTTCTTCGAGTGACGCAAGGTACTGGCGATCGTACGCATCTATAGCGTCGATAACGGCGTCAAGATCGCCTTTTGCCATGGCATCCTGAATGTGCGCTTCGGAGTCGATCACAGCCAATGGGATCGGACCATATTTGCTCTCAGCGTCAGCGAGCATTTCCTTTGCAATTGCGTACCCTTCAGAATCGGCAAGCTGCTTTTGGAAATGGCTGTTGTATCGCCCGAATTCGGCTTCAAACGAAGCCGAGAAGGCCGCTCTATAGGTTTGCTGAGCCATCAGCCTTTCGACTGTGGCAAAGCCTTCAGCAGTGGTCTCGACGCCATTGAGCAGAAGAACAGCATGGTCCTCACCACGCATCGCAAGCATTTTCGGATGTGTTTCAAATGCTTCGGCAGGCACGCCCATATCATTCAGCCATTTGCCATCATGAGCCTTGATTGCGGATTCGCCTGGCTCAAGTGGGGCAGGTGGGGTCACATCAGCGGGTGCCTTTGCAGTTACTTCAATGCTCCACTCATTGCGGTGGGTCTTACGTTCCTCGTATCGAAGGATTTGCCCAGCACTGTCTCGGACAGGCACATCAATGGTTACGTCCTTGCGACCGAGGTTCGTCAGCTCGACTTGATCGCCGCGACCTACGCCGAGTTCTTCGATTACTCGCTCCAGATCCACACCCCAAGTGGTCCTGGATTCACCGTCAGAGTTTTTGAGTGTGACGTAGAAACTGCGACTATTTGAGATATCGAACTGGTAAGGGGCAGAGCCAAACTCCAATAGCTCACCTTTGTAGTGGTTCACTGGCTCAGCAGCAGTCGCAGCCGGGATCGTGGCATCGGCTGCGGCATTTGGATTTGCCGTAGCAGATGATCGGGGTTGAGACGGCTGATTCTGAGTGGCGGCTGAATTAGGTGCCGGTGCAATATCCTGTCCCGGAGCTGAGTCCCCAACAGGCGGCAACCCCATCATCTCCCGACGTAAAGCTTCTTGTGCTGGATTCTTGAGCACCACCTGCACATCGTGCTTGATCATCACCTCAAGAGCCCGACGCTTGAACTCGTCCGATCCGGTCAACTCGATAGATCCGCCAAATTTTTGCTTCGCCATGTGTAGCGCCGCAAGAATGGCCAGCTCGTCATCTTGGGCCTTCGCCTCCATGAGGATCTGTTGCCCGTGATCCACGAAAATCGGCTGCTCCTTCAAAAGGTAAAGGACGCTTCCGTCTGCACGCTCACGGTACGTGATGTCCTTGAGCAGCTCACTGAGAATCACACTCGGATCGGTTTTTGCCGGTTCGTCTCCTGGCTCGCCTGCGTTGCTGAAGCCATTAATCGTTTCAGCTACCTCTGAACGCGAAATTATTTGGTCATAGACCTCTTGATGCAGTTCCTTTAGCAATTTTGCATATGTATCGTATGCAAAAACATTACGATGTAATGCAGCGACTGCATTTTCTGCGGAATTGGGTTCTACTGAACGCCAGGACGTGATGTCAGCAACGACCCAGTGGCGCAGTAGGGTATCTGGGATTGTGGAGCTTTCACCGTCAGCTTGGCTGCTCTGAAGCCAAGCCTGATACGCCTCGGCACGATGCCGAATGGCGCCATCCGGAGAGGATTCCATCGCCTTTTGTGGCGAGCTGTGTTTTTCGTACACAGCTTGGCGAAACTCTTGCAATAACGCTTCTGATTCAACGCTCATGGGCGATCCTGCCTCTGTGGAGGTGGGTAGGGAGTCCTTTGCCCGTTACGCCGCAAAGCTGACCGTGAAGTTACGAGCTTCATATCAGCTGCTTTCGGGCTGGACCGTGGCTGCTTAAATTTCGTATTGTGTATATTATTCAAAATAGCACGGTTTTGGAAGAACCGTGTATAGAGGCCGAGGCAGGCGCTTTACAGCTTCATTTGAGGGGAGCAAATGTCTATCGACACTGATGAGATTCATCCAATCTGTGGCACAGATTTAGAAAGGTGGCGGATCGAGAATGGTCTGACCAAGGTTGCGGCAGCGGATGCCTTTGGACTCCAGAAGGCCAAATGGGAGGAGCTGACCAATCCAGAACTGTCTGCAGAGCAAATTAGTGATCCTGTGATTGCAATGCTGCTTCATCTTTACCGGCAACACCCTGCATCGTCGCCTGTTCAGCCACCGCTGGACATCAGGGAGTTTTATGAGTTTTTAGGGTTGCAGGACAGTCCCCAAGATCGAGACGCATTTGCGACTCTGATTGGGAGATCCCCACCCTCGGTTTATCGTCTAATGTTGCATGATGGCAAGCCAGGTAGGCCGGTAATGCGATGGATCGAAGCGCTCAAGAGACTTGCGCTTACTCCTAAGCAATGCAAACGCTTGATGCAGGATGTAGCAAGCAACGTAGGAGATCGCCAGAAGGTTGAAAAGGTCTTGATTCAGGGTTGGTCAAAACAAGGTGGCATAGGTGAGCACGACTGATAAGCCAGACTCACATATTATTGAGTTATCGAGCGTATATTTTTATTCCGGTCCAGCCCCAAGGGCAATTGCCCTCAAGGATTGCGGCGTGCCGACTGACGCCCCGATTTCGGGCGCATTTCCAGCACTGTACGGCTATCAAAGCAAGCAAGATGGCTTTATGGCAGCACGTGCCTACGCGGACAAAAACAGACTCCAGTTTACCGTTGTGGATTTTTTGGTTGAACTGGATCAAAAACAGAACCCCAACATGATGCGTCCTGACGATATTCCAAACCACGATTTTATATCGTTTGCGAGAATGTCCAGGAGCATGATGGATGACTTACAGGCGGTGCTGCACGAACGCCTGGCCCAAGAAGGGATTACACCAAGTAAGCTGGAACTGGCTAAACCTCATTTGCTTTTGCAGCAAAGACCGGATCTGGTGTCTTCGCTCATTGAGGCCCCGGGCTGGGATCACATGAAAGTGATCGCTTATCCAGCAAAATTAACAATCAGCGAAAAGCCACTGACAGTAGGAATCGTCCCCCATGCTCATTGGGATTCGATCAAGGAGGCTTCATGCCGGCTGAACCCTGGTATCCGGATTACCTTGGAACCACCGATTCCAAGCCACGTAGATTCAGCCACCTCTGCAGTAGCCTCACCATCCATGAAGGATAGGGGACCGAGGAGCCGGTGATTCGAACTGCCAGGCAACTACGATAAAAAAAACCGCCTAATTAGGCGGTTTTTTTTAATCTCGAAAACGCTTTCGGAACCACCAGGGCCTAGCATAAATGACCCCTCCACGTAAAAAACCCAAAAACTTGTTCCAGCAAACGCTCAAGGTCCAGCCAAGCTTGGCCAAAATCCCAAACGTGATGATTACACCCGCGGCCACATAGAAAGTCAGCCAGCTCGGAAAGTACATCCAACCGAACAAAGGCAAGTATGCCGAAACCGGGATGCCCAAAGCAGTCAAGGGTTCAGATGCGGCTCTCCAAATCGAAGGCATATCTCTAGTTCTCCTGCGCGCTCAGCGAGCGCCTTCTGAATTCCTTCATACCCGCAACACCGACAAAGTCGTCCTTCAGAATCCTGCCCTCCTGAAGCAGCTTCCAAGCCTTGTCATCAAGAGTTGCCTCGGCCTCCTCAAGCTTGGTCCGTATCAACATTGCCCACTCGTTATAGGGAAGGGTTTGCATTTCCGACCTGAACTCACGATCAAAGACCAGGTACTCTCGAATTGCAGCACGTTTACCATCAGTCGTTTTAAGAAGCCTTTGTACGATGATAACCCTCAACGCACCAGCGAGCCGCGATGCAATCCCAGATTGTTGCTCAGGTGGGTAGGTTTGAATGGCCCGGTTAATAGTCTCTGCTACCGACTCCGTGTGCATTGTGGCGTAACACGTGTGCCCGGATAAGCTGGCTTCAGTCATCGCCTCGATAGAAACACGGTCACGAGCCTCACCAATCCCAATGATACTCGGCTTGCGTCGTACGGCGTTGCGCATTGCTTTTGGAAAGTCTTTTATGTCCCGTCCAATTTGGGACTGCGCGGGTTGAGGCCCTTTCCAGTGTGGCCCACCGAGGACGTATTCAATAGGATCATCGAATGTGATGACCTTTCGATCAGGCATCACAACACCGATGTGGCCATAGATACCAGCTTGCAAGGTCGACTTTCCTGAGCCGGTCGGACCACAGATGACAACCAACCCGGATTCCGGAAAAAGCTCTTCAAACAGGTCAGGCTCGATCCCCATTTTATGGATATCGGGGAGGTCGACAGGAATCACACGCATGGTGATCGAGTACGCTTCATCCAGGTTGGCAATGCGTGCTTGAACAAAGTTGGTACGGAAGCGAAGTGTCATACCGCGCTCAAGGCCGATATCGCTGCCGGAGATCTCAAGAGCACGGTCAACGCCTTCGTCGCCTTGCTTTATCATGCTCTCAATCTCAGGAGACCACAGGGCAGCGATCAAGACTGAGAGCTGTCCCTGCTTCACAGTAGAGACTGATGCTCGAAGCTGCCTTCCATGCAGTTCCACCCAGATATAGTCGCCGCCTTGCACCAATACGTCTGAGACGCCCTTGTCCGCGCAGTATTTTAGGAATCTGCGAAAGCTGTGTGGACCAAGATCACCCTCGAAATTGAAGGGCTCGAAAACCGGTTGAATCATTGCGCCGGCACCGTTCCGGTGGGTGCCACTGCAGGGTTCGGTTTTGCTGCATCCTTTTTGACGCTTGGACGCCACTTACCAGGATCCGTAACGAACTTAGCCTTGTCTGTAACCCTGCGAAGCTTGTCGCCCAACATCATTTGCTTACTATCACCGGTCACGGTCTGCTGGGATTCAGCCACACGAGTAGTCGTGATCATGTCGGCCTGGAGTAAGGTTGAATAAAGGTGCATGCCGGTGTAATCGCGAGTGAGGCGATGAAAATTCGCTTCAAGAATAGCGTCAGCTTGCTTGTAACCATCAGCCCAACCTTCACGGACTGCCTTTTTCCAGATCTGGTCTTCTGCATCATCCTGCGGCCGCGCTTCAAAAGCTGGGAGCTCCACTGACTGGCGAACAGGTAATCCAACGTAAAGGTAGTCCCGCCAGGTGGGAGGGACGCTGACGAAGCGTTCCTCACGCTCAATCTTGTAAACGCGATTTGCGGTACGAATTTGATCCGGGGTGAATGCTGCGAGGTCACGAGCTTCAACGATAACCGGAGGCAGGGTCCCGTTTTTTGCAATCATCGGGGCAAATTTGTACATAGCGTCTAAAGCAGGCTCCCGACTTTTAAGCCCGTCAATCAGCTCGTGACCACGAGCAGCCATTCCCCCGCGAAAGCCAACTGTATGACCAACGCCCGATAGCAGCTGAGAGCGGATATCGGTTACTTTTGTAGTCGCTTGGGATTGTGGATTGAGCAGAGCGTCTAGGTCTGGAGGCGACGTTTCTACCATGGACTTTGTATCGCTACTCGAAGGCTCGATCATTGGCTCCTCTGCAGCATGCGTGGCGAAGGAAACCACCAAAGGGAGAGCCGCGAACATAAACCGTTTCATACAAGTCCCCCCTATTAGCCTTGGGGCCGGTTGTACTGCAGAACCAGCTTACCTGGTGCCTCAGTAATGACGGCACGGTACCCGATTTGCGCGCGCAGCATGGAAAGCACTGTCTGATACTGCACACCCTTGACGTCGATGTTCACTGGCAGCGGCATGCGCGAGCCCATAAACTCAAAACGCTCGCCGCGGTCTTGTGCGAGCTTAGTGAGCAACTGAACAGCGTCACCCTGCCAGCTAATGGTTACAAACTGTTTGTCGTTCAAATCGGTGTTGGGATTCCGCATCACCACACGGCTGTTCAAAGCACCAGCCTGGTACAGGTCGACCTGCGCAGCTTGGATTTTTTGAGAAGCTTCGAGGATTTGCTGATCGATTAAAGCCTGGGCGCTGACGTCAGGCTGCTTGGAAGCACAACCTGTCAGAGCGAGTGCAGCAAGCAAGGCGACAAACGGGTATCGGTTCAGGTCCATAGGATTATCTCCGTTGATTTCGTATGAATACTACAATACGGAATACAGCATAACAACGTTTGTTATGCACGTGGCCCGCGTTTTAAAGGCTTGGCCTTTGCCTCGGCCTGCTGGTCAGCCAAGGCTTTGAGCCGAGCATTCAAGGTTGGATCGGCAAGATCACCGGAGTAACCACGCTCAATGAGTGCCTTAAGAGCTGCGTCAATGAATTCGGGGGTACCTTTTATCTCAATAGGCCGCTCCCACCGTGCGCGTGTGTCATCAAGTGCATGGGCGAGAAGTTCGTCGTCGAGGAGGCCTCCAGGGAAAGTAACCTTCCCTCCGTGATCCACAAAACCCGGATCTCCTTCAGCCCTACGAAAAACTACGGATCCATCACGGCGGACAGTGCCAGCGGAAAACAGATTTGAACTTGAAGAAGGATCAATGTCACCTGCAAAAATGATTGCATTACCTTCCTTATTCGCTTTGCGCCTATCGCCATAGGTAAACCCACGTAACTGACTAATCGCACCAGGATCGCCGTTAGAAGCCTCCCGTTCTACCCACTCACGGAATGTAAGCCTCTTATTCGCAGGATCACTCTTTAATTCGCGACGTAACAACTGAATTTTAGTCTTGAGTTCCTCACGCGACCTTAATGTTTCAAAAGCCAAAATACTGTAGAATGCTTTACGATCAAGTGGATGTTTGATTCGTGATTTTATGTCTGCCCGTTGCTGGCGGGCTTGATCGCGGATCATCATAAATTGTTGCTTGACCCACTCTTTATCAATTCGGCGTGTAACAAACGCGACACGATAGGCATCATAACGTGCCCGAGTCGCTTTACGAAGCTGCGCACGCTCTTCACGGCGATTTTGACGTTCGATAGGATCGCGCTTAGGGCTAGCAAATTTATTGTAATTAGAGGCGGTCAAAAAGTCTTTAGGCAACTCTCGTTCTTGATACTCACCAAGCCGTTTAACCAGACGCGCTAGTGACAACTGTTCGTGCATGTCGCTTGCTTTAATTCCTGTCGATGAGACCTCACCAAAATCAAAGATTGCAAGACCACGACCTTTAGGACGGATACCAAGTCCAAATTTCGCTAATTGCGCATGAAGTGTTTGCCATGTCATTTTTTCGGATTTAAGCAACTTAGGGAGACGCTGATTTATTCTAAAACCCAGCTGTTGCCCCCAGATAAATCAAGGCCTCCAGAGCGTTGCAGGGACGAAAAATCGAATAAATCAGCGCCTCCTTAGCAATTTGCATACGTGGTTCACCACGAGCATAGGAGTGAAGACTTTGTTGATCCGCGTGACGCTCCATGTCAGCAGCCTTCGTTGAAATCTTGCCCTGCTGTTTTGCCTTATTGGAAGCCCACTGAATGATAGGCTTTCCATTTTCATGAACAACGACATTAGGTCCATTGTCGTGTTGCAAGCCGTAACGTAACTCCAGCTCACGCATTGCATAATCCAGACGAAAATAATCACGGTCTGGATACACAGCATTGAACGAATCAGGATGAACTCTGTTTACGGTCATATGGAGATGTACATTATCGGTATCGTGATGAATCGCAAACACGTATTGATGATCTTTCATGCCTACAGCTTCCATGGCGTGAAGACCAGAAGCAAAAGCCTGTTCATCGGTTGGAAATTCGTCAGATGGCCAACTCAAAATAACATGATAAACAGGATCTTTTACTCTAGCATTTTGAGCGGCAACCGCTCTCATTTCAGCTGCTGCTGTCTCAAGGCTCAAACAGTTGTGCTGACAGGAAACGCCTGAAGATGATTTCTCGTTAATTGAGTCACCCAGCAAAATCCCTGATTCAAGTTCGGCTAGAGCTGTTTGCTCATCTGCTCGATCCCTTCGTTGAGTGGCTGAAGCATGAAACGTAATTGCGGTTCGACGGGCTCGGGCTCGTGCCGCAAAGTCAGGATTATTTCTTGTAGCTTGTCGGAGATAACTTGCTGCTGTTGCAAGATGGTTTCGAGCAGCGGCAATGCTTCTTTGATGTTCATCAGAATCTACCTTTTGGAGTTGTTGGTCACCACTTCGGTCAGCGTCTCCTGGAACTTCGTGTTGAGACGTGACATGTCTACGCCCATCGGTATCAAGAGCCCTTCGAGCACTTCCAAGACGCCCTCTGATGGCATCTGCATCAGTAAGGCTAATTCGTCCAGTCGCTCGCAGATTGTCTGCTGCTCTTTCGAGATGCGCTCTAGCAGACTCAAGAATTGCGTTGTCTCTTCGGCTGTAGCCTGGATCGAGCTCATCAGTCAGTTCCTTTTTATCTTCGTCTCGTTGCGTCGCATATTGGACCAAATCCGCAAAGCTGGATTTACCATCAGCCCTGCGCGGTGGGACTTTTGCAAGCATTAAGAACCAATCCTTACGATGGCTTGCTTCAGCTCAACAAGGATCTCTGCCAGCTCCTTGGAATGTCTGCCCCCGCTTTCGTTGTACAGGTGCTTTTGGAGACCACCAAGCCTCCGCAGCTCGTTAAGAATATGCCCGTCAACCTTGCTACGCGTGCGCCTGTTCAACGCAGTGGCAAGCATGAACTGCCCCACACTCTGGCCGCAGTCATGGGCTTTTTGCCTAACGATTTCTTCCTCATCCTGAAAACACCTAATAGGTGGTAGGCGGCCGGTTCGGCGCCGCTGTTCACTCGTGCTCATAAATAGGTCCTTCGCTGTTCAAGGGGTCTCGGGGCGTAGCCCTGAGCAGGGAGGTAGGCCGCGCAAGGGAGTGAAACGACTGCAGCGAGGCCGGTTGTACGTACGCCATTTATGGCGGGAGTACAAACCCTACCCTGTCCTGAATTCTAAACCGCATTTCGTATGCAGGCTATCGTACGGACCTTGACTGCGCAAGAGATGCCCATACAATCAGGGCAAATGCACAATTCGGGGAAAGGCGAATGGCGATCAGCGTTTCGCAGATTGAGATACTGAAAGGAAAGCTTGAGGAGATGCCTCAGGTAGAAGATCCAGATCGAAAAATTTCAAATCTAGAAGCAATAAGGATGATGGCTACGTCAATCCGTGACTTGCAGTCACGGGGATACACCATAGAGAAAATCACAGAGATCCTCAGGGAGAGCGGATTAGAGATCGCTCCAACGACGCTGAAAAGCTATCTCACGAAGGTGAGGGTTTCTCCGGGGAAGTCGAATTCTCGGTCCACCGGTAAACCTCGCCGGAAATCAGTAACCACCAGCAGTGGGGTAAAGAAAAAAGCATCTGAAAAAGCTGCTTCAGAGGTCGAATCCAAACCCGCGAGCAGCACGAGAAATACAACCGGAGTAACTTCGGTTCCACCAGGTAGTTTCAAACCTAAGGAGACGCTGATTTATTGTCAACGCCAACTAAAAAGTGACCCCCTTCCGTGCTAAATCGCCAACTTAGTTTTGACCACCCTCGGGTTCATATTTTCGAGCCGGTTCGGCCCGAGAAGAGTTGGTTCCTGCTTTGCGCTTGTCCTTGAGTCGATAGCTTTCACCTGTCATCTGCACGATATGGGCATGATGTAACAGCCTGTCCAGCATGGCCGCTGTCAGTGTTTGATCATCCGCAAAGGTTCCGGCCCACTGGGTAAACGGCAAGTTACTCGTGAGGATCAGGCTGCCTTGCTCGTAGCGCTTGGCGACAACATTGAAGAACAGGTTGGCTTCATCACGACCAAACGGCAGGTAACCGATTTCATCGATGACCAACAACCCGGGGGCCATCACCACACGACTGAAGTATTCCTTGAGCCGTTCCTGGCGGTGCGCAGCGGTCAGTTGCAGCATCAAGTCAGCCGCAGTGACGAAGCGGGTTTTGATACCGGCCATCACCGCCCGGTAGGCCAGCGCGATGGCCAGGTGGCTCTTGCCTACACCACTAGGCCCCAGGAACACGATGTTCTCGGCACGTCCAACAAAACTCAGTGCTGCCAGCTCCTGGAGCTGTGCCCGAGGGACGCCGGTGGCAAACGCGAAGTCGTATTGCTCCAGCGTTTTCACGGCGGGCAGCGCGGCAGTTTTCAGCAGGGCCTGTCGAGAGCGTTCACTTCGGGCATCGGTCTCGGCAACCAGCAGCTTTTCGAGGAAGTCGGCAAAGCTGTCTTCGCCGCTTGCTGCTTGTTGGGCCAGGTGCGGCCAGTCCACCCCGACGCGCTCAAGCTTTAGCCCCTTGCATAGTTCTGTCAGGCGAGCATGTTGAAGGTTCATGCTCTCACCTCCAGCAGTTGCTCATAAACCGACAGCGGATGCTGCAAGCTCTCGTACGGCAGGACCCGCCCCAGGCGTAGGCCTGGGGCGGGTTGTGGGCGCAGGCTCTGTGTTGGCAGTGGTAATAGTACCTGCTGCTCTTGGGCCAGACGTACCGCCGGTTGAACACCCGTCGTGCCGTGAATCCGCTGATGAGCGACTTCGTCGAGCCATTGGCCGATATGTGCGTTGGCCGTCACCACATCCAGCGTCAGACCCGCACTCTTGAGCGTAGCGGCCAACGGGGTAATGAAACTGCCCTTCAGATACCCGTTGAAGCGCTCAACCTTACCCTTGGTCTGGGCACGGTAAGGGCGGCAGACCTTGGGAATAAAACCAAACTCATCGGCCAGCGCAGCCAATCGGGGATGCCAACGATGCTGGCCCTCCCCAAAAGCATCTCGCTCGGTGATGATGGTTCCGGCGTTATCAAACAATGCCTGCTCGGGCACGCCGCCAAAGTAAGCGAACGCCTCCCGAAGCCCTGTCAGCCAGGCTTCGCTGTCCTCTCGCTCGGAGAAACGGACAAAGCTTGCTCGACTAAAACCAAGTGTCGCCACGAACGCCTTAAGCGGCTGACGGCCTCGTCGAATGGTGGTGAAGTCCACCTGCATCTGCTTACCGGGCAGAGTCTCGAAACGTACCACCGGCTCTTCTGCCTTACGTTTGAAGGGGCGAATATAAGCCTTCAGACGACTGACGCCGCCGCTGTACCCCAATGCCGTGATCTCACGCAGCAGGACGGTCGCCGGAATCCAGTGCGGGCGCGCCGCCTCAATACGCTCGTGCAGGTAGTCCTTGAAGGGGTCGATTTTGCACGGACGTGCGGGTCTCACCTTGTCATTGGGTAGCGACCGGGCCTTTCGCAGGTACTTGCGCACGGTGTTACGCGAAATACCCAGCTCACGGGCGATGAATTTGATGCCATGGCCCTGACGGGCCAACACTTTAATTTCCACAGACTGCTCCTGGGTCAACATATTGGCAGCTCAAAGCCGCCAGTTTTACCCAGGGGGGTCAATTCTAGGTTGGCGTTAGGGGGTCATTTTTACAGTGGCGGTGACATGTAACGCTGGTTGAACATGTCAGTTTGCGTGTTCGCCGGATCTGCCTTCGGGGCATTCAGCGGGTGGCCCAACTGGCGGCGAATCTCGGCAAGCCAAGCTTTGTACGGCGTGTTTTCTCGCTCGCCCCATGGGTATGCATCAGTCAACGCCTTGCGCAGCGCCTTCATGTCGCTCCGGCCCACACGGCGAATCACTTCTGCTACGACCGGTGCTGCTGCATCTGCCCAAGACATGGCCACCTCCACTTTTCCCTCAACTCTCGACGACCAGTAGCGCTGGCACATCTACCCAGTCCGCACGGAACATCCAAAGTCGAAATTCTTCGACAGTTTGCCCGCTTTTGGCGTGTAGTCCGGCAAGCAATCCCGAGAGACGCTGCTCATGGATTTCGTTTTCCTCATCATCTTCCACTGCATAGTCAGCAAAGACGTCGTCCGGATCGAAGACCCTGTATATATGCGACTTATGAAGCCAATGCAGGTAGTCGTGATCCCTCCAGCCTTTGGGGAATTTCGTCGCCAGTTCGCTCCAGTCGGTAATGCTGCAATGGTCGGGGTAGCCGACATCAGCGGGGGTGTAAGCCCAGTAGAGCCGCCCAAGATTCGGGTGGACAGTACTGACAAAAACTTCACTCATGACCGTTTTCCATTCTCGCGTTGCCCCATAGGCATGAGCATCAGCTTCGTCACCAAACAGCATTCGCGTCTGTGTTCCCTTATCATTTCAACCTTGCGCAGGAAGTGGGATATCAGACCTTATGCGCTGCCATCCTACGCAATCCAAGCTGTGCTTGAATGGAGGAGGAGGATTCAAAGCCTCCTTGAGGCAACGATCATGCCTCTCATCATCTACAGCTGCTTTGGCTTCCTTTCGGTGCTCCAGGTAAAACAACAAACCTAAAAGCAGAGCTCCTCCTGCGGCTATATATGCAAGATGTTCCAATAACGCTTTCATTCTTGTCATCCCTTTAGTCATATGCCCTACTCCGCTTCCTTTGCGGCAAGTTTGCTTCGATCAAATTTATTTAAAAAGTTTTCAAACTCCTGCAATAGCAAGTTTGGATCTATCCCTTTTTCACACTTCAATTCTAGCTTTTGACCGGAAAGTTTAATTGTTCCAATTCCAGCTACTGGGCGCGGAACAAATGCCGGTCGACCTTGATTAGAAC
The DNA here is from genome assembly GCF_900100365.1 of Pseudomonas cannabina. Classification (NCBI taxonomy): domain Bacteria; kingdom Pseudomonadati; phylum Pseudomonadota; class Gammaproteobacteria; order Pseudomonadales; family Pseudomonadaceae; genus Pseudomonas; species Pseudomonas cannabina. The sequence goes on along the minus strand of NZ_FNKU01000003.1, from coordinate 107,625 downwards.
ATGCAGCAATTTTCACGGCAATCTGGCGGAGTGCTTGTTCCTGCTTAGTACCTTTTTCGACCATGCTCAGCACCTGTCTCTCGACGATGTGAACATCCTGCTCCGCTAAATCCACGAACTTTTTAGCGTAGTTGGCAGTAATCAGACCTGGATGCTGATCAAGTACTTGGCGTATCGAAGTCGGGAGCTTCATAAGGTCAAGGCACCGACTTACTACAGAACGGTTGATCCCCAAGCGACGTGCAATGGCGCTTTGGCTCTTATCATTACCATTTTGAAGGTAGCGGTCGTAGCTACGAGCAAGCTCATAGTCAGTCAACTCTTCATGCTCGTTGTCTGCCAGTGCGAGCAACATTGCCATGTCGTCGCTCATTGGCTTCACAACAGCCGGTATCCTGTCCCATCCCAAGATAGTGACAGCTCTCCAACGCCTCTCACCACCTACGAGCTCATGTCTGCCGTTTGGAAGAGGTCTTACAAGAATTGGTTTACCCAGTCCAATTTCACGTATTGACTCCACGAGTAGCGAGATAGCCACCTTGTCAAAGATCATCCGAGGCTGGTATGGCGATACATCGACGCTTGAGACGTCAATATCCTCTAGGGATTGGTCTTTACCTATCCACTCTCCAACCAATGGCTCCTGGGCCTTTTCATCCAGCATTTGGAGCATTGCTGCCCTTCCCTGCGCGCTGGATGGAGTTCCTTCTGGAATCTCTGCTGGCCTGCGAAGGCCAACCACGCCAGTTTTAGGTTTTCCAGGGTAATCGTTTGATTTCATGTGCTGCATCTCCAACATTCAGTGTTGCTAGTAGCAACACGGGTTCTCTTTTGTTGCTACTAGCAACAACTCAGGCCGAAGCAATTTCCCGGATTTTGTTGAGAATTTCCCGGTGTACGCTTCGGACTGGACCAAGACTTTTTGAGGTAGCCCCTTTCCACAGCAGCAGCGGAATGCCGTCATCCAGTGACTTGGCGTACTCCTCAGAGACATAGATTTTTTCTTCCGTTACCCGGCCAGGAAAAAGCTCATTAAGACGGAAAAGATTATTGATTAGAGACGGGCGATTGCGGATAAACATCGTCGGGATCGCGAGCAATTTAGGTGCGTAGCTGTATTCCCGTGCAAATCGGGCGCACCAATCGTTCAGCCGAAGAAGGGCGCGGAATGAAAACTTGTCCATTCGAATCGGACACAGAAGTAAGTCGCTAGCTGCAACTGAATTTTTAGTCAGTCGGGAACCGGCAGGGGCGTTATCGAAGATGATCAGGTCATAGCTCGAAAGATCACAGCCAGGTATTTGGCCGGTTTTGGCCTGTTCAATCCAACGGGCATACCACATATCGGGGTTGTTAGAAGCGTCCAGGGCAACGCCCAAATCCTCGATGTAGGAATCCGCAGGAATCAGGTGAATGCCATCCTCACCAAATGGCTTCTTGATGACCTCATCAAGGGTTTTCGGATCGAATGCACGCATCCGCAACAGAGGACTGATCAGATTGCCGAGGTGGCCGTCTACAAGTCGATCCTGAGGAATACCCATCTCGGTCAGGTCCTCCGGCCCCAAATCAGGGTCGTAGCCCAGCATGCTGGATGTGTCGCCCTGAGGGTCGTTGTCGATGATCAGCGTTTTCATGCCTGCGAACTGAGCAGACAGAGCTAGGTTCACAGCCGTAGTTGTTTTAGCTGTGCCGCCTTTCGGTACAAATGTCGAAGCAACGATTTGGCGCGGAAGTCCTTTCGAATGTCCCAAGCGTCGACGTAGGGCTGCGATAGCGAATAGATCGGCGAGTCCATAAACCCGTGCAGTAGAGGTGCCACGAGGAACACGACGAATCTCAACTCCATTCTCCTCTTCAATATCCTTCAGTCGCCTGGTCGTCAGCCCAAAGCACTCAGCGGCAAACTGTGGAGAAAATGTTAAGGCTCCAAAGTCGACAAAACTCTGTAGCTCCAACTGAGATTCTTCGGTTGAGTTCATGTAAATGCCCTTCTGTAGGTTGAAAATTGATTATAGTTCATGAACACAGCTTGTAAACAGGAGAATTCAGGAATATTATCGTTTTAAGCCATTTGAGCTGAATCGTGTTGTTGCTAGTAGCAACAAACCCGCTCTGCCCAGCTACAAACCGGGCAAGAACGAAACAGCACTAAAAGCTCATTGCTATCTGCCCGCCTTTATCCAAGAAGCTGTCTAGGTTAACGCCGCGCATAGACACAGCCTTGCTCAGCAGCAAGTGGGCCTTGTTGTCGTCAAGATCCATAAGGTATGCATCGTCAATGAGCTCGCTGATCTCATGAGGTTTCAAACCCGCGTCAATGGCCTGGCCCAAAAGTCGCGACGAAAGACGGTCGTACTTCGCCCGTAGGGCAAATTGAGGGTTATCAAGTTGGTTATTTGCCATGAAGAAAGCGTACGAAAATCCCTCGGGGGTTACGCTTCTTGCGTTTTTTGTCGCGAGGCTCCGGCCTCCGTACTTGAGGTGCATTTTGGAACCCTCAACAGGCATGACCGGTGCAACGGGAAGGTCTGCGTTGAAACGGCCCCAGATTAAGGTCTTCTTCGTATAGGGATCTCCAACGTGGCACGGATCGAATGAAAGTCTCCATCCCGGGAGCCCTCCTAATTTTTCGATACGGCCAACTGGATTTTCTACAGCCCACAATGCTGGTTTGTAGTATTCGATTAACCTAAGGGTTTGGTGAACGAGCTCGACGGAGGCTTTGGTACGGCCATCCAGATCCTTACCAACGAAATGCCTGCAGCCTGCACATCCCCGAAAAGCACTTTCGGATGATCCGGTATTTTGGATTTCTGGCCAACCGCGTCTGTGGCCGACAGCTACCCCGGGTGTATGAGGCGCTACGCATGGAAAGGCGTGGCAAAGCGCCAAAACTGTATTTTGCGCAGATGAGCAAAGCGTTCTTGCAGCGGGATCCGTTCAGCTGCGTGCTGTGCGGAGCGCGGATGGTGTACACCGCAGCCATCGCCGGCCTGACGGTGCAGGGCTTGATCAACAACGCTCAAAGCATCGCGCAATTGAGGTACGTGCCGGCCTGATACGGGAGAGGTGCGTCCAAAATCTGGAAAAGGTACAGAAAAGTCGCTTTCAATCCATTTTTCGGCGTGGGTGATGGGTGAAAAAAGCTTTTTGCCGACATCGACGCCACGTTGGCATCACGCAGAGGGTGCCTTTTTAGGAGGATTACCCTGTATAGGAATTATTGAAATTCCTATACATGAACAGGGACTAGACGGTTTGATCGATAAGCCTGGCCGCGGACGTAAGTCATTCTTGCCGCCAGACGCTATGGCTCGAGTGCTTGAGCAAGTGGTTCAACCTCGTATTGGCCAGCCTCGCTGGAGCTGCCGAAGCATGGCGCAAGTCGCGGGTATTTCTCCGGCCAGCGTCCAGCGTATATGGGCTGCCAATGACATAAAGCCGCACCTGACTCGTACGTTCAAGCTGTCCAACGATCCCAACTTCGAAGAGAAATTCTGGGACGTCATCGGATTGTATCTGGACCCGCCAGACAAGGCACTGGTGCTGTGCTGCGATGAAAAAAGTCAGGTTCAGGCCTTGGAGCGTACCCAGCCGGGACTGCCTCTGGGCATCGGCCATATCCGCACGCAATCGCACGATTACATTCGCCATGGCACCGTGACCCTGTTCACTGCGCTCGATTACCTTGAGGGGACGTTGATCAGTTCTATGAACTGAGCAGCCTGCGGCTGCAAATTGTGGGATTTTGAAATCGGTTATCATAGCCGAAATCGAGTCGATCCCTCCTCAGCACAGGCTTACACATGGCGTCAGAGACCAAAAAACGTAAACGGGCGAGCCGGGCAAAAGCCAAGGCAAAGCAGACCCGTCTCCAACGCGCCGGGCATACCACCTTCGTTCCCGATACCGACTTTTTCTTCGATATCGATCCTTTGGGTGATGTCGATCTTTGTAGTTGCTGCCAGACAACGTATCTGAACGACATGTTTCCCGACGCTTCTTGCGTAAGCGTTTCGATGAGAGAAGGGCCAGGCGGATTCGCCATCACCGCCGTCATTCACCACGATGAGGAGCCGCCCTGCTGACGTGGCCTCTGCACCGCCTGCTTACAAACCTCGACCGCTCAAAAACCTCTTCACGGCCAACGGCTGCTGGGCAGATTTGCTGGAGGCCGGCGGTCTGCGCCAAATCGAAGTGGAGTCGATCAGCAAAATGCTCGCCTGCGGCACCTCGATACTGGGCGTCAAACACTACACCTGCGGCAACGACAGCTGCCCGCACGTCAAATACCTGTGCAACACCTGCCATTGCCGGGCCTGTCCTTCCTGCGGCAAAAAGGCCACCGACCAGTGGATCGCCGTGCAAAACAACCGTCTGCCCGACTGCCCCTGGCAGCATCTGGTGTTCACGCTGCCCGACACGCTGTGGTCCCTGTTCTTCTACAACCGCTGGCTGCTTGATGCGCTGTTTCGTCTGGCGGCCGATAACCTGATCTACACCGCCAAGCGGCGCGGTTTGCGCGTCGGGATTTTCGGGGCGCTGCACACCTATGGACGGCGGCTCAACTGGCATCCCCACGTCCACCTGTCGGTGACCGCGGGCGGCCTGGATGAGCAGGGCGTCTGGAAAAATCTGTCGTTCCACAAAGAGGCCCTGCGGCGGCGCTGGATGTGGCTGGTGCGCGATTACCTGCTGGGACAGCCGCTTTCGCAACTGACGATGCCGCCGCCGCTGGCCCACATCCACTGTGAAAACGACTGGCACCGTCTGATACTGACCGCTGGCGGCCAGCACTGGCACATCCACTTGTCGAAGAAGACGGAAAACGGCCGAAAGACCGTCAATTACCTGGGCCGCTACCTGAAAAAACCGCCGATCTCGGGCAGTCGTCTGGCGCATTACACCAACGGGGCCACGTTGAGCTTCACCTACCTGGATCACCGCACACAGACCTATCAGCAGGAAACGCTGAGCCAGGCCGACATGCTGCGCCGGGTGGTGCAGCACATCCCGGAAAAGCATTTCCGGATGATCCGGTATTTTGGTTTTCTGGCCAATCGGGTGTGTGGGAAATACCTGCCGAAGGTGTATGAAGCATTGAAGATGGCGACGCCAGGACCGACACCGAAGCTGTATTTTGTGCAGATGGCCAAAGCCTTTCTAAACGTCGATCCGTTCCGTTGCGTGCTGTGTGGCGCGCGGATGGTATACACGGCGGCAATCAGCGGGCTGACGGTACAGGGACTGGTCCTCAACGCTCAGGCGATCGCGCAGATGAGGTACGTGAAGCCCTGACAGGGGGAAGGTGCGTCCGCACCTAGGCTTCGCGGTGAAATAACCTGCATTAACGCTGATTTATAGGGATTTTCACTGCATAAGTAACGCATCAGCGTCTTCCTACACATCGCTATGAAGGCATGACGCCTCCTTCCAAGCGTCAGCTTGATGCATAGGCATTTTGAAATTCCTATGCATCGAGCGCCAACACCGGCATCAGGAGTGGCTGGACTTCCTCAAGAAAATCAATCGGGAAACGCCCAAGCACCTTCAATTGCACCTGATCGTCGACAACTACGCCACGCACAAACATCCGAAAGTGAAGGCCTGGCTCGAAAATTCCATATCCGACCTCAAGTTCGTGGATGAACATGGTTGAGCGCTTCTTTCGTGACATCACGGTATACCTGCGCGACGGTAGTTTCAGCTCGATTCGCGAATTGGAAAGTTCAATCACCACATTTCTGGCACTGCGAAATGCCCAGCCGACTCGCTACGTTTGGAACGCTAAGGGAGAAGATATTTTGAACAAAATACAGCGAGCCCGCGCGGCAACGACCACGCAGGCATGAGCGAAGTTAATTTTGAGACGGTACACTAGGTGTTCTGCCCCGGAATGAAATGTACAAAATAGCGCTGGTCAGGTCAGACGCGTAACTGGGAGCCTATAGATGTGGTGCGTTCAATCTTACCCGTGGGCAACAAAACCATGATGGAACGCTCAGCATAATGGTTACATTGCTCCACTCAGCACCCAGATCATAAGATCTGGGTGCTGAGTGGACATTGATATGCCAATTATTAGTCACCAGTAACGATAAGGCCCCTGTCCGGCAGCACCGGGCAGGGTGTCGACTCATGAGCCTGTCGCGCGGGTGTCCGAATACTTCTTCAAGTCCTCCAAGTGCGCCAGGCGATTCTCCTTGTTGATGCTCTGGGTGGTGATCCGATCTGGATAGCAACGCATAAACATGTTGGTAAAGTGCTCACCATAATGAATACGCTCATTGGCGCTGGGCTCGAACAACGGATAGGCGGATGCTTCAAAATTAGGCTCATGAAAATAAGCGCAGGCGAAACGTTCGCGGGTATTGAGCTTAACCTTGTGCGGAGTGGAAAGCAGCTGGCCGCCGGTCATGAACTGCAAGATATCACCTGGGAAAACTGTCCACACGCCTGGGGTGGGCGTCACGAAGGTCCAAGGTTCATCGTGCTCAAACATGCCTGCTGAGCTCTCACCAGGCAACCAGTTACGATTACGCTTCTCTCCCTCGACTGGAGGGCGAATATATAAGCCACCAACATCGTCCTGAGCGGCAATTACCAACAACCCATAGTCAGTGTGCGCACCAATTCCACGGGACAGCGTGGATGTTTGGGGCGGGAAGCGTAATACACGCATGTGGTGCCAACCATCGCGAGTTAAGTCGGTGAACGTGTTGATGGGTAGTTCAAAGCCGAGCGCTGTCAGTTTGAGCAACCGTTCGCCCGCTAAACCCAGCTCTTCCATGAAGGTCTTCATGCTTTTCTGATAGGTGTTATTTGGCCATGGCACCGGACCATGGCAAGGCCAGCCGGCTTTTACACGCTGATCGCCTACCGACAAGTCCTTGCAGACAGTGAAGATTTCAGGGAAATCAGGTTTACCAGCTGTGACTTCCTCGCCTGACGCAACATAGCCGCTGTAGGTCAGATCGCTAACGCAGCTACTCTTAAAAGTCAGCGGTTCCTTGCAAAACTGCTTGCTAGCAGCCATTGCTTCCTGCGTTTTGCGATCCTGCTCACTATCGGTCTTGATCTGAAAAATGCCATCTTTTTGCCAGGCTTGGATCAGCGCCCTTCCCAATGAGATATCGGCGGCGCAGCCGGTTACCTCGGTAGGTAACTCGAAAGTCTGTAGGTTGGTCATGCTAGTCTCTTCTTTATCCATATAAAGGGACGGATGCTCATTCCAAACGACGTCGGGAGAACAAAGTCCAAGCGACGGAAAAACACCCCACCTGCTTGGTGCATGAATCATGAGCGTCCCTGCGGCGTTTTTCAAGGTAGTTGTCGCGTCAACCGTCTAACTATGCTGCTTTTTTCTCAACGTCTTGCTCTCGATCCGGGTTTAACAGCACGGTGCCGATCGGTTCCCAGTTGCGTGTCTCCCTCGACCACCGCTCCGGCCTTTTCTCTCTGGCTAGCTCGTACAGCTCATGTCGCTTGGCCAGGATCTGATGATCCAGCCCTCGATGCCGCTCAGCCGGTGTCACGAAGCGGATTCGGCTGTGCCGGTGATCATTGTTGTACCAACGCATGAAATCCCTCACCCAGAGGCGTGCCGCGTCAAGACTGGCAAACCCATCCTGCGGCCATTGCGGGCAGTACTTCAGTGTCCTGAACAGCGACTCCGAGTAAGGATTGTGGTTGCTGACACGCGGTCGCCCACGTGACGGGGTGATGCCCAGTTCATACATCTTGCTTAACAGCGTCACCGATTTCATTGGCGCGCCGTTGTCTGAGTGCAGCACCAGCGGCTCGTGCAAACACTGCTCGCCTATCACACTGCGTTGCAGCAGGGCGGCCGCTTTCTCGCCGCTTTCCATCTCGTAAACTTCCCAGCCAACGGCCTTGCGGCTGTAAATATCCTCGATCAGATAGAGGTAATAATACTTGCCCCTTATGGGTGACGGCAGGTATGTGATGTCCCACGACCACACCTGATTCGGCGCTTTGGCTGCATGTGTCGTCGGTGCTGCATATCGCCTGGGGCGCTGACTACGCCCTCGATGCTGTTGTTGACCTGCGGCCCGCAGGACGCGATAAAACGTGGCCTCCGACGCCAGATAACACCCTTTTTTGTATATACGGCACCAGCCCCAAACAAACAACAATGGAGAGGCGAAAACCCGCGAGGCGATGCAAAGGACATAAATAGTATTGCTTTCAAAACTGCAAATATACGTAACCGAAGCGCGATCACAGGTAATGCATTTGTGGCGTGCGACTATGAGGGTAATAGCAGCGCAGGAATCAGGATGAGTCTTGAAACGTTCAAGGTAGCAACACCTGTGGGAAAAGCTTGGAACAGGGCAGCCTGCGGCTGCAAATCGCCCATTCTTGCGATCGCGTAGCAGCAGAAACATGGATTTGAGCTTTGTCATGAGGCCCATTATTGATCATCATGAAGCCTGCTTACCCACCGTTGCTGCTTCAGATGAGTCCAGCCTACACACCTCGACCACTCAAAAACCTCTTCACCGCCAATCAATGCTGGGCACACCTCCTCGAGGAGGGCGGCTTGCGCGACATTGAAGTCGAGTCCGTCACCAAAATGCTGGCCTGCGGCACCTCGATTTTGGGCGTCAAACACTACACCTGCGGCAACGACAGCTGCCCGCACGCCAAATACCTGTGCAACACCTGCAGCTGCCGCGCCTGTCCATCCTGCGGCAAAAAAGCTACCGATCAGTGGATCGCCAATCAACAGCACCGCTTACCCGAGTGTACCTGGCAACACCTGGTGTTCACATTGCCTGACACCCTGTGGCCGCTGTTCTTTCATAACCGTCACTGGCTCGATGCCTTGTGTCGCCTGGCCGTCGACAACCTGCTCTATGCGGGCCGACGCCGGGGCGTGGAGGTGGGTGTTTTCTGCGCCATCCACACCTACGGCCGGCGACTTAACTGGCACCCCCACATCCATGTCTCGGTCACCTTGGGTGGGATCGATGACGCAGGTGTCTGGAAAGATCTGTCGTTTCATCCATCAGCCTTGCGTCGGCGCTGGATGTGGAATGTACGCCAGTACCTGCTCAGTCAGTGGGAGCACACCACCGTCCCACCTGAAAACGCTCATCTGCAGAGCGAAAATGACTGGCGTCACCTTGTGCTCAACGCCGGTGGTCAGCACTGGCACATCCACTTGTCGAAGAAGACGAAAAACGGCCGAAAGACCGTCAATTACCTGGGCCGCTACCTGAAAAAACCGCCCATCTCGGGCAGTCGTCTGGCGCACTACACCTCCGGTGCCACGTTGAGCTTCACCTACCTGGATCACCGCACCAAGACCTATCAGCAGGAAACGCTGAGCCAGACCGACATGCTGCGCCGGGTGGTGCAGCACATCCCCGAAAAGCACTTTCGGATGATCCGGTATTTTGGATTTCTGGCCAACCGCGTCTGTGGCCGACAGCTACCCCGGGTGTATGAGGCGCTACGCATGGAAAGGCGTGGCAAAGCGCCAAAACTGTATTTTGCGCAGATGAGCAAAGCGTTCTTGCAGCGGGATCCGTTCAGCTGCGTGCTGTGCGGAGCACGGATGGTTTATACCGCAGCCATCGCCGGCCTGACCGTGCAGGGCTTGATCAACAACGCTCAAAGCATCGCGCAATTGAGGTACGTGCCGGCCTGATACGGGAGAGGTGCGTCCAAAATCTGGAAAAGGTACAGAAAAGTCGCTTTCAATCCATTTTTCGGCGTGGGTGATGGGTTAAAAAAGCTTTTTGCCGACATCGACGCCACGTTGGCATCACGCCGAGGGGACCTTTTTCGGCGGATTACCTTGTATAGGAATTATTGAAATTCCTATACATCGAGCGAAGTCTGTGCAAGGACAAGCGGCAAGAATCGCGAATACCTCAAGACCGTAGAAGTCGCCGAACCACTCTATGAAGAACTCGACATTGAAGTTGTTCACGTCACCGAGCTCAGGATCGTCCTGAATGTCGAAGCGATAGACCTGGTAACCGGCCTCTTCCCATGGCCGAGACCATTCACCTGAGGTATCGAAAAGCGAGAGCACCACTTTGTCACTGTTTTGCCTGCCAGCAGCTTGGCTTCTAGCATGATCAATCCATCCCTCTATACGGTCACGGGCATGCGCGGGCTTCATAAACCCCTGAACTTTATCAGCCAAGCGGACTACATCTGCCTTCAATGGATGATCGAAAAGATGGTGAATCCCATTCGAATTTTCAAAAGCTTGAGATTCTTGAAATGCCAAAACCATTGAATCCAAGTCGTACACAGAACCCATGCAATTCGCTCCTAGACCTTTTTCAAAGCAGCACAGCGGTAGCCGCCACTGTCACCAATTCGTAGAGAGAATTCTAACCCATGTGCGTACGCATATACATACGTACGTACGTACGTATAATGGCGTTTGTTGCTAGTAGCAACACTGCATGAGATTTCAAGCTATTTTGCTGCTCTGGTTGTTCGTCTAATCATGTCTCGGTAAGACTCAATTTCCAGATCGACACGCCTTTGCCTGACAGCCTCTTTTGAACACCCAATGATGTTTGCAAGCTCCTGGTCCGGTTGCTGACCCTGCATATGATCGTAAGCCGCAATATCGGGTCGAGGTTGTTGGTACGGAGTTATTCCTAAAGACTGGATGAGTTTTGAGACTTGCTGAAGAGGAACATTGGCCGCACGTGCGAGCATTGTGGCGGGGTAGACGCCAAGAAAAGGTACAAGGAGCGCTAGGGCATCCTGGTGAGGAGGGGGAGGGGAGTACGCAGGTTTGCCGAGCTTGATTCTTCGAGCACGGACAGCTTCAGTAGTGGTTCCAGCCATCTGAGCGATAACTGGATCCGGGACATTTCCCGAAAGCCCGTCGTATCGCTCAAGCTTTGAGTATTTGGGCATACAACTGAATCTAAACCGATAGGCCAGAAATCATTGTTCAATTTTCCACATTTCAGCCAAGGCTTTTTCAATGAGCGCTGAAGCTGTTGTTTTTTGCTTATGAGCTTCGTCGCGCAAGCGTTCGTTGAAATCTGTACGAAGGCTAATAGTCTTATGGGATCGGGTAGGGGCTTCACCCTTTTGGGTTGCAGCGGATGGTTGAGCCTTCATACATGTTCCTCAAAATTGACTGATCACGAGTAGCCATTATACATGTACGCACGTACGCAAATACATACGTACGTACACAAAGTACGACTGCCTACTCAGTTTGCTCTTCCTTGTCGGAACGGTGCTGACCAGATGCTCTACGGTAATCTTGCAGCTGCTGGATGGTGTGGGATAGATTGCGAATCACATAGTCCGGAAACCCCTTTTTACCTGCTAGGTGACGCTGCTCTAGCTCTGCGATTCGAGCAGGGTCTAGCCCTAAACGAATCAGGGTTAGCTCATCACCCAGTTCCAAAGCCCGGTTCGCTTCCAGCATGACGTTTTGAGCCGATTGAAGTTTCTCAATTTCATCTTGCAGGTGCTGGGTGTCATCACGGTCAACAGATCGCAGTGGTATACGCTTCATTTGCAGACTCCTAGACTTCATTCTTCCCCGGTAGCCGCCGGGTGCAGCTCGATTAAGCTGCCTGCTTATTATACGTACGTACGTACGTATGTAAACAACAAGCAAAGAAAAAGGCTGCATCTGCAGCCCCTGAATGTCGGCGATATACGACTAAGCGGGCTTAAATCGCTCCAGCGTTTCAAACCAAGCAGCTTTGTCAGAGGCGACCAGCTCATCGGACAAAAGCTTGGTGTTCCTGGTATAGAACACGATCTTATGAGGCTTACAACTCGTATCCAATGCCATTCTGTAATCAGGTAACGAGTCACGCTTGATGATCTTGCGTACATCAGCCCTGAAATAACGCAGATCTTGCGTAGAACCGCATTTTTGCTGCATTAAGACGATATCTGCCTTCCAAATTGGCTTGTTGCCTACGTGTTTGCGAGCAAGCTCATACAAACGACGCTCCAGGGGCATCCTCAACGCGAAATAGCGCCGGTCAATCGTCAAAACCTCATAGTGGAGGAGGGCTTTGTACATCCAATCTGATATCTGAACGATACCTTCAAGAACACCCTTGCCGTTTCCGGTCTTTTTGGTGATGGTGTAGTCATGTATCCAGCCAAAACCCTTGGTTTGCTCCTCGCCACCGGTGACAATGTTTGTCTCGATCTGCGTACCCTTGAGCCTCCGGAGCATGTCCAGGATGTTCACGTAAGCATTTCCTCCTGGCTCCCTACCTGTGCCGATGAGAAAATCATAAGAGTCAAATTTGACCGTGTTTGAAATCGGCAAACCAGCTTTCCGACCTTCGATAATTTGGGATCCGATAAACAACAGCAGATCTTTGTCGAAAACCGTTGCGGCGCCGATTACGGGAGGAATGATTCGTACGCGCTTGTTGGTACCAGGCTGGTGATACTCGCGGATGGCGGTATCAGGAATTGTGGACAAAGAGAAAAGTGGAAACTCCATACTGGCCAGGTCGTCTTTCACCGGCCACTCAACCATATTGGCCTGGAACATGTCCGTCTGAACGTAAGGGACCAGGTTCGGTTTACGGCCACGTTTGGGTTTCTTTTCGCCTTCATCACTCATAGCTGAATCTTCTTCTCTGAATCACTGCAGTCTACATGGGAACTGAATGGCGGACCGTGCAGCCGCACTCTGTTGAGGTGTCGTCGGGGAATCGCTATCATGGAAGAATCCAGACGCTCCTAGACGAGTTCACCCTGGTAGAAGCCCAGATCGGTAGCCGCCGTCTGGGCTTTGTTTTACCTCGGATCTACAAAGATGAGTGATCCGCTAAAATGACCATCTCGGAGAGCACACAGGTTTCTCCGCGGATTTTAGCCAAAGTACCACGCTGATCACCACGCTCCTTCCTTCCAGCCTCCATTTCTTTGATGTTCTGGTCATAGGTGAAGCTCGATCCTGCCCAGTCGCGAAGTCGAACGAAAGCCCATGCTTCGCCTTCACGATATTCTCGACTGTAAACCGCGCTGGTAACAACATACTCACGGCCGTTTACCTTCACTGTGGGTACAGACGGAACCTTGTCGCCGGCTGAGGAGAACTGCATGCATGACACGGCATTTTCCCACCTGCAATACACCTCAGGAATGACAGAAACGCCGTCACGAAAACTGGGCCGGAAGAAGCAGGAACGCCAAGGCAGAAACTCGGCCCAGTAGCGGCAATCACCAGTACTCAACCATCCGTGAACGATGATTGAACCAACACCTTCCACATAGACGCCTATCACCTTGGATCGAGGTGCAGTACGAACCTTGCATTCCGCACCTGGACCTTCAAAGCTTTTTGCCACGGCGTTCAATTCGAGCCACATGCTGTCATTAAAGTGCGCAACAGCGCGCCACTGAGAAGGCCGCTGATCATCGGTAGATGCTTGAGACAGCGATTGCTCACTAGCCTCAACACCGAGAAGAAAGAAGGCCATCAATTCCTGTGGTACGGAAGAGATGTGTGCACGCGCCTCGGTCACAAGCAATTGATAATCACGGACATTGAAAGAGGGGAAATTCCAAGATCCAGATTCGCTGACAGCGATATCAACACTGGATTCATCAAAGAACAAACCCATTTGTAACTGGTTCATATGATACCTGCTCCTAGAACATTGACCTGGTAGCCGCCAGGTGAGCGTCATGACGAAACTCATAGGACCATGGTATCAAACGTACGTACGTACGTACATACGCAGAGCTAACAAAGACGAATGTTTCTGGTGGTCAGGAAGCTCAGTGTGCCTAACCACTCCCTGTCATGGTTACGAACTGTCACTTGAGACAATCAAAGGATCGATCAAAACAAGCAGGCCGGGGTGCATCTCCCCCTGCGGGGTCGAAACCCCACCAGCAGGTATCTGATTGGCACCATTCTTAACACATGTTGATTTGCTGACCTGGCTCGGCCAGCCTGGTGTTTTCGGTGCTGCAGGTGTCGACGTCGTGAGGGGCGGTTGCAGCGCAACAACAACATTCGAGCGTGTCTCGTTAATGACATGACGGTACTTGGCCACCGTCTGCCTGGTGATCCCTGATAGGGCGGCAATGGTAGCGATCGCTAAAGGTTTAGCCTGGCTATGCAGAGAACGGCACGCAGCGCGGATTTTGGATTCTGTGGCTTTATGACGTACTTCATGGGTACGTTTTGCTGAGAGCTTTTGCCGCTCTGCGAGGGGAATGGATTTGTCCAGCTCCATGACGCCCCTATGACATCTGCTGTTACCTGTGTAGCGATTCCAAGTCCAGCGGCCGACTGATCGGACAGTGGATCTGATCGAGGACAGGGGCAAATCATCACGGAAGGCACCACGACCACCAAACTGATTGCTGTTATGGGCATGTGCGGTAAGACGCTGCATGAAATGGTCGTAGCTACCATGCTCACGCTCGTTGTTGACAATGCTGTATGCAAAAAAACGGAGGTTCTCGAACAGCATGCAATGCCGAGAATGCGACACTGCATCCAGATCCGGCCCTTTGCCCCACGGGGTAACCGGTTCAAGCTCAACGCACTCTGCTAAATCGGCGAGCTCATAGACGTTGCTGTGTAATTCCCTGGTATGCCACCAGGGATGCCCCGGCGTTTTAGCGACGGGGCCACCATGATACTCAGGATCAGCTTTCAACCGGTCAACGAACGCCTTGTAAATGGCTTTCATATAGTGAATTGGCTTGTCCCGGGCGCTATCCGAGGTACACACCGGAATGATCGCGTAGTAGAGGTGGCTAGAGCCTGAATGACGGTTGCGAACGATCAGGTTCGGAGGCGGGAGATTTGCATCGTCCCAAATGAGGGAGTTAGCGTGATCCAAATCAAAGACGAGCCATGAGACACGATCTACCCGATTTACCTGCATGTAGGGATAGCGAATTGCGTGCTCGCGGGGACGCACTCGCATAGCAGTTTTATTGTCGCTGCATCTGGCCAGATACGAAGCCTCCTCAAAGACTCTGTTGAGGGCGGTATCAGCAACAAAAAAACGTGGGTCAACAGGCGTCTGCAGAGCACCAGGTTTACCCTGATTCAAAGCAGATTACCCGTACTGAGGTACAAGGGAATTTCAGCGCGATAAAAATCGCGGTGTACCTTGCACGCAAAGGCGCAGGTGTCCATAATCGAGCTACCTAATCGGTGAGCCTCACGTCGACTATCTGCCAGGATGAGACGTGAAGGCTCTTTTTTTTGCCCGGCGTTCGCCGGGATGCTTGTTCGTACTCTTGTTCTTCAGCCCGAAAGGCCGATCTCCTCAGAGTGGTTTGTTTGGTTTCTAGAGGCCAACGGCATCCACGGAAAAGAGGGGGAGGGGGTCTACATATCCCTGTTAAGCCTCTTAAAAAACACTTCTGTGGTTCTAGATTCCGGCGAAGGCTAGAGCCTGCAAAAGCTTACGTCAACCCTCTGGAACCCGCGTGCGACGTGGCCTCCAGCATTTTTCACCTAGTTATAAAATCTTTTTTTTTGTTAAATCTGTAAAGCAACGTGCGCGTGTTATGCATACCTCATGATCGCTACAGGCCGCGTGGATCTTAACCTTGGGGTTGACGGTGTGTCGGCGATATACGAAAGGGGCGTCGCCGATATACGACAAAAGCGTCGGTGATATACGAAGGGAGGTGTCGGCGATATACGAGTCTATCCACAAGCAAATAAATTTTGTCGCCGATGTACGAACCCCCCTCAAAACACCCTTCCAGAGCATCGGCAAGCCACTCCCCCCCTAATACCCCGGTTCCCCGCGAGCAAACCCCTATTACGCGGGGGCTTTGTCGCCTACCAGCGTATAGAAATGTCGGCGATATACGACTCCTCTAATGAAACGTCGGTGATATACGAATGTCCAAACCGGCGCTTTACCGGCAAAGTGCCACCAGTGGCAATTCCGTATCGTAGTCACCTTGAGAAGGCCGTTATGAACGCGAGCCATGATTTGAGGCTGTCAACATTGAACATTAGCTATTGACCGATTCCGCATCATGGTTAGAATACGGAAAACGGAGGGGATTTAATGACCGAATTGCGAGAGCCTACATCGGACGTTCAGCGCGAAGCTGCAGCAGGCGCCGGCTACGAAGAAGGTCGCACGGAATATGAGAAAGAATTACTCAATCTCGTGAAGACGTTGCACCAGAACGTTGACGCTATTGACCCGATGGTCCAGGAGAAAAAAGACCGCAAGCGCCTCAGCAACATTTCGGGCTCCCTTGCGAAGTCCAACATCGTTTTGACATGGGGTCTCGTTGCATCAATAGCACTCAATGGAATGCTCGGTTGGTTCGCGGTCCATCCAGATCGTCAATATTTTGCAGCTGATGGGACGCGCGTGATTCGTCTGGTACCACTTTCAGAGCCATACCTGAAATCAGCAGACGTAATCCAGTTCGCTCGCGATGCGATCAACCGCTCACTGACCATCAATTTTCAGCAGTACCGCGGCCAGCTGGAGGATGCTCGTGCTGATTGGACTCGCGAAGGCTTTAAGCAATTCCTGGAACAGCTCCAAGCTGGCGGATACCTGGACTCGATCAAGACCAAGCGCATGAACATGACTGTCACAGCAGGTACAGGCGTGATCGTTAGTGACCGGCTTGTCGACAACATCTGGGTTCGGAAGGTAGAGCTTCCAATCGAGATAAAGCTGACCGGGCAGGTAACTGAACAACCAGCTCAGAACTTCATTGCTCTCGTGACTGTAACCCGGATTCCAACACTCGATTCACTTGTAGGCGTGGCCCTTGACAACATCGTCATCAAGCCCCGGTAAGGGAGGACCAATATGAAACCATTTCAGCTTGTAGTGCCGATGCTTGTCTTGGCAATCAACACAGCGTTTGCGCAAGATGCTCAAGCTCCGCAAAGCGGTGCAATGCTCCCTGGAGCCGAGCAACAATCAATGCAGCAACCGCAACCGGGGCAGGGGCAGGGGCAGGGGCAGCAACCAGCACCTCCAGCTCCTGGACAATGGGTGCAAGTGAAAGGCCCGGGAACCCCCGCGAATTTTCCTGCGCAGCCTGGCCAAACAAATGCAAATGTAAATCCGCAGATGCAAAATGCATTTCCGCAAACCAATTACGGCGCTGCGAACTACGCAGTAGGTGGCCAGCCACAGGGCCAGGCACCAACTCAACCGCAGCAGAATGCTGCCCCTCAACCGCAGCAAAATGGTGTTGCGCCCATGCCTCCCTTGGACGCTCCAGAGGGTTCAGCGGATTTTAATGAAGCTATGAAAGTTGTAGCTCCATTCGCTCCAGAACAAATTCGCGAAATGCGGGGAAGCCTTGAGAACACGAGGAAGGCGAAAGCGTATAAGCCCGTCAGAGCCATCCCAAGAATCACTAGCGTTTCTGTCGACCTGAGCCCGGGCGCGTCACTTCCAGTGTTACGTGTAATGCCTGGTGAAATTTCGAACTTGGTTATTCTCGACTCAACAGGCGCACCTTGGCCTTTGGCAATCACACCACGGATCTCCAGAGATGACATCTTCACAGCAGAGTGGATGCAGGGTTCGCACGTAGTTGTGGTCTCAACGACATCCTCCTACGAATCTGGAAACATCGCTCTGTTTCTACAGGGTGCGACGACACCTGTTGTCATAAAACTCGTGACTGGTGAACCTGACAGTGAAGGGGAGAAGTCCAGAATCGTGGATGCTCGCTTGGACGTACGGATACCCGGCCGAGGCCCTTACGCTAAAGCACCGCTGATGGGGCCAGGTAAGATCGCTCTTTAGTAAGTTAGGTGGAATGCTTCTGGGCTACGCTGATTCTGACGACGTTGACCAGTGGGGCTGGGGACGTCTTACGTTCAGGCCCTGCAGAACGCCCAGTCAAATCGAGGGGAAAAAGCCGATAGTCGTGGGCGCTGTGATCTGTTTTTGTAGTTTTACTAAAAGCTACCTGCATTAAGCTGAATAGCTATTTGTAAAATGTATATTATAAAAACATCAATACTCAAACGTGCAGAGGGATGGGTTGCTTTCACTGCAACTGAGTCCGTTCCAAGCTTTCCCCACAGGTGTTGCTACCTTGAGCGTTTCAAGACTCATCCTGATTCCTGCGCTGCTATTACCCTCATAGTCGCACGCCACAAATGCATTACCTGTGATCGCGCTTCGGTTACGTATATTTGCAGTTTTGAAAGCAATACTATTTATGTCCTTTGCATCGCCTCGCGGGTTTTCGCCTCTCCATTGTTGGTTGTTTGGGGCTGGTGCCGTATACACAAAACCTTGCCCTTCCTGATGTTGTTTGATGACGCTGACATCCGGGCACGCGGCAGGAGTAGGAGCGGCATACACCTTGCCCATTAAAAGTGCCAAAGCAACAATGCCTACTGATTTCTTTGAGCGAGCTTTCATTTTACTTTCTCCATCGTGGATCTAAGTTGATTTTATTTTTACAGTGGGTGAGCGAGTTGCTTGCCATGCTTTTAACCGACAGATCACCACCACCGACTTATCTATTCGCTTTTACTTTTACATGTGCCGCGCATGAGTGGTCATCAGTGTCCATCGAGTTCCATTATGCTTTCCAAATATTTAAATAGTCGACAGCGCCTCAATGGCAAAGCTGCGATCAGCGTAAAAAGGTAGGTTCTCTTATCATGTAGCGATTGATCAATCTGAGTCACACCCACCGCATTTGTCACGACACCTATCAGGCTGTGCACGGAGCGGCTCAGGTATCGGCGGAGGGTGCCTGCTTCAAGACGCGTTCCGGTAGTGTGGACGTAGTAATCTCGTCAAGGAACGGAAGACTGGGAGAATAATTTTCCATTCCACATAAATGACGACACCCTTCAAGCCTTTCTAGACGGAATCCCACCCAAGGATGCCCGAGCGGTGGTGGCGCATGGGGAAGTGCCAACGCACACACAAGTATGGCAATACAACGGCGACATCTTCGTGCGCACGCAGCAAGATATTCAAACAGCGTTTGATCAAAGTCTGTCCTCAGGAGATGGAACCAAAGTTTATCGGCTTCCAGCAACTCCGTTCGTAACCCTGTCTCAAATGGGCCAGTCAGTTACCCTCCAACTAGACATCAACTGAGGTCCATATGAGTACTCAAGCTGATATTGGTCGCCAAACCAAAGTTATCGTAGCCGTAGTAGCTGTCGTGCTCATTGGTGGCGGCTATCTGGCGTATACATGGCTGCAAAATCACAATACAAGTAACTCTTCCGTTCGGGGTATCACCACGGACGCAAAAGGCACTAAAACAGAAGAAAGCGAACAATACAGACAGGTACTTAATAGATATAACCAGGCGAACGCGGAACAAGCCGAATCAAACGGTGGTTCGTACATGTCTGTAATGTCAGCACAGTCTGTTAAACCTGCCTCGTCCGGTTCAGGACAGCAGCAGCAACCTCAGCAGGTAAATTACTATTACCAGCAACCCCAGCAACCTCAACAAGTCGTTACTCGGAACAAAGAGTACGACAAGCAAATCGCAGAACAGGTAAAAGGCTTAATGTCCGCTTGGGGAGAGAAGCCCCACGGGTTGGGTAAGTCGAGCGAAGACGCCACTCTTACGCCATCTGCTTATGCTCAATCAATCATGCCAGCATCTATGGCCGGTGCTGGTGGCTCGGTTGCAAGCAATCAACGCGGAGCAAATGGGGCCGCGAGTCAAAAAGAGCCCGACGTAGTGGTAGTACCAGGGTTTACCCTTGCCCCGTCTATTCTCAAGACTGAGATCGACACTGACGAAAACTCGATGGTACGTGCGGAGATCGCAACCGGGCCATTCGCAGGTGCAGTATGTTTCGCCATGGGCTACAAACGTATAAACGAAACGGTAGACATGACGTTTAGCTACATGGAGTGGAAGGGTCACTCATACAAAATTAGCGCAAAAGCCGTTGATCCAGACAGCATGAGAACCGCACTCTCCGGCGAAGTAAACAATCGATACTTCGAAAGAATTATCCTCCCAGCACTTGCTATAGCAATCGGCAAGACAGGTCAACTTTATGAGCAAGGAAGCGCCCAAAATATTATCACCAGCCAAGGTGCTGTCATTTCGACCTATCCAGAAACTCCGAACGGTGCAGCAGTAGCCGGAACCTTTGCGGGTGGTATTGGCCAGCAGGCAGGCAAGGTTCTCGCAAATGACGGCGCAAACATGCCTCAAAAGCAAGTTATTAGACCTTTGGGCTCGACTATCGGTATCCAGTTTATTGGCCCTGTGATGGCTAGTGATGCCCTGGACAAAAATGCCATTCAAGCAAATCAGAAAGAAGAGTTGAATACCCTTAGTCAACCTGCAGGACAGCCAAAGCAACAATATCGCTTGTCACCTAGCGCAACTGGTAGCGGTGATCAAGAAGGTATGAGCAGCGGGTATCCGGGCTTTACACCTGGCCTTGGCCAACCCAACACAATGAACTCGACTCGCTACTGAGTCAGCGCTGAAAGGATGCCAACATGACGACACAGACAGCGGCCGATATTGATGTATTTGCATCACCGGCCCCAAAAGCAGGCGTTGCTCAACCAGAGCCGGATTCGAAACAGGAGCAGGAGCCTTTGCAAAAAAGGAACCAGAATTCGTTTGTAGAAAAAGTGAAGCCATGGCACTTCTTTGTTGTGCTTGCACTTATAGCAGCGGTCTGGATCTTCGCACCTAAGCTGTTCCGCTCGAACTCTACGGTCACGCAAGGGCAACAGTTTGGGGCCCAAAACACAAAAGCTGATTACGGGGCGTATGAACGGCAAAAACCGGTCCAACCGGTTGAGGAACCTGCGAACACAATTCCGCCAGTCAGCCAACAGGTTGAGCTGATTCAGGTTCAAGGCCAATTGGAAACATTTTCTAAAATCACCTCCGAGCTGCAGAGCCAGGTTCGTGAGCTGCAGAGCCAGGTTCCTGAGCTTCAGGCGAAAATCGCAATGCTGGAATCACGGCCGACTGACAATACTTCCAAGACAAAGGAGAGAATCCAGGCGACGCGAAACCAGCCTGCCGTACCCGCCGTCACAACTTCCAAGGCTCTGACTGGATATAGCATCAATACCATTTATACCGATCAAGCTTGGTTGGCACATGACCAACGAACAATAGTTGTTCAGGTAGGTGATGCCTTTGACGGTATCCGCGTTCTTCGCATAGACCCGGTATCCCGCCAGGTTGTCACAAACCTCGGCGTGATCCGCTAGGGAGTAGGGTATGGATCTCGCGAGCATGATTATTGCGGCAGCTAATTCGCTGACCGTAGTTATGTGGGGCCTACTGTGGAGCCTCGGAGCATTGGTTGGCTTCGTGTACGCAGGGACAGTGCTTCGCAGGATGCAGCTCGCCAGTATTCAACCAGGCCGACGCCCAATGTCCGCTGGCGGCACAGTGATGGTGCTGATCATCGGGGCTTTACTCTTTAACCTTTCGGGAACAATCGGAACAGTCTGGACGACCTTTTCCAGCGGTCAGGCGAGCTACGGAGCAATTTCCTGGAGCGGAGCGGACCAGTTCGGTAAGTTCAAAGAAGCTGTAAATGCTGTTCTGACACTCGCGAGTCTTGCTGGTGGATTTTTCTGCTTTAAGGGATTACTGCTACTAAAGAAGGCAAGCATTGATGGAGAGTCTTCCAACGGAGCAGATGATCTAATATGGCGTGCTTTAAGGAGGCGCTGATTTATTCGATTTTTCGTCCCTGCAACGCTCTGGAGGCCTTGATTTATCTGGGGGCAACAGCTGGGCTTTAGAATAAATCAGCGTCTCCTTAACTCACATGATTGCAGGTGCTGGACTGGTTCACGTAGACAAGATGATTGATGCGTTTCAAGAAACATTCAAACTTTACTGGTAAGTCAAAACGGAGCGTTGCTATGAAAATTAAACCTTTCGCAGTAGTTGGTGATGTTGTACGTAAAGCCCACGTACACCTGATCACTAAAACTGACGAATACAGTCAGCACCCAGTACAGCGTCGCATTATGTTGGCAAGCGCCGGCATTACCATGGGAACCATGTTTGTCGCTCAAGCTCATGCAGCAGGCTTTGCAGACATGGGGAACACGGCAGCGGAACAGGGCGATTCACTGAAGGAAAGTTTCGGAAAACTCTTTGCCGTATTGGGGTTTGGCGGTGCTGGCTGGGGTGGCATGAACATGTGGAAAAAAACCCAACAAGGCGAGAACAGCCGAATCACCGGCACTCAAATCTGGGGTCCACTTTTAGGTGGGGCCGCTCTCGGCGCAACTGGTTTCATGATGACTACTGCTGGTGAAACTGTCGGTATCGCTGCTGGCCAGCAGGGCGTTGTACCTGGTTAACAACTTGCAAGAACAGGCAGTCTTAAAGACTGCCTTGGAGGTTTAATGAGCAGCGCAGATATCCAGCCAGACATGGTAGTCCCCGATGTTACGCTCGGCCGTAATTTCGAACGTCCGGCACTACCCGGTATGAGCTTGTCGACTAAGGCAAAGGTTTGGGGTGATAAAGAGCCGAACGCTATTGAGCCTAGTAAAAAAACGTTGAGCCTCGAATTGCGCACTGAAGTTCTACGCGATAGCAAACATCGGTGCTTCTTCTGTGGTTTTCCGTCGCAAAGTCTGGAAATTCATAACGTTAACCACAACCACCAGGACGTACGAAAGGACAATTTGCGGGCTGTAGACTCTTTGTGTCACGGATGGCAGCATCTTGGGGAATTGGGGGAGGGGAACGCTTTTATAGGATACCTTCCTGGACTCGTTGCGCAGGATGTTAACAATCTACAGCGATGCATCTTAGTAGCCTTGGAAACAGGCGACGAATCGACTAAAGCTGATGCTAAGAAATTGTTGAATTGGCTCGCTTCGCACAGACAATATACAGAAGCAGCTTGGGGCACATTTGAACCAAGTGTATTCGCTAGCGCATTAGTGAAAATGGAGGGTGTTGGTGCTGATGTTCATGCCGTTGTATTTAGAGATCTTGCGGTGATATTCAACCCTGGTACCTACAGCGCAAACGCAAAACAATGGGCTCAAGATGCTTACAAATCTTCACCTACAGCATCTTGGCCAAATGTGCATCACAACATAATGAATGCGCCAAGCTGAGGGGAAGGGTATGGGAGTTCTGGAGAAATGCGTAGATGCAGTTGAAGGTGCGATTGAGTACCTGGCACGACATCTAATTAATAAAGACATGACAAGCTACTGCGAACTGATGACCGCAGTAGGTGTGACCGATGAAGACATTCGGCGTTCTCCAGATCTGAAGGACCCGTACACTTTGGTCAACAATGGATATTCACTCCTGACCGTTTTTGACCTGCAAGGCACATTTCAGATGCTTTCGGAGGCCGAGTTTGCAGCAATGATTGAATCATTGCGAGTACGCATGACTGGATACATGAAACGTTATGGTCATTCGCTGACATTCTCCTTTGAGCGTGATCCCGAGCGCGCTAAGGAGACGCTGAACAATTAACCCGTTCGCACCGTCCCCATTTCCAAGCCGGTTTTTTTCAACCTGCCGGCCTTATTTTACGTTTCTCGAGCAGATTTCTGCCCTCATTTTGCTGAAAGGCGGGCCAGTCCCGCCTTTCAGACGGATTTATCCTGCCGTCTGTTGTAAATACCGCTTGGCCAGCATCAGATTGGCCAACCCAAACAAACTGAACAACTGCGCTGTATTCTTTTCCAGCCCACGGTAGCGAACCTTGCGATGATTGAAGCGCACCTTGATTACCTGGAAGGGGTGCTCGACCTTGGCACGCAGTTGCGCCTTGGCATATTCAATTTTGCGCTTGACCCGATACAGCACGCTGCCTTCGCCGTGCTGCTTGTAACTGCTTGGCCGTTCTGCAATCGACCAGATAACGTCCCGTTCAGCATGCTCCGGTCGCTTGGCCGCACCGGTGTATCCAGCGTCACCCGAAACATAGGTTTCGTCACCGTGAAGCAACTGGCCAACCTGGGTGACATCCGCCACGTTAGCGGCCGTCCCTACTACGCTGTGCACCAGCCCCGACGTGGCGTCTACACCAATGTGGGCCTTCATCCCAAAGTGCCATTGATTGCCTTTCCTGGCCTGATGCATCTCAGGATCACGCTTGCCTTCTCGGTTCTTGACCGAGGGCGGCGCGGCGATCAGAGTAGCGTCGACGATAGTGCCTTCCTTGAGCAGCAGCCCCCGGCTGGCCAGATGCTGGTTAATCGTTTCAAACAGCAGCCGGGTTAGCTGATGGACTTCCAGCAAGCGGCGAAAACGCAGCAAGGTGGTGGCATCCGGTGCAGACTCGCGACCCAGGTCGATACCCATAAAACCGCGGATGGCCTGGCTGTCGTAGACGGCATCTTCGCAACCTTCATCGGAGAAACCGAAACACTGCTGCACGACGTACATGCGCAACATGCGCGACACCCCTATCGCAGGGCGTCCGCGCTTGCCTGCGGTGTTGCTATAAAACGGCGCCACTTGCGCCTCCAGCAGGGCCCAGGGCACCAACTGTTCAAGGTCAGCCAGGAAGCGATCTCGGCGAGTCTGCTTTTTCTTGCCGGTATATTCGAGTTCGGAGAAGGTCTTCTGCACGCGCGTAACGCTCACGGAGAGGGAGGCTGTTGAAGGAACTTAGTGTGCCAAGGGTGGGGACAGTTGGCTATTTTTGCAGCGCCTCCCTAAAGACGAGTTAATGCGCCTTGCGGAGCCATTACTCAATACAGCTCGACGTATTGGTCTCGAAACTGAGGACATCATTCTAGACCGAGTGTTGCGTAATTACCCTCTGTGTTCCTGGGAGCAGAACATTCTCGTTGTGTACACTCACCTTAGCGCTATGAGTTCAGAAGAACAAAAGCGTGAGATGAATACACTTACCAAGAGTTTGGCAAAGCACAACGTTCCACGGACGCAGTTCGGTCAAAATCCTGCATTCGCTTTATCTGCCTTGAAATATCGACACGACACTATGGTCAAGCGTTTGCAGGATGATTTTGCAAACTGCGGTGTCGACGGCCAAAAAGGGATCATGATGAAGCCTCTAACTGCGCACGAGGCAGTGAAGCGCGTCAGAATCATGATTAACCGCGAAGGTACTTCCCAGAAATTCCGTCCTTCCCTACCTGGTGATCGTCACATGCCGAGTGGGCCTGAGCACGCTGACGATTATTCGGATCTCGTGGCTCCACGTTTGAGCTATCAGATTTGCAGCAATAATGTCGAACCGGATGGAAACTACATTCGTACCGACAGACTCTGGCACGGGTCCTTCGGTATGGAATTGGGTCCACAGGATCCGCTTCCATTTAAAGAACTGTTCGGTGCGGTCGATCAGGTGGTTCCATGGCGAATTCGCTTTGACCTGAATCCTTGCGGGCTTAATGAAGTACGTATGCGTCGCATGGTTGCAGGGTTTGTAGGCCTTTTGCCAAGTAACCGCTCGATCCGTGAATCCTTTTCTGAATTGGAAAGTCTTCAAAAGGAGGAAGCCGTCCTTTCAATGAAAGTGTCTGCTTCGACGTGGGCAGAAGACAAAGACACCGTTAAGCAGCGCATGTCCTCCTTGGAG
The DNA here is from genome assembly GCF_900100365.1 of Pseudomonas cannabina. Classification (NCBI taxonomy): domain Bacteria; kingdom Pseudomonadati; phylum Pseudomonadota; class Gammaproteobacteria; order Pseudomonadales; family Pseudomonadaceae; genus Pseudomonas; species Pseudomonas cannabina. Next base: position 82,085 of record NZ_FNKU01000003.1, on the reverse strand, counting down.
AAGTCTCTTCAATCGTGGGGCACATGTCAGGTAAACCAGAACCACGGCGATCCGATGGCAGGCCTTGCTTCAACCATCCCTGCATTCACTACCAAGAACACAGCGAACAGGTTGCTGCCTCCACTTCAAGATGCCTTAGCTATGCTTCCCCTGCAACGACCTGCAACCCCGTGGGCTGAAACTGGCTCATGGATACTCAGGACGCCTGAGGGCAAGATTTTTCCTGTAGGTTTGGGCAGCAGTATCCAAGACACTTGGATCGAGCTGTTTTCAGGCATACCTGGTTCTGGTAAATCTGTAACTGTAAACACCATGAACAATGCCGCGATCCATCGGCCGGGTGCGATTCAATTGCCGCTGATGACCATTGTGGACGTTGGTCCGTCTTCATCCGGACTGATCCAGGTCATTAGAGACTCACTTCCTGACCATCGCAAAAATGAAGCTGTGTACCTCAAGCTGCAGAACAGCGTTGATTACGCAGTTAACCCCTTTGACACGCAGCTCGGTGCTCGCGAACCCACTACTCGTGAGCGCGAATTCCTCGTCGATTTTCTGAACCTGCTTTGTACCGATACCGATATCGGCCGCGCTCCTGCAGAAGTTTCACGTGTCAACGAGCGTCTACTGACGCTGGTTTACGATGACAGGGCCGAAAACGGGGCAAACCAATACGAACCTGAAGTCGTTCCGTTGGTAGACAAGATACTTTTAGAAACCGGTATTCTGGCTGAGCATGACGAGAAATGGTGGTCCACTGCTACCTGGTACGAAGTGACCGACATGCTGTTCGCTGCTGGCTATATTCAAGAGGCAACAATTGCCCAGCGCCAAGCTTCACCGGTGCTGTCTGATTTCAACGCAATGCTGAATAACGAAAGTATTCGACAGATGTTTGGATCTATCCAAACTAAAAGTCATGAGCCTTTGCTTAACTATATGTCGCGTTGCTTTGTGGTAGCTACCACCAGTTTCGCTTTGTTTTCCGGGCGTACCCGTTTTGACCTTGATGCAACAACGCGTGTTATTTCTATAGATCTTAATGACGTCATCGGTTCCAAAACTGCTGAAGGGGCTATTAAGACCTCATGCATGTATCTTTTTGCTCGACAGTTAGCTGCCAAAAATTACTTTCTGCGTAAAGAAGAGTTGGTGAAAGTCGTTCCTGAGCTGTATGCGGAATATCACATCAAACGTGCAGACGATGTGGCCTCGCAACAAAAGATTATCGCCTATGATGAATGGCACAACACCGACGGCCTTGAAGCGCCGGTTCAAACAGTTATTAAAGATGGACGTGAAGGTCGTAAATGGGGCATCCGAATTATCGCGATCTCGCAGTTCATGAATGACTTCCCTCAACCGCTTTTGGACGCATCAACGTCGGTATACGTTCTGCGCGGCGGCAACCGTAGTGATGAGAAGGTTCTTCGTGATTCCTTTCAGGTGTCCGACCAGACCATCAGCGAGCTTCACCGTAAATGCGTCGGGCCAACTGAAGAAGGCGCGAACATGCTCGCCATCTTCAAAACCAACCAGGGCACCATCACGCAGATCCTCACGAACACCACGGGTGCGTTGGAGTTGTGGGCTTTTTCGACAACCCAACAGGACGTTTCGCTGCGAACAGCGCTGTACAGCCGACTGGGCTCAATGACGGCACGTAGGGTTCTCGCCGCTAGATTCCCCCTCGGTACCGCGAAAACCTACATCGAGCAGCTGGAGCTGAAGGCGGGCGCAGAACAAGCGAAGTCTGTTGTCATGAACCTCGCTGACGAGATGACCGCCGAGTACTGGGCAAGCCGCAAAGCAGGAGCAAATATTTAATGAACGTACTCAAGTTTTCCCCCCTTGCACTTGCAATGCTGACGGTTGGAATGTTCGCCTCTAAGCCAGCTTACGCGATTTGCGACGGTTGCGTGGTTGGTGCTGTGGAAACAGCCAACCTCAGCATCACATTTGCTGTGAACGCGACAACTGCTGCAGTAGGGGCGATGGCCACGTCAGTGAATGCAATGCTGTACCAAGTCGGTACCGCTGTGACTCAAGGCAGTAGCAAAGTCGCAAACACAGTCGAAACCGCGGCTCGCGTGGATCGGGAATTCGCAGCGACTCAGGAAAAGAATCGACGCTATGAGGACGCACGTCAGCGGTACTACGTCTCCAACGCAATTTGCAGTGAATCAGCTTCCGGAGGCGCAATCGACGTCAAAGCTGGTGTTGCTGCAATAAAAACAACCATGAGGTCTGGAGGCGGCGGCAAAACCGAAAACCGCAAAATTGCTCAAGCATTGACTTCGCCGGCCGCGCCCAGCGAGGTCGATTCCATGCGTTCTGCAAGCATTCACGCTGATTACTGCGACACAGATGACTATGCCGCGTACGGCGGTGCCAGCGCGTGCCCGAGTGTTTCAACAACAATGCCCGGGGCTGACAAGCGTCTTGATTCCGTAATGATCGGCGCCGGTCCTAATGGTAAGAGTGCAGATCTCACCTTCTCCCAAGAGCAGACTGACGCAGCGCAGATGTACACCCAAAACTCAGCGCGGAGATCGATCGGCAGTCAGCTGCGCAAGGGCGAAGCTGAAAGCGAAGCCGGCTCGCAGTACATCGGGCTCATGAATCAGTACAACTCGATCCTTTCGGCTGCTACGGATCCGCAGGACCAGCTCGTTGCTGATAGCCAACCCAACCCAGCGACCAAGGATTTGCTGGTAGACACACTCAAGTCGTCCTCGGCCCAGGCCTACTACGCCAAAACTGCGTCACCTCAAGCAAAAGCGACAGGCACGATGTCGGCCAGGGAATTTGAATCGTTTGAGGTTGGACGCCGGTATGCCAATACCGAGTACCAGGCAGACTTGCAAAACATGGAAGGGGACAACCTGCTCCGTGAGCAAATCCGCGTGCAGTCCCAGACCAATTGGTTGCTGCTTGAGCTGCGTAACGACGTCCAGCGCGGGAACGTGATCAACGGATTAAATCTCGCAAGCGGCGCACGTTCAGAGTTTGAGCCCATATTGAGCCAAAAATATCGCGCTGTATCGGGCCACATGGGAGGCAGCAACTGATGACGGAACAACAGCCATCCAAATCGAGGCAGGCGGCTTCAATAGCGCTGCGCATCATTCTCCCATTCTGGTCAATGAGACAGACCGTGCGGCTTGCTAAGGAGACGCTGATTTATTCTAAAACCCAGCTGTTGCCCCCCAGATAAATCAAGGCCTCCAGAGCGTTGCAGGGACGAAAAATCGAATAAATCAGCGCCTCCTTAGCTTCTGCAGACATTTCTTTGATATGCGTCCAATTCTCTTTGGTTTTAGCTGCTTCCTGCTTAGGGAGGCGCTGATTTATTCGATTTTTCGTCCCTGCAACGCTCTGGAGGCCTTGATTTATCTGGGGGGCAACAGCTGGGTTTTAGAATAAATCAGCGTCTCCCTAAGCAGGCTTTGTTGCACAGTGATATCGACGAGTCTACTGAACGTAAGCCGATGTCGTTCGAGGAAGCGATAGCCAACCGTGAACCAGGTGCAATGTCTGTTGAGCAACTGCACCTTTTCTTCTTGCGCCGGAAGCGCGCTGCGCTTTTCGCTGGCTCAATATTTTGGTTGCTGGGGCTGATCGGTCTCACCATGGGGCTCATCAACGGTTCGACGAAAACGGTCATACAAAGCCTACTGTCGATTGCGACTGCATCACCTCTGTTATTCGCGCTCGCATTAAGCGCTCAATTTCGGATGTGGCAATTGACTACCCGTCGCCTGTCTGCGGCAGAGCGCGGCGGGTTCAACGATTTTAAAATCGAAAACCCAGACTGGTTGTTGAAGACGCTGAATCCCCAAATCGGCAAATCCAGCGGAGCTCGGCTATGAAAGCAATCGCGAATAAAAGCTTTTGGCTCTTGGTAGCCTGGTTGGTTTCTGTGCCTGCTCGGGCAGCGGATGGAACAACCATCAGCGAAATTGCTGCAGCTGCGAAAAGGACAGGCGATAAGTCCCGAGAAGCACTGGTGTCGATTTACGGGAATGTGGTCAACAACCCATTGGCAGGGGGAGACACCAGTGGCGATACCATCCTCGCTAGCATCTTCTCGGTATTCAACGGCGCACTGTTGGTGGTTGGGGCGATTTGGGCTTGCTACATCGTTTTTAGAAAGCTAACCCGGACTGCTCATGACGGGTCAGTTTTCGATAAACAGCAATCAAGCATCTGGGGGCCGGTACGGCTTGTCTGGGGCTTGGTGTCGCTGGTACCAACAGCAAGCGGCTGGTCGCTATCGCAACTGCTGATGTTGTGGGGTGCCTCTGTGATGGGTATTGGCATTGCTAACCTCGGCGTCGATAACGCGATGGAAGCTTTCACTGACGGCACGTCGATGGTAGTTCAACCTGTGATGCCGTCGACGGTAGGACTCGCGCATAGCGTTTTCGAGGCAAATCTTTGCCTGCACGGTATCAATGCAGGGATAGCTCAGGCCCAAGCAAGCGGCGCTCTGGTTACCCAAAATGGATACGTCCAGCAGTCTGCAACCCAAAGTGGATTCATACTCAAGAATTCAAGTTTTGTCTGTGGTGGGGCAGACATTCAAGGCGATCTGGAGCCTCAGGCGGTATCAACTAATTGGTTTGGCGGCACCATTGATGTGTCGGACATACGTCAAGCTCACCTTGCGGCGCTTCAGGCCATGCAGGCCTCTCTGAGCACTAGCGCGCAAAACTTCGTCAACGCGGTGATCCAACGACAATCAGGGCAAACTAATTCCCTCCCTGATGTGGAGATGGCAGTTCAGTCAGCAGCGCAGGCATACGAGAACTCCGTCAACAGCGTCGCAGCTACCAAGCAGGGCAACATTGGCGAGCTGGCCAGCAAGATGAACTCAAGCATCAAAGAGGGTGGATGGTGGACTCTGGGTGCCTGGTACCAGACGTTCGCCCAAGCAAACACTAAGCTGTCAGATGCTATGGCAGCAAAAGCATCTGTGTTCGGCATGTCCTCTGGTGGGGATCCTGCAATTGTGAACGTCTACGCCTCCTCAATGGCGGCGTACAAGGCTCAACAGGAAACCTCTACCTGGACAAGCACCTTGGGTACTCAATCCAGCGGTGACTACTCCAAAGGGGCTGGAGGGGCCGATGCGGGTAGCATTATTGGCAGTATTTTTTCCGCGCCAGGTCAACGGATCGTCAACTACCTGGTCGACGTCAATGCCGGCGGCGAAGGCATGGGTCAGCTGAATCCTCTGATCAAGATGAAAAACCTCGGCGATTACACAATGGTCGCGGCCGAGACAGCCCTTGGTGGCTACGTAGCTGCCAAAACTCTTGAAAAGGTCAAGGAGGGCTGGAGTGTTGCCGGTGCGTTCTCGAAAGTTGCGAACGCAGTCTCATCCGTGGGCGATGCACTTTCCGGCGTCCTTGGCGCTGTAGGCCCCTTCATCATCATGCTCATCATCGCCTTGTTTATCCTGGGCGGCACACTCTCTACCTATTTGCCGATGGTTCCTTTCATCATTTGGTTTGGAGCTGCTGTTAATTGGCTGGTTGTGGTTGGCGAGGCTGTTATCGCAGCACCACTCTGGGCTATCACTCACCTGAACGGTGAAGGCGATGGGATGGGGCAAAAGACAACCCACGGCTACATCTTTCTGCTGAATGTGATGGTCCGACCGATCCTGATGGTTCTGGGTTTCTTTCTGGGCGGTGCAGCTCTGATCGCAGGCGGCACACTGCTGAACCAGTTGTTCGGTGTCGCATTAGGAGGGTGTAGACAAAATAAATTAAACTTTCACTCCCTTGTCTGAATAGCCCTCAAGCCATGCCTAAAACCGGACGTCCTCGCTCGATTGCCGCCGAGCACTATCCCGTGCTGGTGAAACTCGCTCATGCACAGCCCTATTCCAGCCAGGCCGAATTGGCGCTCGTATTCTTCGCCGAAACCGGTATCACTGCGCATCCCGACACCTTTGCAAAAGCGTTGAAAATGGCAGGGATTACGCGTGTAAAGCAGCGGGCCAAGGGAAGTTTTCAGTCACCTGAACCTAATAAAGCCTATGGCTACAATGAAACCCACCGCCGCCAACTGCCGGAGCAGCTATATCCGAGTTGCTTGACAGATACCGAGTGGGCACTGGTCGCCGACCTGTTTGAAAGCCAGGGCGGACGAGGAGTGCCACCGCTTCACTCTCGGCGCACGTTGCTGGAAGCCTGTTGCTATGTCGTACGCACGGGGTGCTCATGGCGAATGCTACCCCGCGATTTTCCTCATTGGGACAATGTCTACAAAACGTTCCGCCGGTGGAGCGCTCAAGGCAAGTTCGAGCAAATGCATGATCGCTTGCGAGCTCAATGGCGTGAGCGGGAAGAACGCGCTGACAGCCCGTCAGCAGCGATCCTGGATTCACAGTCGACCCGCAGTTCTCCTCAAGGCGGTGACAGCGGCTACGACGCAGGCAAAAAAGTGAAGGGGCGTAAACGAAGTCTGATTGTCGATACATTGGGCCTGCTGCTGGCTGTCAGTATCAGTGCTGCAAGCGTGCAGGATCGTGACGCGGCGGATGATGCGGTGGCGTACTCGAAGGAAAAATATCCGTCACTGAGCACGCTTTTTGTTGATAGTGCGTACGCAGGAAAATGGGCACAGCGCACCCATCAACTGCACGCTATCGATGTTCAAGTGATCCGTGGCCCGAATAACAGAAGAACAGGGCAATGGCACTCTGAACAAGGCGATCTATTTTCCGTGGAGCCTGTTCAGACTGGATTTGTGGTCATGCCCAAGCGATGGGTAGTGGAGCGAACTCATGCCTGGAATGAGAGAGCTCGGCGACTGATCATGCATCATGATCGCCTTTTTGCGGTAAGCGAGGCATGGGTTTGGTTGGCCGAGGCTCGAATACTCGCGCGCCGACTCACTACATGATTTTGTCTACACCCTCTAGGTATCCTCTGAAAAAGCCCATTTTTTTGGAGAGGAACCGGGCTGGAGCGCCTGTATTTACTGGCTTCGACTTTTGAAGAAAAGGCTTTTTCAGACCTTCCTTAGAGGGTGTAGACAAAATAAATTAAACTTTCACTCCCTTGTCTGAATAGCCCTCAAGCCATGCCTAAAACCGGACGTCCTCGCTCGATTGCCGCCGAGCACTATCCCGTGCTGGTGAAACTCGCTCATGCACAGCCCTATTCCAGCCAGGCCGAATTGGCGCTCGTATTCTTCGCCGAAACCGGTATCACTGCGCATCCCGACACCTTTGCAAAAGCGTTGAAAATGGCAGGGATTACGCGTGTAAAGCAGCGGGCCAAGGGAAGTTTTCAGTCACCTGAACCTAATAAAGCCTATGGCTACAATGAAACCCACCGCCGCCAACTGCCGGAGCAGCTATATCCGAGTTGCTTGACAGATACCGAGTGGGCACTGGTCGCCGACCTGTTTGAAAGCCAGGGCGGACGAGGAGTGCCACCGCTTCACTCTCGGCGCACGTTGCTGGAAGCCTGTTGCTATGTCGTACGCACGGGGTGCTCATGGCGAATGCTACCCCGCGATTTTCCTCACTGGGACAATGTCTACAAAACGTTCCGCCGGTGGAGCGCTCAAGGCAAGTTCGAGCAAATGCATGATCGCTTGCGAGCTCAATGGCGTGAGCGGGAAGAACGCGCTGACAGCCCGTCAGCAGCGATCCTGGATTCACAGTCGACCCGCAGTTCTCCTCAAGGCGGTGACAGCGGCTACGACGCAGGCAAAAAAGTGAAGGGGCGTAAACGAAGTCTGATTGTCGATACATTGGGCCTGCTGCTGGCTGTCAGTATCAGTGCTGCAAGCGTGCAGGATCGTGACGCGGCGGATGATGCGGTGGCGTACTCGAAGGAAAAATATCCGTCACTGAGCACGCTTTTTGTTGATAGTGCGTACGCAGGAAAATGGGCACAGCGCACCCATCAACTGCACGCTATCGATGTTCAAGTGATCCGTGGCCCGAATAACAGAAGAACAGGGCAATGGCACTCTGAACAAGGCGATCTATTTTCCGTGGAGCCTGTTCAGACTGGATTTGTGGTCATGCCCAAGCGATGGGTAGTGGAGCGAACTCATGCCTGGAATGAGAGAGCTCGGCGACTGATCATGCATCATGATCGCCTTTTTGCGGTAAGCGAGGCATGGGTTTGGTTGGCCGAGGCTCGAATACTCGCGCGCCGACTCACTACATGATTTTGTCTACACCCTCTTAGCGAATGCTCAGTTCGACTCGACCACTGGGCTGTTCTCGATCATTTTCTTCCTGACCATCTACTGCTCGATGAGCTTGAACCTGGTCCATAGCTGCTTCAACCTGATCATGATTGTCCCTGACCAAGTGATCAACTGGGTAGGTGGCCACGCATCTGCAACCATGGGCCGTGATGATAACGAGAAGATGAAAAATGCCATGAATGTGTTCGGCAGTAAGCTGGAACATCTCGTACCACGTCCTGGACCTCAAGGAGGACCGAACAGAGGGACAAAAGCAGGTGACGGTATAAAATCTTAGGAATGACGAACGGGGCCTTTTGGCCCCGTTATCAATAGGGCTTTGACCTGTCAAGAGGTCGTGGTAGAATAAAATCATAGATTCCGTATCGTATACCTGATACGAAAGATGGAGATCATTATGAACATTGCATGGTGGATTCTTCGGCCTTTTTACCTGATGGGGCTGGTGCCGGTCGTACCGGTCGCCTTGATCGCATGCTTCGATTACCGCCGTGACCCTGAGGTTGCAGGCATGCTGATCGTGGCTGGATTGTTGTACGTAGCGCTTGGGTACTTTTTGCTTGCTGTCGTGCCAGGTATGTTGCGACGACGCCTGGAGCGCAAGGTAGACAGCTTCAAACGTGCAGGTTTCAAGCCTCGCTATGAAGCTGTTTCCGTTGCCTACAACCGCTACGTAGGTTTCGATCCGGTGGCTAAGCAGGCCTTGTACGTCGACATCAGCACCGGTGGCGTGATGATGGATTTCGATAAGATCGATAGCTGGGAGATCAGTCCCGACAATAGCCCTCATCCGTTACTCAGACTCGTTACAACCCTTCCAAACCTGCGTGAGATTGGTGTGAGAATCAAACGTCCAGGGGCTTGGAAGTCCGATATGCATACTTTGTTCGGATGAGCTGCACGAACGATCTACTCAAAGGAATGGAGCTTTCCATGAAGTTTAAACTGACTGCGCTGTCTCTCGCAGCCTGCTGTCTCATGGTCGGATGCGACAAGCCAAATACAGAACAAGCGCCTAGCGCAGCCTCCTCGGGTTCATCACTGCTGAACAGCCCTAAAGTCAGCAGAACGAGAGATTCTAATACTCCAGTCGAGCCTCAATTTCAGAGACCGGCTGACGCCTCGGTCCCCCTGAGTGGGTACGTAGACCTAAACACTCTTCCTGGGGGTCAGGCACTCACGTACCTGGTGCTGGCCAAGTCTCCGAGCGGCACGACAACCGACCAGAAATTGGGCTGGTTATCTGCGGACTATCAAGCCACCTCTGACGCGTTTAAAAGACGTGACATCGAAAAGGCTAAATGGCCGGCGATACAGGAGCAGCTGAACGAGTACGGCAAAAACGACTACTACTCTCTCCCGATAAAAGCCGCTTCGGTAGCTGAGGGTATGGGTTTGCAAAACGTCATGGTTGGCCCATATGACTTCACCAATTCTTCATTTCCGATCACCAGCTATGGCCAATATTGCTGGGCGAACCCGGTGCGCAATACTGCCGGGATGAACCTGCAGATCAAACCGTCTGGGTTCCCCTGCAGCATAAGAGTCGAAGACCAGGATAGAGCCCGGGAGATCGAGCAGGCGAGGGCGCAGGGCTCCCTCGATCTCAGGGGTACGTTGTACCTGTACATTCCGATTTCATCCGGAATGACTGCCACTGGTGAAGTTGTGCACGGCGTCATCGAGCTGCGCGATCGTCTGTCTTCAAAAGTGCTGACGACCGTCAATTTGTGATGGCCACCGTATAACTCGGAGTTGCATATGAAGAAATTAGTGCACCGCGAGCCTTGGTGGGAGCTTCCTCCTAAGCCAGGGCAAAATGAAACGGATTGCAGTTGGGGCTACCTGGAGCAATACGACGACGGCTCGTTCAACTTCGACAATACGCAAAGGCCCAGCGATGACGAGATCCGTAATCGCAAAGGCTGCAGATCAAACCCAAATCGTGAAGGCGTCACCACTCAGAACGATTGAGCAATTTGAAAGGAGGCACCCATGAGTGCATTGAGCGTTCCAGATTGGCAGGCAGTCCTTAAGGATATCGCAGACCAGAAACGTCACAGGCTGACCGGAAGTGAATACAAGGAGTTGGTGGGGTTGATCGATGCCCAACCCAAGGACGTGGAGCACCTGGTGCAGACGAGAAAGCTCATTGCCCAGTTGGCACAACACCAAGGGCCGGAGGCCCCAGCTCCGTTTCGGGACCGTGGCCATAACCTTGCGTTCCAAGTTGAGTCGTTGCCGGCAGCACCTGCAGAAGGCGACGAACGTCTCCGCGAGCGAGTAATCGCTGGTGAACGGGTTTTCGCATCCCGTGAATTCAAACACACCTCCGAAGCCGCGCAACTCAACGAGCGAGGGGAGATGGGGCGCCTGGTGCACGGACACCGCCTCGATGTCATGCACAAAACTGACGGGCCTGGTGATCGGTTCGACGTGTTCCTCGTCAAAACCGCAACTCATATTCCATACAGCACCGGAATTCCCGGGAAGCCGGTAGACGGTGAGCGAACGGCGCACGGTCAGTTCCACTCATTCGCCGAGGCAGGCGCAAGCATCGATCAGACGGTAGGGGTTAAACGCCATTCTGAGCTGATTCGTGAACGCCAAGCCGAACACGGCATTCACTTCAAAGAAGCTCCACCGGCAATTCCTAAAGCACCCCGGCCAGCGTAGAAACCACCTATCAAACCAAGACTACAGCTACTTCATTAACGATTCGTAAGGAGGGCCACACCATGGCGCGAGGTGTAAACAAAGTCATTCTTGTCGGTACGTGTGGCCAGGATCCCGAAGTTCGCTACTTGCCTAACGGTAACGCCGTGACCAACCTGAGTCTGGCAACCAGCGAACAGTGGACCGACAAGCAGTCCGGTCAGAAAGTCGAAAAGACCGAATGGCACCGTGTATCGATGTTCGGCAAAGTCGCCGAAATCGCTGGCGAATACCTGCGCAAGGGTTCGCAGGTCTACATCGAAGGCAAGCTGCAGACCCGAGAATGGGAAAAAGACGGTATCAAGCGTTACACAACTGAAATCGTCGTCGACATGCAAGGTACGATGCAGCTCCTCGGTGGACGTCCTCAGGGTGACCAACAAGCGCAGGACGCCACGTAATCAACAGCCGCATCCGGTCCCGCAGCAGGCAGCGCCCGGATCAGCTCCGGACTTTAACGAAGACAAAATACCGTTCTGAATGTAGGCTTTTGAACAAAGGAGTTACCACATGGAAGATAGTGAAGCAGACATACCCGCGTTCCTTTTCTACTTGCTCTTTTTTGCAGGATCGTTTGGCCTTGCTGGCAATAATTTGTTCAATGACAACCTTTTCCGCTGGCTTTTTTGGTGCAGCGTTTTGATGACGGTCATTGGCGGCTTGGGAACAGTTTTGAGACTCGGCCTGGCGGCAGCTGCTGAAAAAAAAAGCTGGGCCCAAAGTGAAGACAATCGGCTCGCCGCCGCTGAAACGGGAAAATCGGAGTGACGACTAAAACCTTCAGTCAGTGGCTATATGAGGATGGGCGAAAGGAAGCCCTGCAGGACGTGTATTTCGACGATCAGATGGGTCCTGGGAGCGAGTTTTTGGACTGGGCTCAGTCTGTTTACAACGCGATGCAGAAGCCCTTCAGTCCAAGTGAACCACGTCCACGGATCTGGCCATTTACTGAATGAGCGGTAAGTAAAACGCTCATCATTTAACTCTCTCAAAATTGCCAGTGGCGGTTTTCTTGTCGGCCTCGGATATCTGCTTTATGTAAGCGGCAACCCGAGTGGGTGAGACACCTGCAAGCATTGCGATCAAATTGTTTGGTACCAATCCAAAGAGGTGCCGGTACTGCTCCAATTTGGAAACTCTTCGGTAGGGCTGAACCCTGAGGAAAAGCCGGCGCTGCTCGACAACTGAGATTGGTACGTTGACTGCGCGGCTAATCTTAGAATTAGACATTGATCCAAGCAATGATTCGAACCCAAGCCAAGGGCCGTGAAAATCATGCCAACCGGGCTGTTGGCCTGGTTGAGGATCAGCAGCCAAAACGCGATGCAATCCAAATGCCTCCCGTATCGATGCGATGCTCTCCACGTCGACGCCAGAGAGCCTGGACACGTCTTCATCTGGTACCAGTCCCAAAAGCTGTCTGAAGGGTCTCACAGGGTGACCCAAAGGTAGTCTTTGACGGCGCTGCAGGGGATCAGGACGCAAAAATGGAGCTAAGCCCTCAGTGCGTCGATAGGTTGTGACGCTCTTCACCGATGCCCCACATATCCGGGCGATGGTCAGATCCGAGTTATCATCAAACATATGGCGATAGGGTTTGATCAACTGATTGATCGACCAGACCTCAATGCAGAACAACTCGCGCCGGTGACTAATGACCTTTACCGAGGTGCCGACCAACCCAGCAAGCTTCCTGTCGGTCATCGTTCCTAATTTGCAGTCATACCACCTGGCTAAACCGATCTTCCCCCAGTTGACCATGGCTTACCGGTTCTCGATGTCGGCCAAGGTCTGCGCGAAGGCCTGATCGAGCAAGCTTGGTTTCTTCTTCCAAGGCCTTTTCTCAGGTTCTGGCTCTGCAGCATAAAGTGTCACCGCTTCAGGGTTAGCCTGCAGGTGACGCTCAAACTGCTCCTGCAGCTGCTTTCGCAATTCTTCCTTTGTCACAGATAGATCCTCGTCTTCATCAAGGGGGCTACACCTGGGCCAGGTCCTTGCCTGCAAAATCGCACACCTCAATTCCAGAATGCGCGCTGGTCCCATCCAGGAGAGAAACCCATAATTGTCTCGTCCAACCCAGCTTTTTGTAGAGCACCTGCAGGGCAGCTCTGTACAACAGATTTGAATCGCTGCTTCCAATTAGAGGTGGGGTCGATCACTCTCAATAGCGCAACCAGAGTCACGGCACGAGCAGCAACTCGTCCTCGATCCGCATGGCTTGGGAATTCGGCTTTCAAAGCATTCACTTGTAAGGGCGCGTTCACCAGGTTGTTTTTGTTCCATAGCCGAGAATGGTGTGCACAAACATTACGCAACATGTTGATGCTTTTGAACCAAGTGACAAGCACCTTCTCGTCAAAACCAAAAGCTGTAGCGATTGCCTTCCTGTGAGTAATTTGCAGATTTGCATACAGGTGGGATAGAGGGCCAAATGTGACAGCCTCAAGTATCGCCCAGATCGGCGCATGCGGAGGGGTGTGATAGGTCTTGAGGTAGTGGTCAACTGGCTGGTGTTTAACGGTGTTCGGGTCGCAGACAGCCTTCATGAAGGCTGTGTGGCCAGGTGCGTTAGCAAAATGCATCGCATCCAAGTAGAAGTGCGGACCAGCGGCAGGATCCGGAGCAAGTGTGTTCGTTATCGCGGCACGCAAGGCCACCTCTATGCGTTCGACTGCATCAAGACAGATAAGCCTCAAACGCCTGTCGAAGTCGTACAGTGCCATGACGTCATCGAACTCGACGGACGGATAAAAAATCTTGGTATGGCTATTCTGTAGCGGACGCATGTAGATCAGTAACCGGTAGTAACCGATAAGATCGAGCGAATGCAGCGCCTTTGCTTGATCAGGGACAGCTAAGCCCTTGGCAAGAAGGTGTGCGAGCAGTTGAGGCGTAGTTTTCGCCTGTTTTGTGTAGGCTATGCTTGGGGCCATGAGAGCTTCCTGCTCACTTTTCTACAGGCAAAAAGAAACCCCCTGGTGCGCAGTGCAGGCCTAAGCCCGCCCGAGGCGTGGAGGTTGTGGTTGCTGGTAATTCTACGCATAGATGACACGAGCGTCAACTTAGGGCACCTGCAGACGTTACAAGTCCGTCCCGTTCGAGTTCAGAGCATCCATGGAGCTGGGGCTAGATAGGGTGACTTGTCGCCCATGATGGCTCCAGCCAGCAAGCCAAAGGCGCGGTAGCCGCTTGATTGCCGGCATGGGCTCTACCAGCCCGCGTAGTGTGTGACCAAGTGCCCCCATGCCGGCAATGCTGCGTTGTCACGCAGGACGGTCATCGCCTCGGCAGCACTGATCTTCGTGGGGCAACCAGTGAGGTAGATCTTGTCTTTGCTCTGGTTGTACAGCCGCATGATGGTCAAGACCATCACCTTCTGAAGAGGGGTCATTGCGCGGTAGGCTCGACGCAGCTCTTTAATGTCGGCAGGGATCACGGCCCAATCGCCTGCCCAATCAATGCCTCGTGGCCGTAGGCTGTAGTGGTCGCCATTGCCTGCTGAGTCGAAGCGCATGAAACAGTTGTTCAGGTCATATGTATTGACGATGTTCCAAACAGCTTTGCCAAAGATCCGCGCCCGGGCGTCTGAGCCTTCAAACGAAGGCGGAGTACAACCACACGCCATGGCTAGCGCCGCGTGTTCGGTGTAATCCATTGAGGGAACCTTATCCACCATATCCCGAAGCAAATAACCTGGGAATCGCCCAGCCGCGAAAGTTTCGTTCACCGCTGCGTAGGCTGCTAGCGCGGCAGGCATTTGCGAATGATGAACATGGGACTTGCTTGCAGTATGCACGTCCGTGAGCTCCCAAACATTCGGAGATGCCTGATGAACCCCTAGCCCGTTCAAAAGCTCAATCGCGTCAGCGGCATAGTTCGAATTTGCGATCATTTTTTCTTCCACGGTCAAAGGTATTTCAGTCGTTTGCGGGTCTGGTCGTATATCTCTTCACCAGCATCACGGGGGGGTGATTGTCATTTCCACGCCGCCGTCCCATTCGGCTAACACTTCACCTCCGCACGCAGAGCAGGCTGTAGTGATCTCCGCTGTCAGCTCCATCAGATGCAGCTGTCCAGCATGGCCACAGCCAGCGCAGTGGTAAACGTAAAGTACGAGTGGTGCGGGAGTGTCAGGTGACACAACGACCCAGCATTTCGCGCCGTCATAGTCGTTGCCACCTTCAGCGAGGAAGACATGGCCATCCTCGTCCACTGCATAGACGCCTGGCCGCTCATGATAAGCATCACGCAAGCAGTCTTTCCAGCCATAGACCGCACCTTGCCAGAGCAATACAACGCCACCCTGGTGTTCCTGGTTGCGTGTGCGCCACTCTGTAGCAATACCGCATAGCAGATCAGTCAATTGACTCATGCTTACCTCCTACGAAGCTGCAGGTGATGCCAATACATGCAAAAGTTTCCCAAACGCAGCCTCCAATAGGTGAGCTTCCGAAGGGTTATCTAGAATGGCACGGCACTGGTCTGGCCCTACAAGTCGCAGCGCCTTAACAAGCGCTTGGTACTCAGCTTTGTCAAAGCGACTTGCGCCTGCATGCGGGATCTCAGTGTCCCCCACAAGCGCGGCTGCAATTGTTACGTAGGGGTAGCTACTCACGATCATTTTCCTCTAACTTAGTGCGGGTAGCGGTGACGTGCTTTGGCGCGCTTGTTCGCTTCCTGAATAATGCCCGGTGTCGCCATCCAGGCCAGCCCGGTGAAGATCACCGCGACCAGCACTACAATGCCGAACCACTGTGAGTCAGTCGAGAACAGGTACAGTGAGGCTACCGCGCTAACACACATGCCCAGTGTCTGAATTGGAGCAACCTTCAGAGCTGAGATCGCCTCATCCATTGGGTTTCTTTTCATCTGGCTTTCCTTTACTTATTAGATCGGCGAACAAACCTTCATATTTGAAGCTGACCAGAGCATGCAAATCGCGCTTTTCGCTATCGTTGCATTTGGCTTTGGAGTCCTCGTAGTAATAGAGGGCGCTTGATTTGAGGTCGCCAACTATGTCCACCCACGACACGTCATACCAGCATCGCTCCTCACCCGGGTCTGCGTCGTACTGAGCCTTCAATTGAAAACGACTTATGGCCTTCCACTTGAAAGTGCCGGTGCTGGGTTCAAATTGGTAAAGAAGTCCAAGCTTGTCGCTGAGATTTTGCAGCGCCTCTTGCGGGGTAGCCCCAGTTGAAGACGGGAACAGTGGGTTATCGCCGAGAAACGCCATTGCTTCAGTCGCTTCAAAGTTGCCACCGTCAAGCATGCCAAACAGAAAGTCGGTCGCAGAACGATGGGCGACAATCGCTCGGAAGCCACCGCCATAACGCTGATCTTCCAAACCCAGATGGTCTTGAGTTGCCTCAAGGTACTTGTTCAGTGCATCCAATTCCATGCCGTTTACCTGCTAGATCATGTGGGCCTAAAACGGAACTCATCTACGTCCACGGCCCCGGTTGTGCCAGGGTTGGATGTGCCAGTTCATTAACACGGGTCTGCAGGAGGAAGCCTTAAGCTTTTGTTTTCAGGTAAGGCCCAGACCAATTTCTTTAGCATTGGGTGCCAGCGCAGCTGGTAGCTGTAGCGCCCGTGATAACGACTGTTTTTGGGCCCAACGACCTCTGTGAACTCGTTGCCGACACGAGCCATTCGCTGGCCATCAAATGGACCGCCAATTACAAGCAGCTTCTGGCTCTCATCACGCACCATGTGATTCATTTGTCCTGAATGACGCCACAACTGAGACAACCATATCCGTCATCAGCAACAAAATCGAAATACCCAAAAATGCAAAACCCAGTTGACTCACCCAACGCAAACCCGTCTGTTGGCCTGTTTCGAGCAAGCCAATTGCGATACCTAGGGAGACGCTGATTTATTCTAAAACCCAGCTGTTGCCCCCAGATAAATCAAGGCCTCCAGAGCGTTGCAGGGACGAAAAATCGAATAAATCAGCGCCTCCCTAGAGGATGCTCAGATTGCTACATCTGCAGATCTGACACGGACTGTTCAACTGGTGGCAATCAAAGAAATTGCGAATGTCAATGCCTTGGCGGATGGCGGGAGCGTCCCAATAGCTTTAGCTGGACTTACCGTCATCTACGGAGAAAACGGGGCTGGGAAGTCGGGTTACTCCAGGGTATTTAAGCATGCATGTCGTGCCAGAGATCGGCGCGAGCCCATACTTCCCAACGCAAACCTAGACCCAAAAAATGTCGGCGTCGCCCAAGCCGTGTTCGAGGCTGTGATTGACGGTGTGGCTACCGACCTTCATTGGCAATACGGTGTATCGGCACCTGAACCGCTTTCGGACATATCCATCTTTGATACCCACTGTGCCCGTGCTTACATCGATAATCATGGAGACTTTGCTTACGCCCCATACGGGCTGGATATCTTGGAGGGATTGGCTAGCGTCTGTAACAAGCTCAAACTGCGTGCCACACAAGAGAAAACGGCGAATGCTCCGAGTGATGCAGCATATACCGCGCTTGCGAAAGAGCGGACTGCGGTCGCCGCTGTACTAAATGGCATTCCAACCACAACCAAACCTGAGCATATTGAGACCTTGGTCACGCTCAGCCAGATAGAGCAAGATCGATTTACCCTATTGAGCAAAACTCTTGCCGAGGCTGATCCAAAGCAAAAAGCTCAGGCATTGCACCAGAAGGCGGCGCGCCTGTCGGGGTTAAAAGACCGCATTGCGACAGCTGTTTCGCTGATCGACGATGAAAAGGTCAACCTGCTTAAGCAACTTATTGATAAGTCGAAAACGGCCAAAGCAGCAGCAGATCTGGCTGCTGCTGAATTCAAACAGACCCCGGGGCAACTTGCTGGTACTGGTGGTGAAGAATGGAAGGTGCTGTTTGAAGCAGCACAAGTTTTCGCGAAAGTGAGCCACCCTGACCATGAGTTTCCAAGGTTTCCTGAAGACGCTGCTTGCCCTCTTTGCCAGAACAGGGCAGCCTGCGGCTGCAAATCGCCCGTTCTTACGATCGCGTAGCAGCAGAAACATGGATTTGAGCTTTGTCATGAGGCCCATTATTGATCATCATGAAGCCTGCTTACCCACCGCTGCTTCAGATGAGTCCAGCCTACACACCTCGACCGCTCAAAAACCTCTTCACCACCAATCAATGCTGGGCACGCCTCCTCGAGGAGGGCGGCTTGCGCGACATCGAAGTCGAGTCCGTCAGCAAAATGCTGGCCTGCGGCACCTCGATCCTGGGCGTCAAACACTACACCTGCGGCAACCACAGCTGCCCGCACGTCAAATACCTGTGCAACACCTGCAGTTGCCGCGCCTGTCCATCCTGCGGCAAAAAAGCTACCGATCAGTGGATCGCCAATCAACAGCACCGCTTACCCGAGTGTACCTGGCAACACCTGGTGTTCACATTGCCTGACACCCTGTGGCCGCTGTTCTTTCATAACCGTCACTGGCTCGATGCCTTGTGTCGCCTGGCCGTCGACAACCTGCTCTATGCGGGCCGACGCCGGGGCGTGGAAGTGGGTGTTTTCTGCGCCATCCACACCTACGGCCGGCGACTTAACTGGCACCCACACATCCATGTCTCGGTCACCTTGGGTGGGATCGATGACGCAGGTGTCTGGAAAGATCTGTCGTTTCATCCATCAGCCTTGCGTCGGCGCTGGATGTGGAATGTACGCCAGTACCTGCTCAGTCAGTGGGAGCACACCACCGTCCCACCTGAAAACGCTCATCTGCAGAGCGAAAATGACTGGCGTCACCTTGTGCTCAACGCCGGTGGTCAGCACTGGCACATCCACTTGTCGAAGAAGACGAAAAACGGCAAAAAGACCGTCAATTACCTGGGCCGCTACCTGAAAAAACCGCCCATCTCGGGCAGCCGATTGGCGCACTACACCTGCGGGGCCACGTTGAGCTTCACCTACCTGGATCACCGCACCAAGACCTATCAGCAGGAAACGCTGAGCCAGACCGACATGCTGCGCCGGGTGGTGCAGCACATCCCGGAGAAGCACTTTCGAATGATCCGGTATTTTGGATTTCTGGCCAACCGCGTCTGTGGCCGACAGCTACCCCGGGTGTATGAGGCGCTACGCATGGAAAGGCGTGGCAAAGCGCAAAAACTGTATTTTGCGCAGATGAGCAAAGCGTTCTTGCATCGGGATCCGTTCAGCTGCGTGCTGTGCGGAGCACGGATGGTTTATACCGCAGCCATCGCCGGCCTGACCGTGCAGGGCTTGATCAACAACGCTCAAAGCATCGCGCAATTGAGGTACGTGCCGGCCTTAGACGGGAGAGGTGCGTCCAAAATCTGGAAAAGGTACAGAAAAGTCGCTTTCAATCCATTTTTCGGCGTGGGTGATGGGTGAAAAAAGCTTTTTGCCAACATCGACGCCACGTTGGCATCACGCAGAGGGGACCTTTTTCGGCGGATTACCTTGTATAGGAATTATTGAAATTCCTATACATGAACAGAGTTAACTGTATGGACTGGTCCTCAACGCTCAGGCGATCGCGCAGATGAGGTACGTGAAGCCCTGACAGGGGGAAGGTGCGTCCGCACCTAGGCTTCGCGGTGAAATAACCTGCATTAACGCTGATTTATAGGGATTTTCACTGCATAAGTAACGCATCAGCGTCTTCCTACACATCGCTATGAAGGCATGACGCCTCCTTCCAAGCGTCAGCTTGATGCATAGGCATTTTGAAATTCCTATGCATGGACGCACAGTTAACGGCGTGCCGCCATCACCCGTCAACTCAAGCCGACCAACTGCGCAAAACGCATGCCTTCATTGAAGGCAAACAGCGGCCATATAGGTTCTGATATTTATGCGAAGCCAGCGCGCACACGCGCCCGGTTGAGGACTAGGGCGACTTGTCGCCCTGGGCCTCAGAATCCGGGTCAAGCGCCCGTAGGGTGGCCGTAGGCCAGGGCAGGGCAGCTTCATCGCCCTGGGCCGCTTAGACGGCTGATCCACTTTGTCACAGTCACAGACCATACGCGCCGTGCCGAAGGCACGACTTGCGCGTGCATTACTGCTTTATGAGGTGGGTTCCCACCGCGTAAATCCCTGTTTTTCCTGAAAGGGGAAACTGAAGGGGGGATAAAATTTCATTTATTTCAAACCCGCAAGTGCGCCACCTCCGGCGTGGCCACAAAGAGCCGTTGGCACAGCCAAAAAACGGCACAACCAGCACTGTCGTGCGGTCCTTGCGATGCCTGGCCATAGGGTCACCAACCTCCCTTAAAACGCAGGCGTGACAATGCCTCCGCGTGAGCGGATGCAGTTTTCGGACAAAGTGGGGGCCTGTTAGGCTTTTTTGCTCCTCGACGCTAAGAGCCTATCCAGCGCACTGGACACGGTGTTGCTCACTGGCGGCGATGTGCTGGAGTCCGCGACATCTTGCGTATCCGGTACGCCCGCCTCCCGATTTTCCTTGGCCTGCCAGCGCTGACGCGAAGTTTCACGGCGCTGGAGTTCCAGAGAGTGCTTTTCCATGTCCGCCAAGCGCTGTTGCCCTATGTCGCGCAGCTGAGCATCGCGACGCTTCTTGGCCGACTTCTGCACGCGTTCATGAACATAGGCCAGGCCAAGGTCTTTCCAGAAAAGCTTGGTGAAGCGGATCAGGACGCGGGTGCGCACCAGGTGCAGACCGTTATCGTCCTTCTCGTCCAGGCGAATGCGCTCAATACGGCGGTACACATACCCCGCATCATCCAGGGTTTTCATCAGGCGACACAGCGCCGGTGCCGAGATACCGGCATCCTCGGCAATGCCACACTGAGTGTTCAGCACATAACGGCCATTGTCGGGGTCGATGTAGCCCAGCACGCTGGTGGCCAGGTCCAGGCGCACCAGCAGCTGCTCGGCCACGCGCTCGATGGCCAGGAACTTCTCTCGCCGGGTACGCCGATCGCCATGAACGCCATCCAGGCGGCGCAGGTATTGGCCCCGGTAGCTGTCCATGTTGCTCAGGCGCTCGTAGGCCGAGCGGATCAGGGGATTTTTAAGCTGTTGTTCAGAGAGATTACGGGGAGCCGCGTAACGGGCAGGCATTGCCCGACCGGGGCGACGTAAAGCGGAGTGAGGGTCAGAAGGGGGGAGCCTGACAGCCTTGAGGTGCCTCATGCTTCACCGCCTTGGCCATGAAGGCCATGCGCAACGGTAAAACGTGTCAGGTATTGGTGATGCTGGGGGTACAGGTCTGCCTTTAGGGAAGGTCTGAAAAAGCCTTTTCTTCAAAAGTCGAAGCCAGTAAATACAGGCGCTCCAGCCCGGTTCCTCTCCAAAAAAATGGGCTTTTTCAGAGGATACTTAGAAGGGGCACAGCCTGCTGAAGAATCTTTTCCATAAGTCCACCGTTCAGCGGTGAACTGAAGGCTTCACTTTTGACGACTTGCACAAAGCCGCAGTGAACGCCATAATCAGCTCACGTTATGTGTGTTGAACAGGTGATCCGCTTGCTAACGGCCTGTTCAGGATTTTCCAAAAAGCCCCGCCGGCAAGCGGGGCTTTTTGGTTTCTGCAATTCGTGAATCTACATCGTCGCTTTCCTGCAAATAAAACTGTGCCGGATAGTAGCATGGGAGCCTCGCTTTTCGCGTTACAAAATCCGTTGCTTTCAACAAGCTAGGTCAGTCATCAGCACGTGGTAGGGCGCAGTTGACCCAGGACACGCAGGATTTCGTTTTCAAAGGCCACTTTTGATTCGAAATCGCCCAGCTTTGTATGGCGTTCTGCAACGCACCTCAGCAAGCCCGGCAGATGACCGTACTGGGGAGGCTCATTGCCGTTCGTGACTAGGTAGCTTTTGTGGTACTGCGCGGCGATATAGCCCTGCGTCTCCAACGAACGCAGCGCTTCGCGCACCGGCATACGGCTGACCTGGAAGGCATTGGCAATGGCTTGATGCGTAAGGGGTTCACCCGGTTCAAGCCGCCCATCAATGATGGCTTCGCGAAGCGCCACTTCAATTGCCTCCCGGGGCAGCGCTACAGGCCGTGCAATGCCGAGGGCTATGGTTTCAAGCACGTGCTGCGCGTGTAGTTTCTGCGTTTTGCGGTTACTCATTTACAGCTCCTTTTTACGCATGCGACACAACCCTGCGCCGGCGCATCGGTATCGGCGCGGCACAGGGTTGCGGTCTATTAATCCCAGTCGAACGGCGCCGGCGAATAAGATCCGTCGTCGAAATAGGGCGGTGCCTGGTCGTGGCGTGGTGGAACAGCCGTTGTGGCTCTAGGTGCAGGCGCCTTGCCCTTTACTTTCGGTGCCCTGGCCGGATCGATGTGCTGCGCCTGGTAGGCCTGCAACCGCTTGCTGCCGACGGTCAGATCCAGCGCCGTGGACGATTGCGCCACGTAGCCGCTTCCGCGCTTGGGCACATGCTCCAGCGCTGTGTGCCATAACAAGGTGCTGCGCACTGCCGCTCCAGGACGGCGACGCCAGATCAGCCGCCACTCTTCTCCCAGCTCGTTCAAGACGACCAACGTCGGATCTGTCAGCACCAGGTTTTCAAGGTCTGAACGGCCAGGCTTCATCGCCAGGTGGTACAGGATCTGCTGCACGCGGTCCGCGCGCGGATAGCTGCGCCGAATGCGGGCAGGTGCACCGGCCAACAAGGTGTCCAGCGCTGGCGGAGCCACCTCGATGAAACGGTTGATCCGGATCGCTTCCTTGGACAGCTTGTCAGCATCGTGAATGTACAAGGAGCTGCCGCGAATCACTTGTCCGTTGAACAGCGTGATGTTTTCCCCCTCCTTGAGCTGCTGCACTTCCTCGACGCGGACTTTCTTCTCATCTTTCAGGCTCAGTGTGTCTGCTTCCTCCCAGCTGGCACCCATTATTCCGGCCTGACGCACCATACCGCTCATCACTGGCAGGTACTCGGTACCGGCCATCAACTGCAGTATTTCGAGAGTGTCCTTGGGGTCCATGATCTTGCCGGTGATTCGGACCCCCATGTTCCCGATCAGCGTCCACACCTTGTCGCCGGCCGCCGACTTGAGGCGCTGCGCCTCTTGGCTGGCCAGGAGCAGGCAAAACCCCAGGGAACGTACCTGCGTGGCCAGCTCGCCCAGCTTTTCGGTGTAGTAGGCCCCGACCTCGTCGCAGATCCACAAGAACGGAAAGCGGTCCTTGTACTTGCGGATCACCAGGATGTCTTCGGGTTTGCCCTCCAGTTTCTCCCCCAGATCCTGGCTCAGGATCATGGCCAATTGCGACACGTACAGACGCCCAAGGGTCGCGGCCTCGGTCGAGGAGATTTCCAGCGCAGGAATCAGGACCACCAGGATACGATCGTTATGCACCACGTCCTTGAGGTCTATGTCGCCGGCGTCACGGGCGAACACATGGCCGTAGGTGTCATTGAACAAGGCCAGCATGCGGGTGAACTGCTGGATCAGAAAACCATGCTGATCCAACGCGGTGGTCGCCCATTCCTCCGGCGAATCCACCTTGGCCAGGTCAAAACCGGACAATGTGCCCAGGTAGTTTTTCAGGGGTAACTGGGCGTCTTCATGCCATTGCTGTTCCACCGACTGGATGTAGAGCTTGGCAATGGCCCGCAACGGCAAATGCGCCTGGATCGTGCGCTGGGACATGACCGTGCCTTCACGCCGGCACTTGTACACCAGGGAGAACACCAAAGCCTGAATCATGGCCCGGGCTTTCTCTTGCCAGCCCGCATCGTTGCCCGCAGGGGGCAACATCGAATCCATCAGGTTGATGATGTAGGTTTCCTGAGCAATACCAAACGCGTTGACGGTATTGGTCTGCCCTCTGCTTTTGTTGTCCTCGAGCAGTTCCTGCGCCCTGGAGCGGCCCCCGGTGATGAAGTTCATCATCCGAACGTCGTCTTCACGACCAAAGCGCCGGGCCAGGGACACGATCGCGGCGGCCACATCATTTTGGGCCTTGCCGTCCGAATAGATCAGGCCCTTTCCATAGCCCAGCTGGCCCAACACGTACCCCAGCAGTGCTTCGGTTTTGCCGGCACCGGTTGTACCGAACATCAGAATATGGCGGGTCATGTCATCCAGCGACAGCCACAGTTCACGCCCGGCGTCCCGACCGCGCAGGTACCCCATGTACAGGATGCCCGCTGCCTTGAGCATCACCGTGCGCATGGCCGTGACCGGCAAGAAACCCAGCAGCTTGCCCGTCACCTGGCGTTGCGTCGAAGGGTCGAGGCAGTCCATGTCTGAAGGCATGCGCATGGGCATCTGCCAGGGTTCGAGCAGCATGACAGGTGACCAAACCAGCAAGGCCGGCAGACTGAGCCACAGGCTGACCGGGTACAGGACGCCTCCCACCACAGACCCGGCAAGGCCCAGCGTCAGACTACCGGGGCCCATCAACCACTCAGCCAGTGCCGAGTGGTAAACCCGCCGATTTAGACGCGTGCGTTCGACGGCGTAGTCATTGGGGCGCATTCGACACCTCCTGAACCTGGCGGGCAGGTTGCTCATCGAGGAAGGCTTTAAGCCTGATCGGGTCACGCAACAGCGTCTGCGGCACATAGCGCCCATCGTCGCTGATCACCCAAGGCGTGCCCGGTATGCGATACGCCTGATAGGCCGTCTGGTTGATCCCCAAGGCCTTTTCTGCCACATCGCACGTGCCTGCTGGTTGCGCCGCTTTCACTTCCACCCCTTCCGACGCCGGCTTTAACTGGGGTTTCCCAAGGTTTACACCCTCGGGGGCTGCATCAAACAGGCGATCCCACGCGTTTTTGCGCTGCTCAGGCGGCAGGCACAGCACGGGCGTAATGGCGGCGATCGACTTTTCCTTACCAATCACCGGCACAGGAAACACCACCACGTTGAAGGCGTCGGAGAGCGTGTTGAGGGACGACTCCAGACGCTGGCAGTTCGGACAGCCAGGGTCCGAAAAGACATACAGCGTGCGCGCGTGACCGCTGGAATAGTCAACGGTGAACAGCTTGCGCTCGGCAGCGTTGTGCAGCTTTTGAGGGAGTGTGGCCCGAACCTCCCTGGGCAATGTCCAGCCATCGTCAGGTGCCACGTCTGCAGCGGACTGGCGTGGCTCAGAAGCGATCGGCGCCGGCGCGCTGCGCTTGGCCAGGTCCGGCTTGGGGGCGCTCGGGACTGAGGGCGTGATGACCTGCGCCGCCGGCATTGCAACAGGCCATTCAAGCGCTCGGCCAAGCCATGAGGCACCGAGACAAAGCACAACCAATAGCACGAACACGCCCATCAGACGCCGCCGGGTCTTGCGTCGTCCATGACGCAGCAAAGCCCGCGACAGCGCGGTCAGTAGCTCATGGGTTTCCTCACTGTCATGGGTTTCAAGAGAGAATTCAAAACCCTGAACATCGCGGCAGACCACACCGTCATTGCTCAGATAAAACGAGTGCTGATGGCGAAGGTCCAGGGTGCAAATCGTGCGCGTCACGATACCTTCTGCCTGATCTGCCTGATCTGCCTGATAGACAACAAGCTGATCGCCTTGGATGTCCACCGAAAACAGGGCGCGCAAAGATGCCGAGGCCATGGGGTTTCCTCTTTTAAAGTAAAGAATTAATAGTGTTTTCTGGAATCAAATTTGATGTAGAGTTACATCAAAATTGAAGCAAGGAGTCATCATGAGAACGACCGTCACCATCGACGATGCGTTGTACCAACGTGCTCTGGAAGTCGCCGATCCGGCGATGGACAAGGCCGACCTGTTCCGTGAAGCCGTTCAGACGTTTGTGCGCATTCAAGCGGCTAAACGATTGATGGCCTTAGGGGCCACCCTGCCAACGATGGAAGACATCGCCCGCCGACACGAGAAGGCACTGTGAAAGGCGTCCTGGTAGACACCTCAGTTTGGGTTGAGCACTTTCGCAACAACAGTCCAGAACTGGTGAACTTGCTCAGCCAGGACCGGGTACTCATACACCCCATGGTGATCGGAGAACTGGCGTGTGGTACGCCGCCTGATCGTTCGAACACCTTGACCGACCTTGGCGACCTACGAGGTGCACAACAACCCACGGTGAGTGAAGTCATCGCCTTTCTGAACACCCACAAGCTCTATGGCCTGGGCTGTGGGCTGGTGGATATGACGCTCCTGGCCTCCGCGTTATTGAGCGGCACAGCGCTTTGGACGTTAGACAAGCGCCTGGATCGTTTGGCTAGCCGCATGGCCGTGTCATACCAGCCTCCTACTCACTAGGCTCATCAACCACAGGTGGCTGCGCGGCATACACCGCCGTCATGACAGGAAGGTCAGAGGCCTCCCGGCGTTTAGGCGTGATGACATGTCGCGCAAATACCAGACCGATGCTTTCCAACTCGGCCTGCAAGCCATCGATGGCCTGGGTCACCATCAACCCAGGTCGTGGCAGCCCCAGCTTGCTGGCATGGACTTCTGCCCGCGCCTGAGCCTGAACACCAGCGCCTTCCACAAACACCTTGGCCGTGTCGGCACTGTGCAGGGCATACCACAAAGTACGGTTAACCCCCTTGAGCCAGCGAAAGCGTGCCGGCGCCAAGCGCAGATCGCGGCCATACAGTGCCACCAGCGCGGTGCGCATCGATCTATGGCTTTGTAGCCACTCACTGACGCCCGGTGCTTTTGCAACGCGATCAAACCCCGCGTCGGCCAAGCCGTACAGCGGCGTCAACGAGAAGGTCTTGCGCCGCAACAACCCCTTGACCATGCAGGAACGGTTCAGGTCATCGAGCAACCGGGTCGCTGCCTTGCGGTCATTGAGGAAAACCTGCAGACCGAATACAGCCAGCAAGGCCCGTTCATAGGGCGTCAAGTCTAGAAGTCCATCATGGACATCTCCGACTTGCTCCTCGAACACCGCACGAGCAGCCTCCCGATCCAGCACTTTGCGCTGCACCAGGTTGTAACGTTCGGCAAACTCCTCGGGCTTGAGCGCCCAGGCATTGCTGGGAGAGGTATCGTTCATCAGGCCATCGGGACCAGACGCAGCCAACACCGGGATGACCGAGGGTGCGAAACGACTCACCAGGCCAGGAAGCGTGTGAATGTTCACCAGGCGTTTGCTGCGAAACGGCAGTACCGGATGCTGCGCCAGCCCCCAACTGCTCACAATCACCAGCGGTAACAGGAACAACAGCAGAATCCCACTGGTAGCGTTCATCACCTCAAGCCACTCATCCAGCGTCACGGCCTTGGCGTGGTTGGCCACGTCGGCCAGCAGGTTGATCTTGCCACCGGCCCAGGCATGGATGAAGGGAAAATCCACCATTTTCCATAACCAATAAAGCGTCCAGGTGGTCCAGTACACGAAGATATCGAAGAACATCCAGCACAACAGGACGGCTGCACAAAGCGCCAATAACATCTGCGCTTGCTCGCCCTCCCATGCACCTTGGGATTGTCGATTTTGCATTGCGATGCCCCACAAATAGTCGCACCGCCCGGAGTGGGCGGTGTGAGAGAAAGGTAAAGCGCGTCGGGAACAGCTGCGGAGGGGTTATGGCTTCACGCCAGGCGTGGGATCTGCACGTTCAGATCACGTTCAAGCGCTTCGAGGTGGTCATGCACATAGCGGTTGAACGGTTGCGGGGTGCTGTACTGCTTCTGCTTGTGCTCCATAGCCCCCAGGGTGTCATACCAAAGCTGCGCCAAGGGTGTTCCGATTTCGATCCGTGGAAGATCCGGGTGTTTGGTATAGAGGCGTAATATGCCCTTGCCTTCGACCTCGCGGTTGGTCCAATCGTCCATAGTCAGAGCCACCACATCTACCTGCTCCTTACGAATGCGGTGCACATACAGAATGGTACCGTTCTTCGTGTCGATGCCCAGGTACTTGCCGTCACCCTCGTGATAAATCTCATTGGTAGGGTCTGGATTGAAGAACTGCGGCGATTTTATGACCCGTGTGACTCGCTTGAGCAAACGACGGCGACTCAGTACGCCATAGATGAATATTCCCACGGGAATCAATATCGCGGCCCAGATAAGCATTGAAAACTCAATTGTTTCTACTTTTTCGGCACCTGTATAGCTAAGTGCCATAAAAAAAGTGACCACACCTATGAACAATAGGAATGGAAAAGCCAAAAGCATGTAGGCAAGCTTGATCAGCCAGATCAATGTTTCTCTACCAGTTCTAAGACGTTGAGCCATGAGTTCACACTCCAAGAAGCACATTCGTAATGTTGGACGCAAAGAGCCTTACTGAATTCCATCCCCACCGTTACCGTCAGGTTTCTTCGGTTGCATTTTGACCCCAGGAACACGCTGAGCGCCGCCACCAGCCGCACCAAACATGCCTTTCATATTATCGACCATGCCGCCCATCAGGTTGGCGCCTTCTCGACCGCCCAGGAACGAGATCACGTAGTCGGCCAGGGACGCCTGCAGGCCAAAGAGTCGAGTCACACCAAAGGTCGCAATGCGAGCATAGATCATCAGCCATCCAATCATCTTGAACAATCCCACGATCGAGTCCGCGTTGGCATTGGCCAGCGCCGAGGCGAATAACAGATTCAGGATCGTTCCACCACCGATTACGGCCACCGACGCAAAAAAGAACCCCAGTACCATCAACGAAGGCCGCAGCATCATGTCGATCAGAAAGATATAACCGTAGGTACTGCGACTCCCCTTGTCCTCTTCGGCCCCCAGGTGCGTGGCAGCCCACATTGAGCCCGCCGCACAGCCCACCAGCACACTGACGACCCAGTTGAATATGCCCACCATCCAGAACAGAAAGGGCACAGCAGGCAGAAATACGGCTAGCGAAAAACCGATGGCCAGCAGGGCGAACATGACGAAATAGAACATCGGGGCCAGCGCACCCAGCACATCTTTCACCACCGCCCCTACATCCACCGCAAATATTTTGGCCCCCCAGCCCAACGGCGAGTTGCTAGCTGTAACGACCTGCAATCGAAATGGCCCGGACCTGCAATCATCGCGTTTTTCGACCGGGATTAATTGCGTCTATCCGGCACCGCGAACCAGCATTGACTGCAAACGAACCTGCATCCACCCACTTCGACCTGCAATCGAGAGCGGCCGACCAGGATTAAATGCGACTGAAAACCGATGATTTTAGCGGGGTTTACGCGGATGCACTCGGCTTAGTGCACTTTCTGTTTCATTGCTCCGCACCCTGTACTGCGATCACACGATTCAGTCCGGTAGCCCGGTAGCGCTGCTGTTGGAAGCTCCAACCTCTTACCTCCGTAAGGTGCCATCGTCAAGTTTGTCTCTTTAGACTCTAGAATTTGTGAACGTACTGTATCAAAAATTAAAAACCGCCCTATTGAGACGCAAAAAGCGTCTCGGCCATACGTCTCACAAGGGTGTACTTAAATGAGACAGCAACGGCGAGTGGTCACTCGTAAATAATTCCGGTTCATGACGATCGATTGCAGGTCTAACCAGATGAGTGCAGGTTCATTCGCAAATAATCCCGGTTTGCTGGCTCGGATAGACGCAATCAATCCTGGTCGAAAAACGCGATGATTGCAGGTCGGCGCCATTTCGATTGCAGGCCGCTACAGATATAGATCTTCAGCAGGACTTCAGGGTGGTAAGCAGGCCGGCCTGTGTCAGCAGGAATAGCACCGTCGAAACCCAAATTGATCAGGTCAAGTTCGTCGACGAAGACGTCGACTATGCGCACTGGATTGGTATCGCTGACGTAGTCATCGAGGCTTTCAGGGAGCAGCGTGCGTTGGCCGCGATGTTCGCGTTGGATGAAGCGCTTCATCAAAAGTCCTTTGTTTGCCGTGCGGAAGGACATCAATGTGTAGATTCAGGGAGCCTGTAACAGGCACTGCTGTCTCGCATCACATCCGTCTTCGCATCAATACATTGGGCAGCTCGACTCCGCGAGATACTGAATGCCGACGCGCCACTATTTCAAAGCCATTACGTATAAAGAAGGATTCCGCCGTTTTGCTTACGTGTGATGTTAGCTCAATGTATTTAAGGTCCGTGGCTTCCTGAACAACTCGATCCATTAGGGAGGCGCTGATTTATTCGATTTTTCGTCCCTGCAACGCTCTGGAGGCCTTGATTTATCTGGGGGCAACAGCTGGGTTTTAGAATAAATCAGCGTCTCCTTAGCCGTTGACCGATGCCTTGGCGTGCATGGAAACCAGAAACAAAAAAATGATCGATGTACCCGGAAGCTTGGACGTCAGCGTAACCAACGATGTGATCATCTAATACCGCTACAAACGGATTTATGGAAGGTCTGAAAAAGCCTTTTCTTCAAAAGTCGAAGCCAGTAAATACAGGCGCTCCAGCCCGGTTCCTCTCCAAAAAAATGGGCTTTTTCAGAGGATACTTATGTCTCGAATGCGGATATTCCATGCCGTCCAATCGGGATCCTTTGGTGCCCAAGCCTCTATTTGCACGGGGGTGTAGTCACGAGATGCAACCTCACGGATAGCTGAAGAGAAAACTTGAAACAGAGCTGCTTCGTCGCCTTCACAAAAATGTCGAATAAGCATCCGGCTGCTCTCCTGATGGATGAACACCCCATCTTAGCGAAAGCGCTAGCCTTCTCGCGAACGGTTCAGCGTTTTTACACACTCTGGGTTAGAAGCGGACATTCATGTCGAGCGCTAAGCTGCCGTTGCTCTGCCCGGAAAGGACGTCACCCGTTGCGCCAGACTAATGCGGTTGATTGCGAGTTCGCCGCTTACCTCAGGGCCGCGATAGACCATGGAAGTTTCATGGTGCACGTAATCACCATAGCGCTGCGCACTCAGCCAATTGAACGAGCCGATACACAGCAATTCCTCATCGGCCATAACGATCTTGCTGTGCACCTTGTTGACCACGTACACCTGAACATCCCGCGTCTTAAGCGCTGCAATCGCGTCTTTGAATTCGGCGATTCTTTCGGGATCGCCCTCAGGCTTGGCGCACTTGATACCAGTGTTGAATCGCAGGTCGGTATACACCACTACCTTTACGCCGCGCTGCACCGTATTGGCCATGATGTCCATCGCGCCGCTTTCCTGCATCCATCGCAATCTTACCCAGGGCGTTACGATCTGAACCTGCTGGCGAGCCGTTTCCAGCGTCTGCATCAGAAACCGATCATGCTCTTCTACTTCATGCAGGTGGCTCAATCCAGTACGCGCCGTTTGTAAATCCTCCCTGGGTTGGTACTGGAAAATCAGCTCGTTCGTCGGATCCGCCAATAGAAACTGAGTCAAACGCCCACGAGGCTTGCTTACTGGCGCCTGGCTGAACAGGTCCATGTCGCCAAACACCAGGAAACTGTCCTTGGCCCGAGAAACGGCAACGTTCAGCATGCTGTCCTTGCGGTCGATAAATTCGCCATCGGCATGTTTGGAATAGACCGCGGAGAAAATCACCACCGGCCGCTCGGCGCCCTGGAAGGAATGAACCGTGCCGACAGTTATCTCGCCATCGCCTTTACCGGTCTTGATGCCGAGTGCTGCGCAGGCATGAGCGATCGCCTGCGTCTGTACGCCGAACGGCGTGATCACGCCGAGGATTTCCCACAAGTCCTTCTTGTAGCGTTTTACCAGCCCGGCTCCATTCGCTTGAATCCACGCAGCGATCGTCTGCGCTTCCAGGAGGTTATGACGGCTACCGCCATTGCTCTGCTGGCACATTCCATCAATATGCAGGTAGCCCAGCCCCGGCAAGCCACCTTCCGGTTTTCGTCCTCGTCGCGGCTGCAGCTTGCCCTTGTAGCAAAGGGCATTGCAGTAATCGATTATCGAGTCATAGCAGCGACGGTGCTCATACAGATACATGCCTCGGGCGAGCTCCTCATCGTAGTGATACCGACTGGTCGCCTGGGCGATGGCCATGACGCTGCCGTTGGCCGCGCTACGGCCGCTATCGCAGAAGGCGACATAGTCGTCATCGACCTTGTCGCGCGATAGCAAACCAGCGCTCATCAGGTTGCCGATATCGACCGCAGCCGGAATTGACCAGATGGGTTCGATCTGCTGAGTGTCGCCGATGACCAACGCGTGCTTGGCGAGTGCGAACGACGGCGCGGCGACTTCGGGAAGGACTTGGCCGGCTTCGTCGACGATTAAAAGATCGACGAAGTTCAGCGCGTAATCGTCGACGAAACCGCTACCGTCGTGCCGCTTGCATTCCAGCTCTTTGGGCAGCCTGTAGAAGGTGGCAACCACGCAGGGCGTAAGCTTCATCCACCGCCGCCAGTTCTTTTCCAGCGTTTTGCGACCGTTTTTGCCGCGGCTTTTGAGAATCTCTGGCAGGCTTTCGGCGACTTCCATCAGCCAACGACCCTCCCAGTAATGGGTAGTCAGCAGGAAGATTTCGAAACGCAGGGAAGTGTCCGCCCAGCTGTCGCAGTCGTTGAGAGTAATCTGGGCAGCAGCCCTGTCAGTAGGGGTCGGCAGAACGGCAATGACGGCCTGCCAATTCAATACATGACGTTGCTCGGTTTGCAGCAATTGCCGGACCTGCTGCAATTGGGCCTCGATTAAGTCCTTGGCCTTGCTGGCTTGACCCACGGAGGCCGTCAACTGGGTTTCGATTTCGCCAACACTGGCGGCGTTTTGCAATTCGGTGCTGGCCTCATCGAGGTGTAATTTCGCCAAGCGCAGACGTTTGCCAGCGACCGGGCCAAACCAGCTGAACAGCGTGTAGATCAGCGGTTCATGAGCTAGGTAGTGTTTGAAAACCTTCAGACGTGCTTGCGCGTTCGCAAGCTGTTTGGCCTGGTTGAGATGCTGTGCGTCAAGATGCGCGATGCGCGCCTGTGGATCATCGCCCAACAGTGCCTGAATGGCTTCGCGGGCGTCGACCAGTTTGGCCCAGGCCTGCTCGATATCGATGAGTTGCTGCTGCCGCGAGCGGATCGCGGCCTGGAGCTGCTTGACCGCGCCTTGGACGCTCAGGCTCAGGTCATCGGGGAAGGCGATGGTGGCTCGGGCCAGGTAGGCCTGTTGCGCCTTGTCCAGATAGGCCTGTGACTCAAGCTCGGTGAAAAAGCTTTTAGTCTGGTAGGCGCGGGCCATTTCCGCTTCGGCCGAAGACTTGGGAAAGTAAGCGGCGAAGCTTTTGATATCGGGCAGCCAGCGCCCGGCAAAGTGACCGCTCCCCTCTGAAAAGTCCTTGCCGAAAGCTTCGATGATGTTGGTCACAGCTTGGTTGTTAGCGGAACTGGCCACGATTACCGGCGGGTCGCCACCGGCTACCGCGGCCTTGGCCCAGAGCGAGGCTACGACCGAAAGCAACAAGGTGGTTTTACCAGTACCCGGCGGCCCGTTGACGGCCAGCACATCTCCCAGATCAGCAACGAGGAGATGAGCCAAGCTATCACGTTGGGCGGGCGCCAAGGCATATTCGTCCCCAGCATGACCAAGTCGCGCGGCAAACTGGCTGTTGGCGGGCAAGCAAACTTCGTCAGGGCTAGAATCGCGCTGAGCGAAGCGGTCGAACAACGGCGCGTCGGGCTTGTTGTCGCGCAAGTGGTCGTAGAGGCAGACGATATTGCGGCTGAAGCCGTCAGCTTTGTCTTCCTTGAACAAATAGCAAAAGTTGACTAGGTCGAAGCCATCCTCTGCCCCCTCCCAGCCGCTGGTAACCTTGCGGAACATTTTCATGCAGAACTGCAGATAGGTATTCCACTTGTCGCGGTGCTGGTCTGCGGTCAGATCTTCACCTCCGGCGGATCGATCGAACTGTGACACATCTTCGGCGGACAAAAACGAGTCCAAATCGACTTGGGCACCGATGGCGAAATTGTCGCGGTCCAGCGGTTCGAGAATGTCGCGGGGCATTAGGGTTTGCGATGTCGGATAAAGGCGACCATCGCGGGCGACTAACACTCGACATACAACCGGGGTGATGAACGCCGGCAGACCGTTACGGGCTTTGCGGTGCTCCAGGCGTGACTTGTAAACCAAGGGCCGTAGGGTGATTTCTACGCAGGTTAATTCGGCGGGTTCTTCGGAAAATAACAGGCCCACTTGCTCTGCCGGCGCACACCCTGCGAATAAGGCCTCAAGGGGTAAAGCGGTGAGCTTTTGGGCTTGGCTGGTGGACAAGGCACCGTTGCCATTTTCAGCATCGGCCAGGGAATTGCGCCAGTAATTTGCGAGTTTGGAAGAGTAGTCGTTCATCGTCCTGATTCAATGCGGACCGTGACTCACTGTGACGGTTGATAGATGGGTGATTGTGCAAGAGGGTAGCGTGTTGGGTGTGGGATGGCCAATGAGACATGCTGCGGAACGAGATACTTCAACGCTTTAACTTCGGTGTCATGGGACGTACTGATAAAAATCTCCCGGAGAATCGGAAATCTACTGCGTAGCCCTTTGTTTTCATAGACCTCTTAGAAGGCCACTTTGGGTCGGTCGCGGCCTTTCCAATCGCGACCGCCCGGACCTCGTATGGCTTTCCATGGCTGGCAAAGCATTGTTCTAGGAAAATGCTACAGCGCCTGCGGCTTGGTGGCTGCTGCCGTCCAGCGCGACAAGTCACCCTGTCCACCACCAGCTCCAGGGAAGACTGATCACATGGCCACGGCCAGCCGATCTGCCGGGTACTGGTTCATGAACGCTGCACTATGCTCCGGCCGCGCAGTCAACCAGTCCGCATACAAGCCCTTGGGCAAAATCACTACCATGCGCTTTTCGTCCTGGGGCTTGTGATACGCCTTCATGAAGTCGTGATCATCCGCATTCACGGTCAGCATGGTGTAGCTGTGCAGGATCTGGTCGGTGGACGGATCGCGCCACTGCTCCCATAGGCCCGCAATGCCGAGCAGCTCGCCGTCTGCACGGGCTATACGCGTGGCAATTGCCTTGCCTGATCGCCAGTCCGGCTCGTAGATGGCCACCGCTGGGATAATGCAGTGTTGCGCCTGGCGCCATGCATGTCGGTACGACGGTTTCTCGGCCACCGTCTCTGATCGAGCATTGTACGTGCGCTTGGCAAATTTGCTGTCCTTGCTCCAGGACGGAATCAACCCAAAGGAGCCAGTCAGCACCTCCATGGATGCGGGAGATTCATTGTCCTCGACGCGTCCGTCAGCGCTACGTAGGAATGGGCCGAGGTGGCCAGGCCACAAATCAAGTCTGCCCTGGTCGAACGGTGCTACGCCGAACGCTTCGGCTATCTGGTGCGGTGACGGTGCTTCGTAATGGCTGCACATAGAGACTCGCAGGCAGGTGTGGGTGTCATCATTTGAGATGCCCACCTGCCCCGCCGTTCCATGTGGTTTGATTGGCTGTGTACTGCAAGCTTCGCCTGGGCTTTCGGTTTTTTATGCGTAGGCTTTTTGGATGGTGCTTTGTACAGAGCCATATACACATAATCGCATAATCGCATAATCGTTTTTACGGCTTACCGTATTTCTGTAAAAGCAGCTCTCTTACTTCATCAGCAATCCTGGTGCCACGCTCGGCACACTGCATCTTAATTGCCCGGTGCAAGCTCTCTGGTATGTCAATGGTCAAGCGCTTGTTGGCTTCTTTATCGAGGGCCTGGACTTCGCGACTCTGTACCCATTCCTCTGCCCCAGCGGCTGACTTTGCGGTGGGCTTAGCTCCAATCGTGACTTTCTTCGTGCTCATTTTCCGAACTCCAACAACTCGGCTACCAGGGTTTGAATCTCAGCCGTAGCTGGACCTTCTGCTGCAATCTCAAAAATGGCTTTTCCCTGGGCTGCTGCCTCGGCATAGATAACCCGTTGTGTGATGGTAGATGACAGCACAGGCACCGGGTAAGCAGCCAAGGCGTCACCCACGTCACGACCAATCGCCGTATTTGCGATTTTACGATTTACCACAAAAGCGTATTTGAGTTTTTCTTTATAGACGGTTGCCTCCTGGACGAGCTTCACAACCTCATCGGCAGCCCAAATGTCGTAGGGTGAGGGTTGCACTGGGATCAGCACCACGTCGCTGGCCATGATCGCGCTGCGTGCAAGGTCAGTAACGCGCGGGGGGCCGTCGATAATGATGTGATCGTAGCCTTTGCCTACCTGGGAAATTTCCTTGTGGATCGATGGCCTTGGTAGACCCACCACAGAAAAAAGCGGTTCGCCTTCGCGAGCTGCTGACCAGTCCAACGAACTTCCCTGCGGATCAGCATCGATCAACAGGACTCGCGCACCTCCTTGAGCAAGGGCCGCAGCAATGTTTACTGACAGGGTGGTTTTACCAACACCGCCTTTCTGATTCAAAACCCCAATAATCATAAATCTCTCCTGTAATTGGTGCTTTTGTGCTTTTGTGCTTTTTCTTATTTAAGATTTTACGATTGGTAACATTTACGATTATACAGAAATACTCTCCCCGCACAACTGATGATGTGCTGTTCTCCCAAGGGTACAAAATCCAGCCTATTCCGGCACCAGGAGGCCCCCAAAGGGTCAAAGGGATTGCCGGGGGAGGGCAGCAGCGGCCAGAACCGGACGATTAATCGGATTTCATCAAACGGATAGGTCTGCTACGCCGAACGGTTGTGTAGCATGGAGCGCTGCAACAGGAGATCCAAGGCATGGGCGTATGAACAACCGCAATGAGAAATCTTCGGACTTCCTTCATTACTTCAAGTCTCGCAAGGAATATGCTGCTGCCCGAATGGCCAATTTACCGGCCAAAACCGGACACTCAATCATCGCGTTTCAGATGTTTGGCTATGCCCGCTGCTCGACCGACAAACAAGACCTCGCTGTTTAGCCGGAAACGCCCCCTTAAGTCGGTTCGCTGTTCCATTGCTCCCCGGCCCCCAAGAAGCTGCTCAAGCCCAACTGAAACAGGCTCTGAGAATGTATTTCTACAGCCTATGGCGAATGGAGACCCACACCATGGCGATGAAATTTGGCCGCGCCCACTGCGAAGAACTCAAAAAATTGTTGTCGCCCTACCAAGCACGCGATCTTTATACCAACGAAGACGGCGAGCACTATGCACAAGAGTTGACCTTTCTCTGCGAGGATCAGCGCTGCCGCGCACTACTCACCCCCGTCGGTATATACATGGCGCGCAAATCAAAACGGGCGCTGCACTTTCGCACTAAAGATACACATGCATCAGATTGTGATTTTCTACAGCCTGGCGCATCCAGTGCCCCGAGCCGCTCGCCAGCGGGGCAAGAGGACGACTTCAAACCCAGCGACTTCCCAACTGAGCTAGATTTATCTCCTTGTCCCCGTAAAGGCTCTGCGGGGGGAGGCGAAACCACGACCAGCGGGACTGATGACGAGACAGGCAGCAGCGTGGCCACCTCGACAAGCGGTGGCAGCAGGCGAAAGACGAGTACCCGCACGCGCTATTTGGATTTGGTGGTGGATTGCTACCTGTCCGAAGATAACGCCAGCAAGAACCAACTCTTGACCATTGCAGACAAGACCAAAACCTTTACCCGCTTTTTCAAGAATATCCAGTATTTCCAAGACGAAACCGGACTGATCTATCACGGCCTGATCGATGATCTACGACTATACGCAGGCAAAGGCGTGGGCCTGCGCTTTACCGAATTGGTGTGGGTGAACAAGAAGCGATACCGTATCTGGGCGTATGTTCCACAGAAGCGTATCGACCAGTCCCGACGCCGAAAGGCTTTTCTGACAGAAATTGATGAGTTGGAGAAAGCGATCAAGGCCGGAGAACAGGTACATGCGTTCTTTGTCGGCACCTACCCGCTCAGAAGCACCGTGGAGAATAGAGACGGCAGCCAATTTGAGGTATACCGAGCTGAGCTATTAAGTATCGATCATCTATCTCTGGTATTTGCCGAACCCAACCGACGCTAGCTAGACCCCCACCCCGCTTAAACCACAGAATACGATGGTTATAAAAAACTGTCCCTTTAGGGAAGGTCTGAAAAAGCCTTTTCTTCAAAAGTCGAAGCCAGTAAATACAGGCGCTCCAGCCCGGTTCCTCTCCAAAAAAATGGGCTTTTTCAGAGGATACTTAGGGGGCTCCTCAGAAAACGGATTTTACAGTACGTTAAGCTGATTTCAGTCGTCGTAATGGCCGGAATCTTCCACCACGGGGTTTGAGGAGCAACGGAACAGAAAAACAACCTAAACCCCGCCACTGGCGCTCGGTATGGTTCAAAAGGGTGGTTCTTTCCAAGATGGCTCTATAGGCTTGCTGTTATACCCATAGAGCCATAGCAGATAAGCCATGACCTATCTGGGTATACCAAAATGGGCCATGTGATGACGACTCTCAATGTTGCGCGGGTGTACCTGCGTGTCAGTACCGAAGACCAGGACTTGCAGCGCCAAGAAGCGATCATTGGCAATGCGCGAGCATCGGGCTACTACGTGGCTGCGGTCTATCGCGAAAAAGCCTCGGGCGCTCGATCCGACCGTCCCGAGCTGTTGCGCATGATTGAGGACCTGCAACCAGGTGAAGTCGTCATCGCTGAGAAGATCGACCGAATCAGCCGTCTTCCCTTGGTCGAAGCAGAAAGGCTTGTGGACGCGATCAAGGCTAAGGGCGCACGCTTGGCGGTGCCCGGCATCGTCGATTTATCGGAATTGGCCGAGGCATCCAGTGGCGTCGCCAAGGTGGTGTTGCAAGGCGTACAAGACATGCTGTTGCGTGTGGCACTGCAAATAGCGCGTGACGACTTCGAGGACCGTCGAGAGCGACAGCGGCAAGGCATCGACTTGGCCAAGAGCGCTGGTCTATATAGAGGACGCAAGCCGAATGCTAAAGTGCATGAACAGATCATTGCCTTTAAAAGCGGCGGGTGTAGCATTGCAGAGACTGCGCGGCTGGCGGGCGTCAGTGTCAGCCAGGTAAAACGTGTTTGGTCGCAGTACCTGGCGGCTAAGGCAGATGTCTGAGGCGCTGCCTTGGTCCAGTACCCGTCTGTGACCTTGCTGAAGTATTTTCAGTCACTTGATTTGCAGTGCAACGATGGATGGCTCAGATTTGGCGTACATATGATGCGAAAATGACGTACACATGGCGTACACATAATGTAAACGCTATGTAACAGTGATGTAAAACCCTCCCAACTGGAGAAAGCCACATGGCCAACCTCTCACCCATCGTTTCAGAATTCGAAACCGATGAACAGGCCGCAAGCTACGACCGCTGGTTTCGCGCCAAGGTCGCCGCCAGTCTGGCCGATCCGCGTCCGGCCATCCCTCACGATGAGGTCATGGCGGAAATAGAAGCGCTGATCGATCAGGTTGAAACCCAACGTGAGAAACGCTGATGCTGCCGGTGGTCTGGCTCAGTCCCGCACTGGATGATCTGCGCGAAATCGCAACCTACATCGCATGGGAAAACCCGAGCGCAGCGCGCCGGTTGAAAAGCCTCCTGCAGGAGGCTATCGAGCCGGTAGCCGAACATCCCTATTTATATCGTTCTGGGCGAGCGCCAGGCACTCGCGAGCTGGTGGCTCACCCAAACTACGTCCTGGTCTATCGTGTCACCCTCAAGCGCATCGAGGTCGTGAACGTGATCCACGCCAGACAGGAATACCCCTCTCCCTGATTGGGGGCGTATTTGCGGGTATTAAGCGGCTGCTTGCTGAGCGTCCGTAGGACGATACTCTTTCGGACAGCGTATTGAGCGGATTACCGTGAGCGCAGGAGAGTCCTGCGGCTCCTTAAGTCGGTTGGCTGTTCCATTGCGCCCCGGACCCCAAAGTAGAAGCTTGGGTCAGCTAAATTCCGGCAGCAGGGTCAATTCTGCATCAGCGGCAACACATTAGACCACTACAGAAGCCATTTCGCTGGCACAAAAAAGCTGACGAGATACTGGGTTCCGTAGCTCGTGCAGCAAAAGCATTGGGTAAATAATTTTATGCGTTACTTGTGAAACACCACACTAGGCTGCACGCGGGTTCACAGACACCTGTAAACCCCGCCGCTTGTAGGTGGCAGTTACGCATGCTTCGATTGGGCCTTCGCTATTGTTTACCCCCGACGGTGGAGTTGGCGGCAATGACGTTGGCGACAGGTCTCACACCCTCTTTAGAATCGCCACCTCGGGCGATTTGCATCAAGCCTTGCTCGTTCCGAATGCCTAGAAACACCGAGCCGCCTCCATCCAGATTGAGGGTGGAGACTTGGGCGTTTTTGGTAGCGCCTGTACGCGTGCCCGATGGATCAGCACCGACACAGGTAATGGTCTGCCAGTCCTCCATCTTCACACCCTTTGATCGCTGGCCATTCGCCGTCAAGGTGTGAAATACCGCATCGGTCGGAGCGTTCGACTCGTGGTGGAGCACGCTTAAGGCGGCTCGCTCGTTGGCGTCGCTGGCATGGGTAAGTGCGCCGGCAAGCTTGTTTAAGGGATTGTCTTTCCCCTCGAGTCGGTACTGGAACCGATCGGCATTGCCGAGCTTTGTCTGCTGTCCGCTCAACGCGAGCATTGGACCACTCGTGACGGCGACCTGGCCATTTGCAAATCGGAGTTGGCCATTGTCGTGCTCCCAGGCTGGCGCGACCGGTACATGGTCAGTTCGCGTCGCGGTGGGGCCCACGGGTCTACCTAAATCGCTCTTCCCCGCACTCACGCCATCGGGATTCCCGTCGATCCTCAGTTTTTCTTTATGCACGAAGTAGCCACCGTTGATGACAGCCGATGACGGGGGAGCATGTTGGAAAAGCTCTTTCGGCAACTGAGCATCTTCGCCGTTCTCCGTCCCGATCAACATGCCGGACTTTGCGCCGCCGAGGACAGCTAGCCTGGTGTAGGTTGCACCGTCCTGCAATTTTTTCAAAATATCGGCGAGCGCTGTGCCCTCGGGAGGCGTGCCCTTAAACCCACCGTGGATCTTCGTCTGAATCATTCCGGGGACGGGCTGCTTCACGCTCACCGTGTTCGCTCGTACTTGGTAGCCTCTGAAGGCACTTTGTATGATGGTGGCGGCGTCATCTCTAGGATCCTCAGTGGCGGGCTTTTGCGAAGCACTGCGCGACTTAGGTCCGGAGATCGCGGGATTATCTGATGCAGTTGTCGACAATGATGTGTTGATAACCGGCGCTTTGAAGTCGACGTGTTCAGAACAAGTAATGTACAGAGTTGACGGTCCAATGATCTTGGTCATTTGAAAGTACCTATCGAATTGACTGGTGGGTAACTATTGATGCATAGAGATTTTGATTTTCCGTAACTTCTCACTGATTTTCCTACAATTCAGTAGCGTGGCGGCGGGCTGAATGACTGCTGAAAACCGCCGACCTCCGGCAACTGGCTAGGAACATTGAAATGCTCGACGGCTATTTTGCGGCACTGATCTGTGGTCCGGAGATGGTGCCTCCCAGCGAGTACCTGCCACAAATCTTGGGCGAGAATTTCAGTTTTGAAAGCAACGCCCAGGCTACCGACATGATGGGGCTCATCATGCGCCACTGGAATACGATTGCATCGGTATTGCTTCACACGCTGGAGGAGCCTGACGTGTATTTGCCAGTGCTGTTGGAGGATGACGATGGCATTACTTACGGCAACGATTGGGCTCTGGGCTTTATGCGCGGAGTTCAGGCCCGACCTGGAAGTTGGCGTGACCTGATCGACAGCGACGAACATAGCGGGCCGATGCTCCCCATCATGCTCTTGGCCTATGAGAATGACCCCGATCCAGCGCTGCGATCACCGTCGGTTACTAACGAAAAGCGTGAAGAAG
Organism: Pseudomonas cannabina; assembly: GCF_900100365.1. Taxonomy (NCBI): domain Bacteria; kingdom Pseudomonadati; phylum Pseudomonadota; class Gammaproteobacteria; order Pseudomonadales; family Pseudomonadaceae; genus Pseudomonas; species Pseudomonas cannabina. Next base: position 40,547 of record NZ_FNKU01000003.1, on the reverse strand, counting down.
TGATTGAGATGATGATCGCCAGTCTGACGATAATCTATCGCTTCTTCGAGCCTCATCGATGGTCGCTGGCACTGACACCACCCGATGTACCACTACGCAGAGAAGGACCGAAAATTGGACGCAACGCCCCCTGCCCATGCAGCAGTGGACGCAAATTCAAGCATTGCTGCGGATCCAACTCCCCAACGATGCACTGACCATCAAGAAATTGCGCTTAATTGACTTCCCTGTTCCATTGCTCCCTGCTAAGAGCGCACGCCGGACCGGTCGAGAGTGGATCATCGCTCCCCGCCGAACTGGATGACGGACCGCGCCAACAAGATGGAACTTTCTCTTGCCCAGTTGCCACACACTTTTTATTTTGCAGGGTAAGTTATCCTGCAAGCCAGTAAGCGGAGAGAATCAGCATATGGTGGGTATCAACAGAGCGGGGGCATATGGCACTTATTATGGTGGGCAAACCGAGTCTGAGCCAGCGCGCGCTCGCGACTCCAGCAGCGCGAGCCCCTCGAACAGTCCGCAGGTACCGCATCCTTCGACGGTGCCAGCCGGACGTGAGAGGCTTTTACAACGGTCCACGGCGTTGTCGAGCCGAACTAGGGAGCCGCTGATTTATTCGATTTTTCGTCCCTGCAACGCTCTGGAGGCCTTGATTTATCAGGGGGGCAACAGCTGTGCTTTAGAATAAATCAGCGTCTCCCTAGAGAGCGGCTCGAGCAGAGCTTCCCGACAGCGGAGGAAGCCAGAGCACGCAACAGGCAGCAGGCTAATAGCATCGTTCAGACGTTGGTCGAGTCGGGCGCTGATCTTAATAATTTTAGAAATATGCTCAGAAATGCAATGAATGGAGATGCGATGATTTTGTCTCGAGTCGAACATGGTATCTTGATTCAACATTTTCCTGACATGTATACGACTGGAATCAGCAGTGACTCGGTGCTCGCTAACGAACTCCGCGAGGCGCTTCGTCAAGCGGTTCGTGCAAGTCGTTAAAGTTAGGTGTAGCGGCTTGCAATCGAAAACAGCCGTGCTCGCAATCAGCGTAATTTGCGGCTCAGATTAACTGCAACTGACGGAGCCGTCGGGCTCAGATTAATTCCGAGCGAGGTTGCATTCAGCCGCATCGACTTGCATTCCATCGTTTCCGGCTCACATTAGCTGCAACTGTACCTGGCAACACTTGGTGTTCACATTGCCTGACACCCTGTGGCCGCTGTTCTTTCATAACCGTCACTGGCTCGATGCCTTGTGTCGCCTGGCCGTCGACAACCTGCTCTATGCGGGCCGACGCCGGGGCGTGGAGGTGGGTGTTTTCTGCGCCATCCACACCTACGGCCGGCGACTTAACTGGCACCCACACATCCATGTCTCGGTCACCTTGGGTGGGATCGATGACGCAGGTGTCTGGAAAGATCTGTCGTTTCATCCATCAGCCCTGCGTCGGCGCTGGATGTGGAATGTACGCCAGTACCTGCTCAGTCAGTGGGAGCACACCACCGTCCCCCCCGAAAACGCTCATCTGCAGAGCGAAAATGACTGGCGTCACCTTGTGCTCAACGCCGGTGGTCAGCACTGGCACATCCACTTGTCGAAGAAGACGAAAAAGGGGCGAATAGAGAAAACGGAAAAAAACGTACGCTAGCGTGAGTTTTGTCAGGTTGAGGTCAAGAAGTTGACGGCGATCCGTCAGGAAATACTGAAAACCGCCCTAGTCTGACGGGGTGCCGGTGAGCGGCCTGACGCCGGGTTGAGGTGTACTTCATTCGGACACAGCCCAAGCGGGACGAGGGCCTGCCTACTGCCGACATTGCTTACCGTACGATTTTTCCCGAATTCTGAGGGCTCCCCAGATAGGCTGATGGCTGCTTTGGACTTGATCAATGGCAAGTGGGGACGCGGAACGCTGCGTACAGGATCAGTGCCGGTCGTTCCAGATTGGGGCATGCGCCGTGAGCAGATGAGTCAGAGCTACACGACGCGGCTTGATCAGCTGTGGGTTGTAAAGGCTAAGTAAACACATGGTCAATCTTGAGGTGTACTCCAACCGGAAAAAGTATAGGCGGACATGAGGGGCTGACTCCGGTCAGCAGTGTTTGTCGTACGATTTTTCCGAAATCTATGGCCTCCCCAAGTAATATAGACTCTACGCCGCGCAAACAAGGGAGACATCGCTCATATGGCACAGGCAAAACTTATACGGCAGATAGGCCTTACGGCGACGGAGTCTCCGAGTCAGATGCTGGCCTCTGCACGCATTATGGCCCGTGCATTAGCCAGTACGTTTCCGATTGAGCATCAGTTAGCTTTGGCACGGGCTTTCGGTGTTCTTCTAATAGAGAGTTGGTGGGATGAACTGACCAGCATTGACATCGTTTCTCCAGACCTTAGAGCGCCGCTACAGCCTTTCACTGTGGAGGTGCTCCCTCAAGCGGCTGCTGCACTGGCGGAGACTATTGGTCGTATTGCCGCGAGCTTTGATGCTGAGACCGCCGCCTATCAAATAGGGCTTACCTATACAGGGATGCTTCCTTTAGAACACCGCGGGACCTATGGTGTTTTTTACACCCCCCCTGTTCTGACTGCACGATTGATCGACCAAGTGACAACAGCGGGCATGGACTGGGCAACGTGCCGAGTGCTCGATCCGGCCTGCGGGGGGGGCGCTTTTCTCGTGCCCATCGCCCAGCGAATTATCAATGAGGCGAAGACCTGTAGTCCAAAGCTGCTGATGCAAAGCATAGGTAACCGTCTACGCGGTTACGAGATTGATCCTTTCGGTGCGTGGCTTACGCAGGTTACGTTGGACGCGGTGGTACTCCCCGTGAGCCGCATCGCAGGCAGACGGCTTCCGGTGATGGTCACCGTCTGTGATTCGTTGCGTCGAAGCCCTGTGAGAGATCGTTTTGACCTGGTAATAGGGAATCCTCCCTATGGCCGAGCAAAACTTGATACAGAAACACGCGATCGTTATAAACGTTCGCTCTATGGCCACGCCAACCTTTACGGACTGTTTACGGATTTAGCGTTGCGTCATACCAAACTGGGTGGGGTTATCGCCTACGTTACGCCGACCTCCTTTCTTGCTGGTGTCTATTTTAAAAACCTACGGGCTTTGCTTGGGCGATCGGCACCACCGTTATCCATCGATTTTGTCACCGTGCGCAAAGGCATGTTCGATGATGTGCTGCAGGAAACGGCATTGGCCACTTACCGGCGCGGTGCTGCTGGTGCACCGGTGGTGGTGGCAGAAATTTCACCGGCAACAAACGGCCTGGCGATCCACCAGGCCGGTGTGATTGAGTTTCCTGCTGATCCTTCGTTGCCATGGATTTTGCCCCGTACTGCCCAACAAGGCGCATTGGTAAAGCGTTTGACGCAAATGCCGCACCGCCTGGCCGATTGGGGCTATACGGTGAGCACCGGTCCGCTTGTATGGAATCGATACAAGAGCCAGCTGGCACACCGCCCAAGCAGCAAGCGGTTACCGCTTATTTGGGCCGAAGCCATTACTGCGGATGGCCATTTCATATTTCGTGCGGAAAAGCGAAACCACGCGCCTTATTTTGAACTGCAAGCCAGTGATGGGTGGATGGTTACGACCAAACCATGCGTGCTCTTGCAGCGGACCACCGCCAAAGAGCAGAGTCGGCGACTAATCGCAGCAGCGTTACCCGCCGAGTTCTTGAAGACGCACGGAGGTGTCGTTATTGAAAACCATATCAATATGATCCGCCCGATCAGCGAGGTGCCGGAGGTCAGTGCGGAGGTATTGGCGGTCTTTATCAACAGTGGGGCTGCAGATCGCGCATTTCGCTGCGTCAGCGGCTCGGTTGCCGTTTCGGCCTACGAGCTGGAATCGCTACCGTTGCCTGCACCAGACGACCTGGGAGAACTGACTCGGTTGGTAAATGCAGGGGCTGATCGTTACGCAATCGAAGCCGCTTGCACTAAATTGTTCGAAGGGGATAGGTAGTGCTGCCACCGTATGTAGCAAGGGACTTAGTCGCCGAACGTCTACCGCTAATTTTCCCAGAAGGAACGCCCAATAGAACGTATTGCACGCGCGAACTGGCAGCCAGTACTGTGTTCACGATGCTCTACATCGGAGCAGTGGAGGGAACTGGCGTTCTATTGGGGCCGGTGCACGTTTATCGTATGACTGATCAGCAGGCAGCGGACGGCAGTGACGACGCGCGTCACAACTACAGGTCGAATTTGCGAAAGCGCAATTTTACCATTCCTGGCAAGCGATGGTACGCCGACAACACACGCGAACCCATTCGGGATGAGACCTTGCGCGAGGGGCTGATCGCCGTTGGTGCAGTTATCGAGGACAAAACCGTTTCCACGACTGCGGGCGCTCCGCGTTATGCGCTCAGAAATGGGCTCGCTGCGCTGTTTTCCCCATTATTGAAGGGGGACGAATTGGCATCCGCCATCTTGCGTTGGCAGGAGGAGCACCTGAACTGGGCAGCCTGCGGCTGCAAATTGTGGGATTTTGAAATCGGTTATCATAGCCGAAATCGAGTCGATCCCTCCTCAGCACAGGCTTACACATGGCGTCAGAGACCAAAAAACGTAAACGGGCGAGCCGGGCAAAAGCCAAGGCAAAGCAGACCCGTCTCCAACGCGCCGGGCATACCACCTTCGTTCCCGATACCGACTTTTTCTTCGATATCGATCCTTTGGGTGATGTCGATCTTTGTAGTTGCTGCCAGACAACGTATCTGAACGACATGTTTCCCGACGCTTCTTGCGTAAGCGTTTCGATGAGAGAAGGGCCAGGCGGATTCGTCATCACCGCCGTCATTCACCACGATGAGGAGCCGCCCTGCTGACGTGGCCTCTGCACCGCCTGCTTACAAACCTCGACCGCTCAAAAACCTCTTCACGGCCAACGGCTGCTGGGCAGATTTGCTGGAGGCCGGCGGTCTGCGCCAAATCGAAGTGGAGTCGATCAGCAAAATGCTCGCCTGCGGCACCTCGATACTGGGCGTCAAACACTACACCTGCGGCAACGACAGCTGCCCGCACGTCAAATACCTGTGCAACACCTGCCATTGCCGGGCCTGTCCTTCCTGCGGCAAAAAGGCCACCGACCAGTGGATCGCCGTGCAAAACAACCGTCTGCCCGACTGCCCCTGGCAGCATCTGGTGTTCACGCTGCCCGACACGCTGTGGTCCCTGTTCTTCTACAACCGCTGGCTGCTTGATGCGCTGTTTCGTCTGGCGGCCGATAACCTGATCTACACCGCCAAGCGGCGCGGTTTGCGCGTCGGGATTTTCGGGGCGCTGCACACCTATGGACGGCGGCTCAACTGGCATCCCCACGTCCACCTGTCGGTGACCGCGGGCGGCCTGGATGAGCAGGGCGTCTGGAAAAATCTGTCGTTCCACAAAGAGGCCCTGCGGCGGCGCTGGATGTGGCTGGTGCGCGATTACCTGCTGGGACAGCCGCTTTCGCAACTGACGATGCCGCCGCCGCTGGCCCACATCCACTGTGAAAGCGACTGGCACCGTCTGATACTGACCGCTGGCGGCCAGCACTGGCACATCCACTTGTCGAAGAAGACGGAAAACGGCCGAAAGACCGTCAATTACCTGGGCCGCTACCTGAAAAAACCGCCGATCTCGGGCAGTCGTCTGGCGCATTACACCAACGGGGCCACGTTGAGCTTCACCTACCTGGATCACCGCACACAGACCTATCAGCAGGAAACGCTGAGCCAGGCCGACATGCTGCGCCGGGTGGTGCAGCACATCCCGGAAAAGCATTTCCGGATGATCCGGTATTTTGGTTTTCTGGCCAATCGGGTGTGTGGGAAATACCTGCCGAAGGTGTATGAAGCATTGAAGATGGCGACGCCAGGACCGACACCGAAGCTGTATTTTGTGCAGATGGCCAAAGCCTTTCTAAACGTCGATCCGTTCCGTTGCGTGCTGTGTGGCGCGCGGATGGTATACACGGCGGCAATCAGCGGGCTGACGGTACAGGGACTGGTCCTCAACGCTCAGGCGATCGCGCAGATGAGGTACGTGAAGCCCTGACAGGGGGAAGGTGCGTCCGCACCTAGGCTTCGCGGTGAAATAACCTGCATTAACGCTGATTTATAGGGATTTTCACTGCATAAGTAACGCATCAGCGTCTTCCTACACATCGCTATGAAGGCATGACGCCTCCTTCCAAGCGTCAGCTTGATGCATAGGCATTTTGAAATTCCTATGCATGAACAGGGCAGCCTGCGGCTGCAAATCGCCCGTTCTTGCGATCGCGTAGCAGCAGAAACATGGATTTGAGCTTTGTCATGAGGCCCATTATTGATCATCATGAAGCCTGCTTACCCACCGTTGCTGCTTCAGATGAGTCCAGCCTACACACCTCGACCACTCAAAAACCTCTTCACCGCCAATCAATGCTGGGCACACCTCCTCGAGGAGGGCGGCTTGCGCGACATCGAAGTCGAGTCCGTCACCAAAATGCTGGCCTGCGGCACCTCGATCCTGGGCGTCAAACACTACACCTGCGGCAACGACAGCTGCCCGCACGCCAAATACCTGTGCAACACCTGCAGCTGCCGCGCCTGTCCATCCTGCGGCAAAAAAGCTACCGATCAGTGGATCGCCAATCAACAGCACCGCTTACCCGAGTGTACCTGGCAACACCTGGTGTTCACATTGCCTGACACCCTGTGGCCACTGTTCTTTCATAACCGTCACTGGCTCGATGCCTTGTGTCGCCTGGCCGTCGACAACCTGCTCTATGCGGGCCGACGCCGGGGCGTGGAGGTGGGTGTTTTCTGCGCCATCCACACCTACGGCCGGCGACTTAACTGGCACCCCCACATCCATGTCTCGGTCACCTTGGGTGGGATCGATGACGCAGGTGTCTGGAAAGATCTGTCGTTTCATCCATCAGCCTTGCGTCGGCGCTGGATGTGGAATGTACGCCAGTACCTGCTCAGTCAGTGGGAGCACACCACCGTCCCACCTGAAAACGCTCATCTGCAGAGCGAAAATGACTGGCGTCACCTTGTGCTCAACGCCGGTGGTCAGCACTGGCACATCCACTTGTCGAAGAAGACGAAAAACGGCCGAAAGACCGTCAATTACCTGGGCCGCTACCTGAAAAAACCGCCCATCTCGGGCAGTCGTCTGGCGCACTACACCTCCGGTGCCACGTTGAGCTTCACCTACCTGGATCACCGCACCAAGACCTATCAGCAGGAAACGCTGAGCCAGACCGACATGCTGCGCCGGGTGGTGCAGCACATCCCCGAAAAGCACTTTCGGATGATCCGGTATTTTGGATTTCTGGCCAACCGCGTCTGTGGCCGACAGCTACCCCGGGTGTATGAGGCGCTACGCATGGAAAGGCGTGGCAAAGCGCCAAAACTGTATTTTGCGCAGATGAGCAAAGCGTTCTTGCAGCGGGATCCGTTCAGCTGCGTGCTGTGCGGAGCGCGGATGGTGTACACCGCAGCCATCGCCGGCCTGACGGTGCAGGGCTTGATCAACAACGCTCAAAGCATCGCGCAATTGAGGTACGTGCCGGCCTGATACGGGAGAGGTGCGTCCAAAATCTGGAAAAGGTACAGAAAAGTCGCTTTCAATCCATTTTTCGGCGTGGGTGATGGGTTAAAAAAGCTTTTTGCCGACATCGACGCCACGTTGGCATCACGCAGAGGGTGCCTTTTTAGGAGGATTACCCTGTATAGGAATTATTGAAATTCCTATACATGAACGACAGATTTTTCCAGACGCCCTGCTCATCCAGGCCGCCCGCGGTCACCGACAGGTGCACGTGGGGATGCCAGTTGAGCCGCCGGCCATAGGTGTGCAGCGCCCCGAAAATCCCGACGCGCAAACCGCGCCGCTTGGCGGCGTAGATCAGGTTATCGGCCGCCAGCCGAAACAGCGCATCGAGCAGCCAGCGGTTGTAGAAGAACAGGGGCCATAGCGTGTCGGGCAGCGTGAACACCAGATGCTGCCAGGGGCAGTCGGGCAGACGGTTGTTTTGCACGGCGATCCACTGGTCGGTGGCCTTTTTGCCGCAGGAAGGACAGGCCCGGCAATGGCAGGTGTTGCACAGGTATTTGACGTGCGGGCATTGCTCATTGGCGCAGGTGTAGTGTTTGACGCCCAGTATCGAGGTGCCGCAGGCGAGCATTTTGCTGATCGACTCCACTTCGATTTGGCGCAGACCGCCGGCTTCCAGCAAATCTGCCCAGCAGCCGTTGGCCGTGAAGAGGTTTTTGAGCGGTCGAGGTGTGTAAGCAGGTGGTGCAGAGGCCACGTCAGCAGGGCGGCTCCTCATCGTGGTGAATGACGGCGGTGATGGCCAATCTGCCTGGCCCTTCTCTCATCGAAACGCTTACGCAAGAAGCGTCGGGAAACATGTCGTTCTAAGGAAGGTCTGAAAAAGCCTTTTCTTCAAAAGTCGAAGCCAGTAAATACAGGCGCTCCAGCCCGGTTCCTCTCCAAAAAAATGGGCTTTTTCAGAGGATACCTAAGGAGGCGCTGATTTATTCGATTTTTCGTCCCTGCAACGCTCTGGAGGCCTTGATTTATCTGGGGGCAACAGCTGGGTTTTAGAATAAATCAGCGTCTCCCTAACATCTGTGTTGACTACCATTAGGGAGAAAGGTAAGTTTGGTTTTGACTGCTTATGCAGTCTTAAAAATTTTTAAGATTAAGGATAAATCATTATGAAGTCTGTTGATCCGAAAAAAAGCAATAAACCAGCTCAAACCCTTTCAGTAGCCGCAATGCAATATATTGCAGCCCGCAAAGCTGGGAAAAATGACGGTGGCGGCCATTGCCAAGGTGGCGGTGGCTGGTAAGCAGTCTTGTGTCGATCGCCTAAGGGCGATCGACCTCTATTTATTAGGTGTGGTCATGAATGAGCAATACGATGCTATTGCAGCTACGCTCCCGCATTCTATGGAAATACCAAACTTAGAAAATGAGCCAAGCTTGGAATATGCAGTACAATACATAGAAAATATAGATTTCTCCTTAATTTTTAATAAACTTTGCAGTGGTGATCCTTTACTATGTAGGCGCTGGTCTCCAATAGAGGCGGAGATCGGCATCCAGTATTATAAAAATTTCTTGTATATAAATAAAAAATACTTGCATAAACATCCTGTTTTGCCCCCTCTTTTAGAGGTAGATGAGATATGGCATCATCATATACTTGACACTAGGTCCTATATGAAAGACTGCCAAAATATATTTGGATACTATTTCCATCATTATCCATATTTCGGGGCACGTGGTAATGATGACAAGAAGAACTTAGGTAAAGCATTTGAGCTCGTACAGGAGCTATACAAGGAAGAGTTTGGATATTATATGACACAATTATGGGAGGCGTAATGTTGCCGTATACAAGAAACCTAAAAAAAAATTTGTGGAACTTCACCATCAGCAGGTTATTCCCTTTTTTTGGTATATCTATTGCTGCAGCATTATTGGCTCATAAAAATATTGATGACCTTCCAGTTTTCGCCTATGTCCTAGCGATTTTTTCTGTAGTATCAACCGTCTTTTCTATGCCCTTAGCCGCTATAGGCAATATATTTCACAATAAAAAAAAATCTCTTAGCGCTCAGGAGATATTTGAAGATGGGTTTAAAATAGCTTTAGTTTTTTCTATATCCTCTTTGGTTATAGCTGCAATTATTATTTTTTTCTTATCCAATACTTATTCTAACGGCGTTAGCGGACACAAACTAAATCTAATGTCTGTTTGTTACGTACTAGCCGTACCCTTACTAGTGATAAACACTTTTCTTCATATCTTTCATGAGTCATCGGACGGATCATCATCTTGCGCTAAGATAAAAAGGAAATGCACTTTATTGGGATGTCTAATATTGCTAATCTCTTATTTTTTCATTCCAAAAGAATTTTTTCTATATTTTGCGATAGGATACTTTCCTATTGTAGAAACATTTATATTGATTTCGTTGGTTCTTCTTTCTAAAGAGCTAGGTTATATATTCTTTATAAAAAAAGGATCAAAGATATTTCATGATATATTAGTTCTTGGATTCCCTATAGCTGCTGGATTGGCAGGTCAAAAAGTTTACTATTACCTTCTTAACGAGAAGTTGTTATCTATAAAAGCATCTCTTGCAGGTGATTTATCTATATGTATGTCAGTGATAGGTTGTTTGCTCATACCAATAACCGCTTTTTCTCAGATGCACAGTGTGTACGCTAGTAAAAACAAATCTGTTGAGGAGAAAATTTACACTCAAGGAATTGTTACATGTACTATATTGGTGGCAGTTATTTCTGTAGCGCTATTCATTTTTGGAAAGCCACTTTTTTATATATTCGGCGACGGTTCTTTAGAGTTTAGTAAGAACACATTCTTTGTAGTGACTCTCTCTATTGCTAGCTCCGCATACTTCATGCTGACGACAAGTCATTTAAGATCTATGAATGATACATTAACTCCACAAATCATAATAAACGTTGTAATGCTCGCCGTTCTAATACCACTTATTTACTTCGGGGTCTCGAATGATGCATCTGTATATGTTTTCATCACTATGCAAGCCACTACCGTTTTGATAGTCACAGCGTTATTGCAATTTAGAGTTTTTACTTTGAATAAAAGATTCAAAAGCAGTCTTTCCGTCCATGCATAGGAATTTCAAAATGCCTATGCATCAGGCTGACGCTATGACGGAGGCGTCATGCCTTCATAGCGATGCGTAGTAAGACGCTGAGGCGTTACATATGCAGTGAAAATCCCTATCAAATTGCCAGGCATGCCGGAGAGGTCTGCGAACGCCTCATCGATGCTGTAAACCTCAACGGCAGGGACCATGGATTCTATGATGGCCATCACGTGCTGGCTTAAGTCGCCATTTATGTGGAATGGAAAATTATTCTCCCAGTCTTCCGTTCCTTGACGAGATTACTACGTCCACACTACCGGAACGCGTCTTGAAGCAGGCACCCTCCGCCGATACCTGAGCCGCTCCGTGCACAGCCTGATAGGTGTCGTGACAAATGCGGTGGGTGTGACTCAGATTGATCAATCGCTACATGATAAGAGAACCTACCTTTTTACGCTGATCGCAGCTTTGCCATTGAGGCGCTGTCGACTATTTAAATATTTGGAAAGCATAATGGAACTCGATGGACACTGATGACCACTCATGCGCGGCACATGTAAAAGTAAAAGCGAATAGATAAGTCGGTGGTGGTGATCTGTCGGTTAAAAGCATGGCAAGCAACTCGCTCACCCACTGTAAAAATAAAATCAACTTAGATCCACGATGGAGAAAGTAAAATGAAAGCTCGCTCAAAGAAATCAGTAGGCATTGTTGCTTTGGCACTTTTAATGGGCAAGGTGTATGCCGCTCCTACTCCTGCCGCGTGCCCGGATGTCAGCGTCATCAAACAACATCAGGAAGGGCAAGGTTTTGTGTATACGGCACCAGCCCCAAACAACCAACAATGGAGAGGCGAAAACCCGCGAGGCGATGCAAAGGACATAAATAGTATTGCTTTCAAAACTGCAAATATACGTAACCGAAGCGCGATCACAGGTAATGCATTTGTGGCGTGCGACTATGAGGGTAATAGCAGCGCAGGAATCAGGATGAGTCTTGAAACGCTCAAGGTAGCAACACCTGTGGGGAAAGCTTGGAACGGACTCAGTTGCAGTGAAAGCAACCCATCCCTCTGCACGTTTGAGTATTGATGTTTTTATAATATACATTTTACAAATAGCTATTCAGCTTAATGCAGGTAGCTTTTAGTAAAACTACAAAAACAGATCACAGCGCCCACGACTATCGGCTTTTTCCCCTCGATTTGACTGGGCGTTCTGCAGGGCCTGAACGTAAGACGTCCCCAGCCCCACTGGTCAACGTCGTCAGAATCAGCGTAGCCCAGAAGCATTCCACCTAACTTACTAAAGCCCAAAATTACTACTAAACGATTGGATACCGTGACGGCGCAACACGTCTTTGATCTGAAAGTAAGGCGCACCCATTTTCACATACGGTTTAGCATCGTAGCTGCGGGCAATAACACAGCCATCGTTGTTGCTAAGAACAGGGCAGCCTGCGGCTGCAAATCGCCCGTTCTTGCGATCGCGTAGCAGCAGAAACATGGATTTGAGCTTTGTCATGAGGCCCATTATTGATCATCATGAAGCCTGCTTACCCACCGTTGCTGCTTCAGATGAGTCCAGCCTACACACCTCGACCACTCAAAAACCTCTTCACCGCCAATCAATGCTGGGCACACCTCCTCGAGGAGGGCGGCTTGCGCGACATCGAAGTCGAGTCCGTCACCAAAATGCTGGCCTGCGGCACCTCGATCCTGGGCGTCAAACACTACACCTGCGGCAACGACAGCTGCCCGCACGCCAAATACCTGTGCAACACCTGCAGCTGCCGCGCCTGTCCATCCTGCGGCAAAAAAGCTACCGATCAGTGGATCGCCAATCAACAGCACCGCTTACCCGAGTGTACCTGGCAACACCTGGTGTTCACATTGCCTGACACCCTGTGGCCGCTGTTCTTTCATAACCGTCACTGGCTCGATGCCTTGTGTCGCCTGGCCGTCGACAACCTGCTCTATGCGGGCCGACGCCGGGGCGTGGAGGTGGGTGTTTTCTGCGCCATCCACACCTACGGCCGGCGACTTAACTGGCACCCCCACATCCATGTCTCGGTCACCTTGGGTGGGATCGATGACGCAGGTGTCTGGAAAGATCTGTCGTTTCATCCATCAGCCTTGCGTCGGCGCTGGATGTGGAATGTACGCCAGTACCTGCTCAGTCAGTGGGAGCACACCACCGTCCCACCTGAAAACGCTCATCTGCAGAGCGAAAATGACTGGCGTCACCTTGTGCTCAACGCCGGTGGTCAGCACTGGCACATCCACTTGTCGAAGAAGACGAAAAACGGCCGAAAGACCGTCAATTACCTGGGCCGCTACCTGAAAAAACCGCCCATCTCGGGCAGTCGTCTGGCGCACTACACCTCCGGTGCCACGTTGAGCTTCACCTACCTGGATCACCGCACCAAGACCTATCAGCAGGAAACGCTGAGCCAGACCGACATGCTGCGCCGGGTGGTGCAGCACATCCCCGAAAAGCACTTTCGGATGATCCGGTATTTTGGATTTCTGGCCAACCGCGTCTGTGGCCGACAGCTACCCCGGGTGTATGAGGCGCTACGCATGGAAAGGCGTGGCAAAGCGCCAAAACTGTATTTTGCGCAGATGAGCAAAGCGTTCTTGCAGCGGGATCCGTTCAGCTGCGTGCTGTGCGGAGCACGGATGGTTTATACCGCAGCCATCGCCGGCCTGACCGTGCAGGGCTTGATCAACAACGCTCAAAGCATCGCGCAATTGAGGTACGTGCCGGCCTGATACGGGAGAGGTGCGTCCAAAATCTGGAAAAGGTACAGAAAAGTCGCTTTCAATCCATTTTTCGGCGTGGGTGATGGGTGAAAAAAGCTTTTTGCCGACATCGACGCCACGTTGGCATCACGCCGAGGGGACCTTTTTCGGCGGATTACCTTGTATAGGAATTATTGAAATTCCTATACATCAAGCCGACCAACTGCGCAAAACGCATGCCTTCATTGAAGGCAAAGAGCGATTGACCATGCACATAATTATTTGAACAGCCTGCGCGCACACGCGCCCGGTTGAGGACTGGGGCGGCTTGCCGTTCCAGGCCGATTTATCCGGGTCTTAGCGCCCGTAGGGTGGCCGCAGGCCAGGGCAGGGCAGCTTCATCGCCCTGGGCCGCTTAGACAGGCTGTTTCACTGACGTATAGGCGCAGACATACGCGCCGTGCCGAAGGCACGACTTGCGCGTGCATTACTGCTTTATGAGGTGGGTTCCCACCGCGTAAATCCCTGTTTTTCCTGAAAGGGATAACTGAAGGGGGGATAAAATTTCATTTATTTCAAACACTCCAGTGCGCCACCTCCGGCGTGGCCAAAAAGAGCCGTTGGCACAGCTAAAAAACGGCACAACCAGCACCGGCGTGCGGTCCTTGTGATGCCTGCCCATAGGGTCACCAACCGCCCTTAAAACGCAGGCGTGACAATGCCTCCGCGTGAGCGGATGCGGTTTTCGGACAAAGTGGGGCCTGTTAGGCTTTTTTGCTCCTCGACGCTAGGAGCCTATCCAGCGCACTGGACACGGTGTTGCTCACTGGCGGCGATGTGCTGGGGCTCGCTGCACCTTGTGTTCCGGCTACGCCCGCCTCCCGATTTTCCTTGGCCTGCCAGCGCTGACGCGACGTTTCACGGCGCTGGAGTTCCAGAGAGTGCTTTTCCATGTCCGCCAAGCGCTGTTGCCCTATGTCGCGCAGCTGAGCATCGCGGCGCTTCCTGGCCGACTTCTGCACACGTTCATGAACATAGGCCAGGCCAAGGTCTTTCCAGAAAAGCTTGGTGAAGCGGATCAGGACGCGGGTACGCACCAGGTGCAGACCGTTATCGTCCTTCTCGTCCAGGCGAACGCGCTCGATACGGCGGTACACATACCCCGCATCATCCAGGGTTTTCATCAAGCGACACAGCGCCGGTGCAGAGATACCCGCATCCTCGGCAATGCCACACTGAGTGTTCAGCACATAACGGCCATTGGCAGGGTCGATGTAGCCCAGCACGCTGGTGGCCAGGTCCAGACGCACCAGCAGCTGCTCGGCCACGCGCTCGATGGCCAGAAACTTCTCCCGCCGGGTACGCCGGTCGCCATGAACGCCATCCAGGCGGCGCAGGTATTGGCCCCGATAGCGGTCCATGTTGCTCAGACGCTCATAGGCCGAGCGGATCAGGGGATTTTTAAGCTGTTGTTCAGAGAGATGACGGGGAGCCGCGTAACGGGCAGGCATTACCCGACCGGGGCGACGTAAAGCGGAGTGAGGGTCAGAAGGGGGGAGCCTGACAGCCTTGAGGTGCCTCATGCTTCACCGCCTTGGCCATGAAGGCCGTGCGCTACGGTAAAACGTGTCAGGTCTTGGTGATGCTGGGGGTACAGGTCTGCCTTTAGAAGGGGCACAGCCTGCTGAAGAATCTTTTCCATAAGTCCACCGTTCAGCGGTGAACTGAAGGCTTCACTTTTGACGGCTTGCACAAAGCCGCAGTGAACGCCATAATCAGCTCACGTTATGTGTGTTGAACAGGTATTCCGCCATTCAAACGGCCTGTTCAAGATTTTCCAAAAAGCCCCGCCGGCAAGCGGGGCTTTTTGGTTTCTGCGATTCGTGAATCTACATCGTCGCTTTCCTGCAAATAAAACTGTGCCGGATAGTAGCATGGGGGCCTCGCGTTTCGCCTTACAAAATCCGTTGCTTTCAAAGAGCTAGGCCACTCGTCAGCACGGAGTGGGGCGCAGCTGGCCCAGGACGCGCAGGATTTCGTTTTCAAAGGCCACTTTTGATTCGAGGTCGGCCAGCCTCTTATGGCCCTCTGCAACGCACCTCAGCAAGCCGGGTAGGTGACCGTACTGGGGCGGCTCATTGCCGTTCGTGACCAGGTAGCCTTTGTGGTACTGCGCGGCGATGTAACCCTGGGTCTCCAACGAGCGCAGCGCTTCACGCACAGGCATACGGCTGACCTGGAAGGCATTGGCGATGGCTTGCTGCGCAAGCCGTTCACCTGGTTCAAGTCGTCCGTCCATAATGGCTCCGCGAAGCGCTTCTTCTATGGTCTCGCGAGGCAGCGCTATAGGCTGTGCAATACCGATGGCAATGGTTTCGAGCACGTGCTGCGCGTGCAGTTTCTGCGTTCTGCGGTTACTCATTTACGTCTCCTTTTTGCGCATGCGAACAGAACCCTGCGCCAGTGCGCCGGACTCGGCGCTGCACAGGGTTGAGGTGTGATTTCTTAGGTGCCACCTCCTGGCCAAGAGGTGGCTTATCAAGCGGCTCAGTCCATGCTCATGCCGTCTTCTTCATCTGGAGATGACAGCTCCGGTGTGCCTGCTGCGGCGGCCTGCCCCTTGGGCGTGGTCTCGGCCACCTCCCGTTCAGGCGCGGTCGGCTGCGCTGACCATTCGCGGCGGTTGACCGTTTTGTCCGTCACAGTGCCGTCCTCTTCGATGACCTGCACCACGACAGGCTGAGTGCCCAGGTCTTGCAACCGTACCTGGTCGCCTTGCTTCAGATTCGAATCCTTCATGGCATCTTCCAGCCCTACGCCCCACACCGTGCGGGGTCTACCCCCTCGGGCTTGAGCGTCACAAAGTAGCTCATCTGGTTGTCGTCCTTGTGCTGATAGGGTGCTTCCCCGTGCTCGATCAGCGTGCCCTCGATGACTTTGCCCCTGACCGGGGCTGTCTGGCCTGTTGCTGGTTGAGGTGCAGGGAACAAACGGTCTTCCACCTCATTGACTATTTGCGCAGCCATCGCCGTGAGGTGGTCCAGGTCATCGACCAACTTAGGCGAGTTTTCGACTTGCTTGTAAGCGGCGACGATGCTGGCTTTGAACGCTTCGCGGTAGCTGTCGTTTTCCATGTACGCCGTCAGCAGGGCAGCCGCTTCCGGGGTCTTGTCATTCGTCGCAATGATCCAGACGGCATGGTCTTCACCTCGTAAGCCCATGACCGTATCCGAGGCCCTGACATCTGCTTCGGACATCGGGAAATCCCGACGCCATTGCGCTTCAAGCCTGACCAGCTCGCTGGGGCTCTGCAGGGCCGGGTCGTTGGCCTGAGCAGGCTTCGCGGCTTCTGGGCTCACCGGTTCAGGCGCAGCGTCTGAAGGCGTTGCTGCGGAATCCGCCGCCGGTTGCGCACGCTGCGCCTGCCATTGCGCAAACGCTTGGTCGCCTTTGGGCTCGCCACGTTCTGGAATGCCCAGGGTGATCGCCACCAGTTCGACGAACGCAATGCGTTCCGGTTCCGGCACGGTGTCCAACTGGGTGGCCAGCGCCTGGCTAACCTGCTCGGCGGTTTTTCCTTCTCCATACAGCGCTTCGATGGGCACCGTAACGCCCATCCGATCCGCCTGGTCCCGCACGTCCCGTGTGGCGTCATCAACGTGCCGAGGCAAGTCGGTGGCTGGACCAATGCTCTGCCCACCGCGTTCGATGTCCAGCTCTGCACGGCGATCCGCCAAGCTTCGGTTCATGGCCTTGTCGGTGAAATGAACGTCCAGGCCGTTCTTGGCCACGGCCTCGATCACCAGTTTTTTGAATTCGGCAGTGCCGGTGATCGTCAGTGTGCTGCCGAACCGCTCCCGGGCCAGCTGGAGGGCCACCGACACACCGGATTCGGTAATCCCCGTGCGACGCATAGAGATTGTTTTGCCCGTGTCCACAAACAGGGTCTTGTCGGTCTGCTTGTCCAGGTAATGCACGTTCTGACTGAACTTGGCTTTGCGCGTGTAAAGGTCCTTGGCACTTAGATCGCGCGCGCGCTGACTGGCGGCGGCGGGATCAACCTGTTTGGCAAAGCGATCCATGACCCGCTTCACACGGTCACGCACGCCTTCAGGGCCAGGCCCTCTGGCACCGCTGATGCTGAAGCCTGGGTCTTCTTTTTCATCGTCTAAAAGATTGCGTATGGCTGCACTGCCCATGAGATTCACCTCGATGTTGGGTTTCGGGTTGCGGAACTGTTCACGTGCTTTGAGCCGTTCGAAGGTCAGCACGGAAACCAGCTGCGCCTTGTCCTGGCGGGTTAATCGTTGATCGGAGAACACAGCGCGCCTGAGCGCGAAATACTGCTGATCGATGCGGCGTATGGCCTGGCGATGAGCCGGGGCAATTCGGTTGTGCTGGGCTTCACGCGTGAAGTACGCAGCCACCGTCGAGGCCTGCCTATTAACGGTCAGGGCCTTGATCGAGGCGTGCTTGAACACCAGCGCCTTGTCTGCGGGCCGTTTGAGCGGATCGAACAGCATCCGGGCGCGCTGCTCGATGTCAGCCACCGTGGCGACCCGGTGGGGGTTCTTGGCGTAGGGCGGGACGACAGAGCCAGGCCGCCATTGGCGGGGAGGGCGAGGCTTGCCTGGAGTCCTGGGCCTACGCCCGGCAGTGGATCGTCCAGGCGTTGCTGTCGCAGTCGCTGCCTTGGGCATCGACGTGACGGAAGGTGCTCTGTAGAACACCAGCGCGTTGTCAGAAGGCTTCTTGAGCGGATCAAAAAGGCGTCGGCCTCGCTCCTCGATGTCAGCGATGGTGGCGACACGGTGAGGGTTCTTGGCATACGGCGGGATTATTCGTCCAGCTCGTACTCGGGCGTTTCGGGGCTTTCCAGCTCCGGCCCGGCGTCGGCCTGTAGCGCCTGCTGGCGTTGCTGTTCCCGTTGCCTCCTGAGAAACGGCGGCAGGCCCGCTTCCTCCTCTTCCTCGCTCAGCTGTGGACCCGTTCCGTCTTCCTCGTCCTCCTCCTGGTAGAGGTGGTCGCAATCCAGAATCTCCTCCTGGTTGCGACTGTCCCAGGTGAACGTGTGCATCACTGGGCAGTAACAGCGCACCGTCACGGCTTCGGGCCGATCCGGCTTGCCGGTGATCTGCCACATCGCTGACGGACAGGTCTTGCAAGCCATCGGCAGGCTCGGCAGTGCGTCGCCCCGTAGTTTCAGCAGGACTTCGCTGGTGATCTCTCTGTCGTTGCCCGGTGTGTACGTTGTCATTGTGTTCTCCATGGACTTGGTAGAATTTCTGCTCGCGCTCAGCAAGCAACTGCTGACGCTCTTCTGGGCTGGCAGCCACATAACGCTTGCGAAACGCCGGTGTCGCCTTCTCCACATACTTGATTTCCATCGCCCGTTGCGGCCATTCAGTTAACCGCTGGGCAATGATCGCTTTATCAAGCGGCTCCTTTTTCAAGTCGCGCCTGACGATAAAGTCATCGTGAAAGATGGTTTCTTTCAGGTTGGTAAACTTCGCATCACCCGGCAACTTGACGGCCACGTACTCATTGTCTTTGCCCTGGTTGCGGATGCGCGTTTCACCGTAGGTGGCCGCCAACTCGTAGAACGCCTCACGGCTGGTCACGTTCTTTTCAATCACCTGCTTAACCAGCGTTTGCTTGAACTCCCGATTCTTACCGTAGAAGTCATCGCCCTTGTACCTGGACAGCACGCTTGCGGCATCAGCAATGTCTACACGGACATGCTCTCTGGGTGACGCAAGGTTGTACTTCTGGTTTAAGTATTCCTGGAACGCCTCAAAATACTTCTCATGATTCTTATAGAAGCCCACGGGGTTGGCTTCATTACCACTGAGCAAGTTAATGCGCGGCACGATCACATGAATATGCGGTTTGCGCTCAATAGGCTTGCCCGTCTTCTTATCATCGACCCATTTAATCTTGGGCAAATGCGCCTCAGCGTAAAAATTGAATTCTTCCGCTTTATACGCATACATGAGAAACTGTTTGAATTCGGCTGTAACGGCTTTAAGTAAGGATTCAGAAACAACGTCTTCACGGAAACTAAGTGTGAACGTCAGGTAACGGTCCTGGCCTCGATCAGGAATACTCTCATAAATAGATCGGGTTAAATCAAGGTCGCCGGATATCACCAGGCGATGATCCAGTTCATCGCGAGTGAACTCACGCCCTGACTTATTGCCTTCTTCGAGATATTCCTGTGCGCCAGTGTTGTAGCCACCGGGCCTAATCAGCATCGGAGACCCCTGCTAACAGCAGGGCCTCAATAGCTGTCAACTTATTCAGCCAGAGGGTGTACTTCTTTTCAGAAATGATGCCACGGCGGTGTGCAGCATTCACCTGGTGGGCCAACTGGTTAATGTTGTTGCTGGTTTTGTTATAGAAAAACAGCAGCCGGTGATAGTCCTGTGGCTTGGCCGCTTTAACATTGAAGGTGAGTTTCGCATTGATAAAAACGTCACGCAGGAACTCGGAAGTCGTCATGCCTGCGTCCTTGGTCTTCCTGAGTATCTCGGCGTGATCATCCTCACCCACACGCAGGGTCAGGACACGGGTCTTTGGGGGCTGCTCAGCCATGGGGCCTCCGACGATGAATGACGTGACTGATTTACTGACTGATGACTAACAACAAGCGAAGCGCTAACGCTCTGCGGGGTTTCAAAGGGGTTTCCCCTTTGGCACGGCGATGTATTCGGGGGGGCGCTTCATCCCCCCGTATACATCGGTAACGTGCCTGTTTAGCGAATTCGGATTTCGAGTGCGGTTCCAGAAGACAAGTGCACACTGCATTTGCACTGCACTCGCACTGCAAAATAACTGCACCTACACTGCATTACACTGCACTTTCACTGCTTTATAACTGCACGCACACTGCACCTCACTGCATTTGCACTGCATCTTCACTGCACCTACACTGCACTTTCACTGCATCCCCACAGCAAACCCTGATGAAAAGGAACATTTATGGCCAAATCAACCATTGCTGACACCCTAAACAGAATGGCCAACGCACAGAACGGTCGCAGTGTGGCCAGCCGCCTGCGTGACATTTTCCCTGACATCGAAAGAGCGCTTGAGGCAGGGGTGAGCCGCACAGCCATTCTGAAAGCGCTAGAAGATGATGGATTGGCAATCACCATGAAAACATTCGAAAGCGCTCTGTACAGAATCCGCCGTAGCACTAAGATAAGTGAGGCAAATACAGGCATCGCTGGAAGTTCAGAATCACGTAGTGCGAGTCAGAAACTAACAACATCTCAACAGCCTGAAGGTAAGCCTCACCCTTTCGCAGGGCTCGGCGGTAACGGCAGAGACAGCAATGCAGTGCACCACTCTGTACCTGACAAAGACCGAATATACGGACGAAAATAGTCAGAAAAGGGGTGAACTCACCCCTTTTTACTCATCAGCTCTAACACCTGCTTTTTAACATTACTGGGCAACCTATCAATAGCCTGACTCTGTTTTTTTGATTCTCCATACCAATAGTTGGCGTTTTCCTGACTGTCCTGCGCAAAATTATACAACATCACCCCCCCAACAGAGGCCGTCATCACAGTTAAAGCAAGGGCAACAGAAAGACAAACATTCGTTATTAACAGCTTGGTATCTCGCAAACTCGCTGACAGTTCGTTTATTTTGCCTTCCGCCTTTGCAGCCACTGATTGCAGCGCCTTAGTAGACCCCGTTAATACAGCAGAGGTATCAGCAACCACAATTTCCTTGATACGTTGATGCGCATTTTCAATTTCAAGTTTGGTTAAGGCACTCAACATGCCTTTGGTCTCGTCTCGTAAAGACCCTACAGTCCTTTCCGAATCTTCAACAGCGAGCACAATTTTCTCAATGACCGTATTCATCGCGCGTGGAACATCACGAACCACCTCTTCCAGTGAATCACTCACACTGTCGAGCATCATCTTATTGGCAAGCACTACGGAAAAGATGGGATCTTGTTCGGACAGGCGAATCCCATGTTCGGAGAATACTTCATTACGAATTTTCTGATTCAGCTCTTTATCATTCATTCGAGTTTCCATCCTCACGGGAAAAAACCACATCCAATTGACGATATACATCATTAAACACATTGAATATTCTTGACTTAGGGAGGCGCTGATTTATTCGATTTTTCGTCCCTGCAACGCTCTGGAGGCCTTGATTTATCTGGGGGCAACAGCTGGGTTTTAGAATAAATCAGCGTCTCCTTAGGCATCAAGCCAAAGTCAGTGGAGACTTTAACTTCACGGTAAGTCATGTGCCGCTCAGTCATCAGTCGAATATCAGTAATAAAGTCATCACCATTTCTTTGAACGATTGTGACAACCCCTTGAATGATCGGCAAGGCCTCTTGAAACCATTCATTCTGCTCCAGGGTTTTGCCATCAAAAGTAGGCTTACCCCAAAACTCGTTTACCCAAACAACAATTTTTGCATTGGATTGGGTGCTTCGCACCAGGTCAATCAAGGAAATTAGTCCGGCTGCCGTGTCGTCTTTCGATTGGCCACCGGTGACGACACAGTGTATGAATACCTGTTTACCGTATTCCTGCATTGTTTCAAGAACACAATTGGATTTTATGAACTGCGCGAACGGTAAAAACGTCGAGGCTCCGTTATCGACAACCGACACCCTGTCGCTCAGCAGAATGGACTCAAAGAGCGGATCAAAAAGGCGCTGCATCACGATCCCGTCTTCAGCAATTTTGATCAGTTGAACGTTTAACGCAGCAATTTGGTAAAAGGTGCTGTTTACCGGGTCAGTATCCCCGCACGCTGGCTCATGGCCGCGTTCAATCATGTACTGCGCGAGAATGGATGACGCGAAGGACTTACCCACGCCGCCTTTCCCTTGAAGAATCCAGTGGGTTGTATTTTCCATCGGCATAAGGTTGTTCATAGTGTTTCCTATGGTCGAGTTGAGGCGATCAATCGCCTGAATAGAATGGTTTGTGGCGTAGAGTTTCAACACCAAGGGCGCGGCCCTTGTCATCCCGCAACGGCCGCGTTGACCTCGGGAGCGCGGGGTGGTGAAGCTACCCCACACTCCCAAGGTGAGCCTTTTCTGGGCGGGGTAGCGTCAAGTGTGCGCTGCGCCCGTGCTTCCGTTCGCCGCGACGATAGAGCGCGTCACGACGAGCCGGGAGCGCGGCACCTGACGTCTTCAAGTCCGAGGATGGGTATGGAACTGGATGCTGCTGAGAAAGGCGATCAGCCCTGATGACTGTTCGCGTCGATGTCATCGGTGTTGAGCCGGGCCATCTCCCGTAGCGCAAGTGGAAGTGTGTGCAACTCCCAGTCCGCTTCAAGCGGTGGTACCAGATGACGCTGTTCTGCGATACACAGGCATTGCAGCAGTGTGGCCAAGGACACGCCCAGGCTTGCCCCTGCAAGACTGTCATGGAACTCGAACACTGCCGCCAGATCTGGCGGCAATAGGTGTGTCATTCGGGTATTGGACATTGAATCCCCCTCTTTGTAGCGATATCGCGAGCCAGTGCCAACAGCGTTTCATTACGCCAGGCTCGCTCAGGTGGTACATGGATCAGCGCTTCGAACCGATCAGGGTCAAAAACGATCTGTGTTTCATACACTTTCGGGGCCTTGGCTGGCTCGTTGAAGCGGGTGAAGTCTTGAACCCTCAGTTTCAGGGTTTCGATCAAGCTGCCATCGTCAGGATCGACCGCTACTCGGTGATGCAGGCACTGCAGTTCGAGCTTGAAGAACTGCTTTTTTTTGTCACTGGTTAATTGACCCTCTTCTGTCAGCATGGCCGCCGGGACCTTTGTACGAATCCCTTGCGTTAACTCTGCGTTGTTACCCACGTACTGACCGTACAGGCTTTGCGCGGGCCCAAAATACGCAATCATCCAGGGCAGGTTTCGCAAGTGCGCCCCGGTGTAGAGGTAGCCTTCCGAGTCCAACCACTGATCAAGCATCCGACCCGCGAACTTGTCCGAGAATGAAAAACCGAAGTCTGTGCGCAGGATCAGCACAATCCGATCAAACTCAGTGATGGCCAGGTCGATGAGTTCCTGCGAAACCGGCCCTGGCGCACGGCGACTGCTTTTGCTGCGGGCAGATGCCTTGATCTTGTAGGGGCAGAATTCAAGGTCGAGCCGGTTGAAGGCAAATCCCTTGATCTGCTCTCCAAGGTGACTACCGTACCGCCGGGCACCCTCAACGTTTTTTTTGTAAACACCCTTTAGCTGAATGGCGTTATCGCAGTAGGGGCAGACGGCATAGTGCCGATCTTCGCTCCGGTGTTGCCCCGGTCTGAACCACGGCGCGCGCCGTCCCAGCAGCTCTTCTACGTTGTCCCTGTTGACCTTATGGGCCGGAACACGTCCTGGCGTAACCTTAAAATGTGCAACCATCGTATCTCTCCACGCGTGCCCACCAATGCTCTGACAACGGTGCCATGACAGCTTGTTGTTGAGCAAACCGAAGCGCCTCCATCACTGAACCGTAGGTTAGATTCAGTTTCTGGCCGGTGGTACTTTCCAGCTCGAACACCAGCGAACATGCACTGGCTTCGCCCTGCACCTCGGTAACACCCACCAAACGGGCAATGGGTAGATAGTCTTGCTGATTGAAGCTTTCTGTCTGGTCCATTTGAATACCTTGCAAGTAGGCCTGGCACGAAGGCGTGCCGAGCGTTAGTCATGGTCAGGGAGATTGCTAGACCAGCATCCAGCTGAACCGGTAGGGGTCCATGAACGGCACGTCGTCATCAAAGCTGTCGAAATCCACAGCGGGCTGCGGTGCTCGCTGTTGCGGCGCAGGGCGCGAGTCGCGTTGCTGCGGCTGGTTGTGGTTTTGCTGAGGTGCGGATTGCTGCGGCGCCAATTGCTGGGGGCGCGACTGCTGCGGACGAGGGGCAGACTGGTTGTAGTTGCCGCCACCCTGGCCCTGTTGAGCGTCGCCCTGTGGACGGCCACCGAGCAGCTGCATGGTGCCCTGCATGTCCACGACGATTTCCGTTGTGTAACGCTTGACCCCGTCCTTTTCCCATTCACGGGTTTGCAGCTTGCCCTCGATGTAGACCTGCGCACCCTTGCGCAGGTATTCGCCGGCGATTTCAGCGACCTTGCCAAACAGCGACACGCGGTGCCATTCGGTCTTTTCGACCTTCTGACCGGTCTGCTTGTCAGTCCACTGCTCGCTGGTGGCCAAGCTCAGGTTGGTTACCGCAGTGCCGTTGGGCAGGTAACGACAGTCAGGGTCTTGTCCGCAGGTGCCTACCAGGATCACTTTATTGATGCCACGCGCCATGATGCGCTCCTTCTTCAATGAGTTCGTTAAAGGGTGTGAAGGGATGTTGAGAGACCTACGGACTTACCAAAAGGCGTCCATAGCGACACGTTCGAAGCCAGCCAGTTGCGCTTCATGCTCCTCATGGAAACGCTCGTAGCGCTCCATGTGCTCTGCGCAGAATCGCTCCAAGGCCTCAGGCTGAAGGCGCGGCGAATAGATCAGCGCCGGTTCGGCGTCATCGTCCACAAACTGCTCGGTACCATCGGGAAACATCAGTCGCCCCACACCGCCTAGCAAGATTTCGACGGCCGTGGTGTAAGGGGCGTTTTTGCATCCGTCGGGGTCAAAAACCAGAGTCTTGTTCAGAAGCCCGCAGCTCCGGAGCATGGACTGCGAAGCCGGGGCCAACATCAATGCCGTTGAACCGTCTGCCGACAACTCGAACTCGGCAAAACAGGTGTCGCAATCCACCGGTCGCCAGGTCATATCCCACGCCCTGACGTTGACGATATCGACGGTTGCGGGGGTTTCGCAGTTGGGGCACTGCGCAGTCATCGTTTCCTCAGGTGGCCACTGAGCAACGCGCTCGGCAAAGGTCTGTGCAAGCCAATCAGCGTCCGCCGTCAGCACGGTCACGTCGAATGGGTCTTTCATTAACGCCTTGATGATCTTGGCCACCCAACTCGGATGTTTCGCCATTTGTGCCTGAGCGTCTGCAAGTGCCTTGCGGCTCAATGCCACGGCTTCAGGATCGTTGCCTGGAATCGCTGCTGTTACTGCTACAGCCTGGGCCTGAAGCGCTTCAAGGGCGGCATAGGCTCCCTTGGGAAGTTTTGCGTCTGGCATAGCTAATGCCTCCATTGAAGAGGGGGTCATGCGCGCTTTGGTTTGCGGCTGAACACGAATTCCAGCTTGGCTTCGTTGTTGAGCTTCAGGGCTGCTTCAAAGGACTTGCCGGTTTTCTTGCTATGAAACCCCTTCAGCACGCCGGTCTTGCCATTCGTCAGCAGCGCCTCGATCTGGCCAGGCGACAGCATCTTGCCGCTGACTTCGGGATGGAACTTGAAGGCGCAGGCGCGACACCCGATCACTCGCGGGGTGACGGCCAGTTCACCGCCGCACATGGGGCACTGAGCGTTCAGGCTGTCCAATATCGGCTTACCATCGCCTTGCACGTTGCCCAGGTCGATGTTCTGCACCTGGTCTGCGATGAAACCTTCCAGTTCGTCCAGGAACTCCTCCACGGTCAGTTCACCGGCCTCGATCATCTGTTGCTGTTCATGCCAGAGCGCGGTCATGTCCGGCGTCGTCGCAATCGCTGGCAATGCGGCGATGAACTCCAGCCCCAACGGGGTGGGGATCAGTTTTTTCTTCTCTACCGCGTAAAAACCACGCTCCTGAAGCTTGGCCAGCATAGCGGCGCGGGTCGCCGGGGTGCCGATGCCGCCGTTCTCGCCTTTCTTGCCCTGGTCGCGGTCGATCAGCAGCTGCTTGATGCGCGGGTCTTGCACGTACTTGGCGACCCTCTGCAGGTCTTTGAGCAACGTGGCTTCGGTGTAGAGCGGCAAGGGTTTGGTCTTTTCCTTGGCGACCGTAATGCCGTCGCATACCCCGGCGTCACCGACTTTCAGACCCGCCAGCGCATCGAAGGGGCTCGCAACCTCGGCGGCGTCCGATGCGTCTTCGTCTTGCTCGTTTTCTTCAGTGACCTGCGCCGACCAGCCGGGCTGCGTCACTTTGGTGGAGCGCGCAACGAAGGTGTGGCCGCTCACGCCAAAACGCACTTCGGCACTGAGGTAACGTTTTTCGGGCAAGAACTGCGCGACGTAACGTTTGACGATGGCCATGTACACGGCGCGTTCATCGTCACTCAGCTGGGCAATGTCGATCTTCACTGCCGTTGGGATGATCGCGGTGTGCGCCGAGACCTTGCTGTCGTCGAAAGCCCGGCTTTTGCGTTCCGAATTTACTTCGGTGAACATCCCGGCTAGATCCGGCAGTGCCTGGCTAAGCAGGTTCAAGGTCTCCGGAGCCTCGGCAAATTGTTCGTCGGACAGGTAACTGCAATCGGAACGGTTGTAGGTGATGGCCTTGTACTTCTCGCGCAGTGCCTGGGTCAGGGCCAGGGTTTTCTCGGCATCAATGCTGTGGGTCTTGCTCATGTACACCTGAAGGTCCAGCAATGCGAACGGCAAAGGTGCCGCCGTTTGCTTCTCTTCCACACGCGCCTCGATCACGTCTGCGGGCTTCATTCGGCACGCATCGGCCACCTGGGTGGCATACGCCTCATCGATGATGCGGTTCTTGTCATCAAGCGGGGCATCAGCGGCGACCACGAGGCGGGCCTGGGGACGACTGCCACCAACGGCCAGGCTTGCCGCCACCGTGTAGTAAAACGCACTGGCGTGACTCTTGTTGGCCAGGTAGCGATTCACGATCAGCCCCAGGATCGGGGTCTGCACGCGGCCCACTGACAACACGCCTTTCACACCTTTGGCCCTACCAGCCAGGGTGCAGGCGCGGGTCATGTTGAAGCCGTACAGCTGGTCACCGATGCTGCGGGCCAAGGCTTTCTGGAACAGGCCATAAAACTCGCGGTTGTCGCGCAGGCCGTCCAACGCTTTGCGGGCGGCGTTGGCGTTCATGTCGTTGATCAGGATGCGTTTGACCGGCGCGGTGTTGCCGAAATGCACCAGGACCTCATCGACCAGCAGTTGGCCTTCGTCGTCCGGATCACCGGCGTGGACGATTTCCGAGGCGCGACTGATCAGCTGCTGGACGATGCTCAGCTGATCCTTGGTGCGTGCGATGGGCTGGTACTTGGCCGGGCGCAGCTTCAGGGGCAAATCGGCCTGGACCCAGTTTTTATAATCGGGGTTGTGCACCTCGGGCGGGGCCAGTTCGAGCAGGTGGCCCACGCACCAGGTGACGAGATTGTTGCTGCCGCACTCGAAATAGCCGTCCTTGCGTATGACGGTGCCCAGCGCCTCGGCAATGACCTGGCCCAGGGCGGGTTTTTCTGCAATAAAAAGTCTCATCGATCATGATCTCTATGATGACAATGGTGTATGAATGTGTGCATTTAGTAAGGGAAGTGCTCCAACAGAGGAGCCAATTACAAATAACGCGCCCCACTTATGCCGAGGCTATTGATGAGAAAAGCTCGATTCGCAAACCCCCACGGCGACCTGGTTGACCCTGTCGAATTTGTTTCACGTGTTCCTGCGAACTACAGAGCGCTTCAGTAACCCCACTTACGACTCTCCCTTTAGTGTGTCTAAAAACGCACTGACCTTGATGGCAGGTAATCCTTCATGGGTGAAGTTGCAAGGCTTACTTCCTTGAGTTGGGGATGGCCGGTAAGACGCCATTGGGATCGCGCAAATTGGAGACGCCGTAGATGTCAATGATGCGTAAGTCCGATGGGCAACTGGCGTATTCACTCCCCTCGTAACCGCTTCTCATATCATGATCGAATCGACTGATCATGGTTTCCAGGGCACCCACCGCTTCGTCAAAGCTCGCACACTCTGCATAGGCATCATCCTCAGATTGCACCGTGCACGGGTGGTACTCCAGTGCCACCCGCGTCCAATGATCAAAACGCTTAAACAGCAAAGGCACTGTTTGGGCATTCACAAACCGGTTGGTCCATGTCAAAAGAGCCACAAACACGCCGGATTTCATTGGGTGCTGAACCACATGGCCGTACCAGAAGCTATTGGCGAACACACCATCTGCGTAGATGAGCGTCAAGACTTCGGGAGCACCTGATGCACCAAGAGGGATACCAAACACCCGAGTGGCGGCCATAAGGCCACCCGTGCACTTTTCGTTCTGGCTCAGGGCGTTTTCAATACGTGAAATAAACGGTTCGATTTTCAATTGCTTTATCCTCAATAGGGTGTTAACCACCCTAATGAAATTCAGTTATTAGCGTCATTTATCAATCAAGCGCTGGCATCATAATCATTACACTTTGATACTATCTTCTTGGACAAAGTCCGTTTCCTGAACGACATCAGAAAGCGGGTGCGTTTGAGAAAATTTGTTCACAACGCTCTGAACTGACAAAACATCACGAAGGGGATGGCTTAGGATTTCTTTTATTTCCAACAGGGTGGCAGGGTTCTTTTCTAGGGAGGCGCTGATTTATTCGATTTTTCGTCCCTGCAACGCTCTGGAGGCCTTGATTTATCTGGGGGCAACAGCTGGGTTTTAGAATAAATCAGCGTCTCCCTAGGTCTTCCCTGATGGCAGAGTCCATCCCCTCGAAATACGCTAATACCTTGCCCTCATAAAGAGCCCGGTAAGCAAGTACGTTGACCGTTTCACAAAATCCTTCTTCCGTGGTCGGCCACTGAATACCGGAACACCACTCCAGCATTTCCATTGCCTCGTTGTATTTCAATACACCTTGAAGAATCAGATTCTTTCTAACATCTTCACTTAGGGAGACGCTGATTTATTCTAAAACCCAGCTGTTGCCCCCAGATAAATCAAGGCCTCCAGAGCGTTGCGGGGACGAAAAATCGAATAAATCAGCGCCTCCCTAAGTAGCTTTTCTTACAGGCCGAATTTTTAATCTCGCTAACTCCGGAGCGTAAATTTTTACCGAGAAGCTTCCAAAAGCCTGGATACATGCTGTATTCCAAAACATCGCGAGCATTGAACGCATGTTTTTTGTAACCCTCGCGAGAAAAACCAAGCACAGCATTGGGTCCAACCGTAACCCCTCCGTCAATCATACGAGTTAGGGAGGCGCTGATTTATTCGATTTTTCGTCCCTGCAACGCTCTGGAGGCCTTGATTTATCTGGGGGCAACAGCTGGGTTTTAGAATAAATCAGCGTCTCCTTAGATGAATGCCGAGAAATGGAAGCCCAGCTTCTGGCACTGGGTAGATCAGGTGATTTATACTGTTGTTTTTTTCTGACGGTAAGCGAAAATATTCACCACGAAAAGGTATAATCTGAAAATCGACATCCAGTCCGGCCATTCCAGCTAAGTAGCCGCTGATTTATTCTAAAATCCAGCTGTTGCCCCCAGATAAATCAAGGCCTCCAGAGCGTTGCCGGGACGAAAAATCGAATAAATCAGCGGCTCCCTAAGGAGACGCTGAACAATTAACCCGTTCGCACCGTCCCCATTTCCAAGCCGGTTTTTTTCAACCTGCCGGCCTTATTTTACGTTTCTCGAGCAGATTTCTGCCCTCATTTTGCTGAAAGGCGGGCCAGTCCCGCCTTTCAGACGGATTTATCCTGCCGTCTGTTGTAAATACCGCTTGGCCAGCATCAGATTGGCCAACCCAAACAAACTGAACAACTGCGCTGTATTCTTTTCCAGCCCACGGTAGCGAACCTTGCGATGATTGAAGCGCACCTTGATTACCTGGAAGGGGTGCTCGACCTTGGCACGCAGTTGCGCCTTGGCATATTCAATTTTGCGCTTGACCCGATACAGCACGCTGCCTTCGCCGTGCTGCTTGTAACTGCTTGGCCGTTCTGCAATCGACCAGATAACGTCCCGTTCAGCATGCTCCGGTCGCTTGGCCGCACCGGTGTATCCAGCGTCACCCGAAACATAGGTTTCGTCACCGTGAAGCAACTGGCCAACCTGGGTGACATCCGCCACGTTAGCGGCCGTCCCTACTACGCTGTGCACCAGCCCCGACGTGGCGTCTACACCAATGTGGGCCTTCATCCCAAAGTGCCATTGATTGCCTTTCCTGGCCTGATGCATCTCAGGATCACGCTTGCCTTCTCGGTTCTTGACCGAGGGCGGCGCGGCGATCAGAGTAGCGTCGACGATAGTGCCTTCCTTGAGCAGCAGCCCCCGGCTGGCCAGATGCTGGTTAATCGTTTCAAACAGCAGCCGGGTTAGCTGATGGACTTCCAGCAAGCGGCGAAAACGCAGCAAGGTGGTGGCATCCGGTGCAGACTCGCGACCCAGGTCGATACCCATAAAACCGCGGATGGCCTGGCTGTCGTAGACGGCATCTTCGCAACCTTCATCGGAGAAACCGAAACACTGCTGCACGACGTACATGCGCAACATGCGCGACACCCCTATCGCAGGGCGTCCGCGCTTGCCTGCGGTGTTGCTATAAAACGGCGCCACTTGCGCCTCCAGCAGGGCCCAGGGCACCAACTGTTCAAGGTCAGCCAGGAAGCGATCTCGGCGAGTCTGCTTTTTCTTGCCGGTATATTCGAGTTCGGAGAAGGTCTTCTGCACGCGCGTAACGCTCACGGAGAGGGAGGCTGTTGAAGGAACATAGTGTGCCAAGGGTGGGGACAGTTGGCTATTTTTGCAGCGCCTCCCTAAGGAGACGCTGATTTATTCTAAAACCCAGCTGTTGCCCCCAGATAAATCAAGGCCTCCAGAGCGTTGCAGGGACGAAAAATCGAATAAATCAGCGCCTCCCTAAGTATCCTCTGAAAAAGCCCATTTTTTTGGAGAGGAACCGGGCTGGAGCGCCTGTATTTACTGGCTTCGACTTTTGAAGAAAAGGCTTTTTCAGACCTTCCCTAAACGATCAGACTGTAAACCTGCGCAAACCACTAATTTATTAGCCTTCCAGGATAGCGCTTCTGATGACACCGATACATGGCTCTCATGCTCCTGAATTGCGACTATAGTTTGACCTAAGGAGGCGCTGATTTATTCGATTTTTCGTCCCGGCAACGCTCTGGAGGCCTTGATTTATCTGGGGGCAACAGCTGGGTTTTAGAATAAATCAGCGTCTCCTTAGCTTCAAGTCGTTCAACGTTGAGCCCATTCTGTCTGGCTCGCGCTTCAAGGTTGCTGAGCGAGGCAAGCTGTCGAGGATTAGATGCCACAAGCATTTTCCCGCAAATCTCAAACGGGATCTTGTGTTCTGTACAGAAGGCTTTTGTCAGCTCTGCCCCACGCTTGCACAGTACGGCCTTCAAACTGCCAGGATCGTAGTAGACCCCAGCATGGATGACCCCGCTGTTATGGCCAGTTTGGTGCTTAGGGAGGCGCTGATTTATTCGATTTTTCGTCCCTGCAACGCTCTGGAGGCCTTGATTTATCTGGGGGCAACAGCTGGGTTTTAGAATAAATCAGCGTCTCCTTAGCTATCGCTGCCTCTTTTTCCACGAGTACCAACGAAGCGCCTGGATGCGCCCTAAGCAGTTGCATTGCTGTGGCCAGCCCTACTATCCCACCCCCAATCACACAGAAATCGTAGATCATAGAAATCCTTTTAAATGTCAGGTTGTCTGACAACGTGATGAGCGATATTTATACTCTTGGATGCCCACTAATCCGCCAGATCGATATTGAGCCGTAGCGCGGCAGCCTTGAGATGCATGCGGGCACAGTGAGCGGCTTCAGAGGGATTTCGTTTTGCTATTGCGTCGTAGATTTCACGGTGTTCACGGATGGCACCACTTGGACCTATTTCAAGTTTTGAGGAGTTTTCCCAAGCCATGAAACGAGCCTGGATTAACTGGCTGCCTAAAAAGTCATGGAAGGCAGACAGATATTCGTTTTTGCACGCAGCTACGATGGCGCAATGAAATTCACAATCTGCCTTTGAGGAGATTTCGAAATTTCCCGCGTTACTCTCCATCAACAACATGGCGTCAGACAGCCGCTTCAAATCGGCATCTGTGTGCCGCTGCGCAGCAACAGACGCCACTTGTATTTCAATCCATGAGCGCAATTCAAACAATTTAGCTAAGCCAGCCGAATGGTCCTCGTTGCCTGGCAGCCGGAAAACCGTGCCACCAGGAGTCTGAGAAACAAAGGAACCACTGCCACGACGAATAACTAGAACACCGTCAGCTTTCAGCTGCGAAATGGCTTCCCTTACCACAGACCGGCTGACACTGAACTGATCAGCCAACTCATGCTCTGTAGGCATCTTCGAATCCGCGGGGAGCCGTCCGCTCATAATTTCTCTACGAATTGCAGAGACGACACCTTCAACGAGGGAGTGAGGTCGTGGAAAGCTTTGCATAACATATTAGTCCTATTGTCTGACAATCAGACTAATAAAAAAGGGATCCAATTACGATTTTTGCCGACGAATGGTTGTTCGGCCTCTTATCTTGACGCGCCCGGCTGTTCAGAGATAAATGCGCTCTACCTCATCCAGGCTGATTTCGTCCCGACGCCGGTCATACAGCTGGGTAGTCCGCGTCGAGGCATGGTTAGCCATCGCTGCCGCATTTTCCAGGGTACCGCCGTTTTTTAAATAGGCCGTAATTCCGGTTGCCCGAAACGTGTGGTTGCCGATCTGCGTCTTGATCCCTGCTGCCAGGGCCCTGCGGCGCACCATGGCATGCGCATTGGCCTGCGGCAGCGCCGTGGTGCTCAACTGACTGGTGCCGCGCCCAACTGTACGAAACAATGGGCCCTTCAGATCAGTATCTATCCCTGTTTCTGACAGGTACGCGTGTAGGTACGCTTCCAATGAGTGATGGCAAGGCATGGCATGCTGCTTGCCGCCTTTCTCTTTCAGGAGTACCCACAGCCGTCGATTTTGTGTGTATACATCCTCTACCCTCATCGCCAGTGCCGCGCCGATCCGAGCAAACGAAAACACCATCAAGGCGATCAGCGCTCGATCACGAAGACCTGCAGGTGTGCTGACATCAATGCTGTCTAGAAGCTGCCGTGCTTCGGATGGATCAAGCACCGGCGTCTTGCCGGTGCGGGCCGTATGACTGGGCCCTCGCACCGAGGCAGCCGGATTATGTGGAACAACCTGGCCCACCACCAACCAGTCGAACAAGTGTCTGATGGCTGCCAGGCGCTGCTTCACCGAAGGCGCAGCCAAGCGCTGCATCTGCAACTCGATCCAAGTAGAGACATGCAGCGGGGCCACCGTCGCCAGATCGGGCACCCCGACATCGGCGCACCAGGTCAAGAACTCGTTTGTTGCGCGCGCATAAGCGCGTCGTGTATTCGGGTTACGAATGTTGGCCGTGAAAAACTCCAAAAAACGCATACCCGCTCGCTCGCCGGCCTGACTGACCAACGCTGGAATGGTGGTGCCTAACACAAGAGTGGCAGGGATCATGGCGACATGTCCTATTTGGATAGCTGCGCTTTGAACCGCTTAACTGAGTTGGCTGTTCCATTGCTCCCCGGACCCCAAAATCGATGCCTACTTCAGACCCTCCCTATACATTTACTTTCTATCCGGAATAACTTTTTTCCAGTGCATCAGCAGGTCCTCCCGTAGCATGCCAAGTGCCAGTCTCTGGGTCTTCAGGTCAGGTGAAAAAAACGCTGTATCGAACACAATTCCCATCCGCTTTTGACTTTTTTCCGCTTGCGCCTGTATTTTTTTCGCGTGACCAGGGCTTATATCTGAATAGCTAAATACAGGTAGCAGATAATTCGTAAAACTGTCAGGCAGTTTCTGACCGTTTTTGAGCAAAGCACCTACGTAACACTCGGCCAGCTGTTGTCCTCCACGCATGCTGCCCGCTTGATACAACTCCCTCTCGGTAATATGTGAGGCAATCTTGGGGTAGATCTGAGCAGCGGCTTTAGCTACTTCACTAATAGCCTGGTCATCGCCGCCAAAGAACGCTTTCAACAACACATTTTCGCCAACTTCGTCTTCGATTCGCCTGGCCGCATCCGGCCAGGAGTCCCCGGTGGACAGCTTGAAACCATGATAGGGATCCTTTGCCAAGGGAATGGGCAAGAGACGCTTAGGGTCTGGCAGTTTCTCTGTCAAACGAGTCGTCAACCCTTCATTCAGGGCTTTCCAGTGCGGATGTTTTATATGGCGTTCGACAAACTCAGGATGCGTGTAACAGTGTATGAACTCATGTCCGGCGACCTGTGCCGGATGGCTCTCGAAATGAATGTTAGGGTTCAGTTTTACCCGTTGGGTTTTGTGGTTCCACTGCCCTGCCACGCCTGAGGGAACATCGTGTGTGACGTCAGCGCGAGCTTTGAAACACGCACTGTCTTTTGGAATATGTGCACCGAAACGCTCAAGAACCGTCTGATTGCCTTGTTCGAGATGTGTGACGCTCGAGCGATGCTGCAGATTGATTGCTGCCCATACACTGCCTCCCGGATCCTTCGCGAAATCACTTGGGTATCTTGCAAAACGGACTCCTGTCGACAGCGCCAGAGTTCCTACCATCAGTTTAACGAAGAGTCTCACAGGATCTACACCCATTTCTGGACGAACATCAGCAGGTGGAGGCTGATTCACGTCAGCAGGTGCAGTCGTTCCTGCTTCTTCACTGGGCATGCCACCCGCTATCGCTCGCAAACGTAATGATGACGGTGCATCCATAGGGGCTTTGGGCTTCTGGCCTCGCGCAGCATCAAGCCGCATAGGCTCCGGCCCTGCAGGCGCTTCGACATGCGGGGCATTATCTACACGAGCACTGTTCCCCACTTTATCCAACATACTCTTTCCTCAGTTAAAACGAAAATGTGTCGCTGTGTCTCGAAGCTCCTGCGCCGTTTCAGCAAAGTTGGCCAGCAGGCTCTCAAAACGGGCTTTGTCCAGAAGGTGAAAATCGTGTTCATAAGAGAAAACCAGGGCACTTTCATCAGGGTTGATGGTAAGCGCGCCACGGCGCAGACGCAGGCCCGGAAACGTATGGGTAAGCAGCTTGCGCAATAAAATGTCGTCTTTAGGGTCTGTACGCAGTTCTATGATGTTAGCTAGTAAGGTAAGGCTGTCGCCGCTGACATGCAGCGTTATATCCATGCCTTCCTGCCACTGGATAGCCTCTGTGACAGGTTTGGCAATTTTTGTCGGGCCCAATATATTAGTTAGCTTTTGCAGCGTCGGCGATAAGCTCATGATTACATCCGTAGATAGCAATATCTGTACTAAGTGGCCGTAACAGCGGACACGTTCCCTGGGTACATAGGAATTTCAAATGCCTATGCATCAAGCTGACGCTATGAAAGGAGCTTCATGCCTTCATAGCGATGCGTAGGAAGACGCTGAGGCGTTACTTATGCAGTGAAAACTGAACCGCCCCGGGTTTCTCGGAGACTGGGGTTGTAAGCCGGAATCCCAGAAATTTCCGTCATGGGCGGGAAGCCACTACTGGTGCGGATTGACGCCAAACAGTTGTATTCCGGCAGCGACGCCGCCAAGCCGAAAACGGCTTGATTGAGCGGCCAAGTATGTACGGAAAACCGTGTCGGATAGCAAAAGCAGCCGGGAACCACTCAGGTGACGTTTTTCGACGGAATTTTCGGCGGTTCCTACTTAGCCCCCTTCACCCCAATTCCTTTTTCTGCTAGATATGATGATAGCAAAATGATACTTTTTTGGGTATTCATAAGTGTGCGTAGTACTACGCCAAGGAGAAGGCTGGTGACGATTATTCAGGAAATCCACGCGTGGTCTAAGAGACTTTCTGCCTGGCAGCAAGATGCGGTAGCTCGACTCTACCAAACCGTACACTGAGTATTTCTGATCTGGACGACCTTTATGCTTTGGCTAAGGCTGAGGCGGGGATTCCAGATACTGATGGTAGGAAACCTAAGGAGACGCTGATTTATTCTAAAACCCAGCTGTTGCCCCCAGATAAATCAAGGCCTCCAGAGCGTTGCAGGGACGAAAAATCGAATAAATCAGCGCCTCCCTAAGAAGCTAGGGAGACGCTGAACAATTAACCCGTTCGCACCGTCCCCATTTCCAAGCCGGTTTTTTTCAACCTGCCGGCCTTATTTTACGTTTCTCGAGCAGATTTCTGCCCTCATTTTGCTGAAAGGCGGGCCAGTCCCGCCTTTCAGACGGATTTATCCTGCCGTCTGTTGTAAATACCGCTGGCCAGCATCAGATTGGCCAACCCAAACAAACTGAACAACTGCGCTGTATTCTTTTCCAGCCACGGTAGCGAACCTTGCGATGATTGAAGCGCACCTTGATTACCTGGAAGGGTGCTCGACCTGCACGCAGTTGCGCCTTGCATATTCAATTTTGCGCTTGACCCGATACAGCACGCTGCCTTCGCCGTGCTGCTTGTAACTGCTTGCCGTCTGCAATCGACAATACGTCCCGTTCAGCATGCTCCGGTCGCTTGGCCGCACCGTGTATCCCAGCGTCACCCGAACATAGGTTTCGTCACCGTGAAGCAACTGGCCAACCTGGGTGACATCCGCCACGTTAGCGGCCGTCCCTACTACGCTGTGCACCAGCCCCGACGTGGCGTCTACACCAATGTGGGCCTTCATCCAAAGTGCCATTGATTGCCTTTCCTGGCCTGATGCATCTCAGGATCACGCTTGCCTTCTCGGTTCTTGACCGAGGGCGGCGCGGCGATCAGAGTAGCGTCGACGATAGTGCCTTCCTTGAGCAGCAGCCCCCGGCTGGCCAGATGCTGGTTAATCGTTTCAAACAGCAGCCGGGTTAGCTGATGGACTTCCAGCAAGCGGCGAAAACGCAGCAAGGTGGTGGCATCCGGTGCAGACTCGCGACCCAGGTCGATACCCATAAAACCGCGGATGGCCTGGCTGTCGTAGACGGCATCTTCGCAACCTTCATCGGAGAAACCGAAACACTGCTGCACGACGTACATGCGCAACATGCGCGACACCCCTATCGCAGGGCGTCCGCGCTTGCCTGCGTGTTGCTATAAAACGGCGCCACTTGCGCCTCCAGCAGGGCCCAGGGCACCAACTGTTCAAGGTCAGCCAGGAAGCGATCTCGGCGAGTCTGCTTTTTCTTGCCGGTATATTCGAGTTCGGAGAAGGTCTTCTGCACGCGCGTAACGCTCACGGAGAGGGAGGCTGTTGAAGGAACTTAGTGTGCCAAGGTGGGGACAGTTGGCTATTTTTGCAGCGCCTCCCTAAGGAGACGCTGAACAATTAACCCGTTCGCACCGTCCCCATTTCCAAGCCGGTTTTTTTCAACCTGCCGGCCTTATTTTACGTTTCTCGAGCAGATTTCTGCCCTCATTTTGCTGAAAGGCGGGCCAGTCCCGCCTTTCAGACGGATTTATCCTGCCGTCTGTTGTAAATACCGCTTGGCCAGCATCAGATTGGCCAACCCAAACAAACTGAACAACTGCGCTGTATTCTTTTCCAGCCCACGGTAGCGAACCTTGCGATGATTGAAGCGCACCTTGATTACCTGGAAGGGGTGCTCGACCTTGGCACGCAGTTGCGCCTTGGCATATTCAATTTTGCGCTTGACCCGATACAGCACGCTGCCTTCGCCGTGCTGCTTGTAACTGCTTGGCCGTTCTGCAATCGACCAGATAACGTCCCGTTCAGCATGCTCCGGTCGCTTGGCCGCACCGGTGTATCCAGCGTCACCCGAAACATAGGTTTCGTCACCGTGAAGCAACTGGCCAACCTGGGTGACATCCGCCACGTTAGCGGCCGTCCCTACTACGCTGTGCACCAGCCCCGACGTGGCGTCTACACCAATGTGGGCCTTCATCCCAAAGTGCCATTGATTGCCTTTCCTGGCCTGATGCATCTCAGGATCACGCTTGCCTTCTCGGTTCTTGACCGAGGGCGGCGCGGCGATCAGAGTAGCGTCGACGATAGTGCCTTCCTTGAGCAGCAGCCCCCGGCTGGCCAGATGCTGGTTAATCGTTTCAAACAGCAGCCGGGTTAGCTGATGGACTTCCAGCAAGCGGCGAAAACGCAGCAAGGTGTGGCATCCGGTGCAGACTCGCGACCCAGGTCGATACCCATATAAAACCGCGGATGGCCTGGCTGTCGTAGACGGCATCTTCGCAACCTTCATCGGAGAAACCGAAACACTGCTGCACGACGTACATGCGCAACATGCGCGACACCCCTATCGCAGGGCGTCCGCGCTTGCCTGCGTGTTGCTATAAAACGGCGCCACTTGCGCCTCCAGCAGGGCCCAGGGCACCAACTGTTCAAGGTCAGCCAGGAAGCGATCTCGGCGAGTCTGCTTTTTCTTGCCGGTATATTCGAGTTCGGAGAAGGTCTTCTGCACGCGCGTAACGCTCACGGAGAGGGAGGCTGTTGAAGGAACTTAGTGCCAAGGGTGGGGACAGTTGGCTATTTTTGCAGCGCCTCCCTAAGGAGGCGCTGATTTATTCGATTTTTCGTCCCTGCAACGCTCTGGAGGCCTTGATTTATCTGGGGCAACAGCTGGGTTTTAGAATAAATCAGCGTCTCCCTAAAAGTCTCTGTGTCATGGTCCACAAGCGTCATTATTATTTTTGCATGTTCGCGTGCAGCTTCTTTAAAATCTGTTTTTTGTTGATTGCATCGGTAAGAAACTTTAATTCGTGTTCACCAAGTTTTCCGTCAAGGTTGATGATTTTCAATTCTGCGTCGTCACCCAGCGTGTAACTGAAATTAATGCCCGCCAAATCGGGACGTAACTCCATGAGTTCATTTCTGAATTTGCTAAGGTGATCTGACTCAATTCTTGACATAAGGCCGGACCAAGCATAGGCATCCTCAATGTATTCTTGCTTGGTCATCGAGCGTATTTCGGTTTTTACTTCTGGTTGGGTGTGATCAGTATATCGATAAGGTCTGTTTAGCCATGGCTGATCCTCACGTGTATAAAATGCTTTTGCAGCCGCTTCTTTTGTGCTTAGTGTAGATTTGGTTTCAGGCAAAGTATCCAATGGTGTCGTTCGCGCGGAAGCCGGGACGGGTATCAGAGAATTCAACCGCGTGATACTTGCTGGGGGGATGTTCATATCGAGCTCCTTGCTGAATAGTGAGTACTTTGGTTAACGGCAAATTCAGGAAAAACTTGGCTGATAACTATGTGGGAAAAATCCGAGGGAATGGCGTTATGTGATCCGCGTCACGGCTGAATCCTGCCGGAGTCGCTCAAGCATGAATATCGACCAAGGGCTTTCGCTCTTCCTCGTCCTCATGCTTTGGCGCATTGCGCTCAATCTGATAGATAATGGTGTCCATATAGTTGCCAATATGATTACGGCTGAATATTTGCCCGTAGTCGATGACTTTGCTGTAGTTTTCCAGATTGAGTTTGTACTGGCTGTCAAATTTTTCCGAATAGTGATCAAGCAGGCCCATCACGATTTTTGCATGGGCCTTCAAATCATCCTTCAGCTGCTCCCGCGAGTTCAGCGCCTCTGTCAGGTACGTAAATTCAGCAGGGTAAGCACCTCGTCGGGATCGGTCACCTGAATCTGCTCATTAAACCCCAAGGGAGACGCTGATTTATTCTAAAACCCAGCTGTTGCCCCCAGATAAATCAAGGCCTCCAGAGCGTTGCAGGGACGAAAAATCGAATAAATCAGCGCCTCCCAAGGTAAAGCCGAAATGCTTTTTTGACAGCTCAGGGTTCAAGTAGCGAAGTTGCTCTTTGAATTCATGATAATCATCAAACATGCGGTATATTGTTTTATCAAATTGTTTGACTTCGGCTTTTAAGTATCCTCTGAAAAAGCCCATTTTTTTGGAGAGGAACCGGGCTGGAGCGCCTGTATTTACTGGCTTCGACTTTTGAAGAAAAGGCTTTTTCAGACCTTCCTTAAATACTCGTTTTTAATAGCTGTCGCTG
Organism: Pseudomonas cannabina; assembly: GCF_900100365.1. NCBI lineage: Bacteria > Pseudomonadati > Pseudomonadota > Gammaproteobacteria > Pseudomonadales > Pseudomonadaceae > Pseudomonas > Pseudomonas cannabina. The sequence goes on along the minus strand of NZ_FNKU01000003.1, from coordinate 398 downwards.
TTTCTTCAAGCATGTTTTCTAGCGCGGCGCGGCCGTCTTCCGATTTCTTGTATCCGGCAAACCAAGTGTTTCCTCCTTGCGGTAAAACTCAGCGTTCGGGTCACGCTGTTTTGCTGGTTCTGGTTCGATGGAGAGCTTGGTCATAGGAACCAAGACAGCAGGGTCTTTTTTCTCAAACAGGCTTTGCCATTCCTGTGCGGTGATGTAGTTCGGAGTTATATTCATTGTGCACCTGTTTTTCATGTCAACCGTTATTAACGGCATGCTTGAAAAAAACTTTTGCTGATAAAGCTGTAGGAATATTCCCAAAATAGAGAATTTAATTATTTGTAGGAGGTTTCTTTATTTTTCGATTTTTGGTTGACCGCTTGGTATTATTTCTATTACGTCCTGATTAG